>CAYRKE010000069.1:29895-35513 GCA_964424695.1 uncultured Polyangiaceae bacterium
ATCCACGCTGCCGGAGCTTAACGAGGGTTGCCGAGATCTCCGCACAAATCCGCGCAGGATTGTGGAGTACCCTGATACGCTAGCGGACGAGGTCATGTCCGATAGAGAGGTTCCCCGCCAGACTCCGGTCGATCCGACGATGGATTTCGCGAGTCGAGGCGCGTCCCGCGCAACGGGAACGGAAGTGGAGGGCCGATCCAGTGCGGAAGGAGGGTGGCGGCTTCGAACCATCGAGGGGAGCGGAGTGCCGTCAGAGCAGAGTCCAGGGGATCGAGATTCGGATGAGCTGCCATTGGACGAGCGTCTGCTCCAACGGGAGGCGACACTCCTCGAGCAGCACTCAGCCGCAGAGTCTCCTGCTTGGTGGGACCGCTCAGCAGATGGACGCGGCGAGGGGGATGGGGCGGCAGAGCCGGAGTCCGACATTGCGCGTCCAGCTGGGCTGGGCGGCAGCAGGTGGAAGAACTGGGAGAGCACACTGAGCCAGGCGGCGCTTCCCCGGAATACCGTGAGGCGTTGGGGACGCGACCCAGTCGAGGGCGAATCTCGCAAGGCGCTGAGCGTCGCTCCGACCGAACTCGAAATCGAGAGATTGCCAGAGCGGTCCGATCACTGGCCACTGCTTGGCCTCGGCTTGACGGTTGGCGCTACGGTGGCTGGCGTGGTGAGCCTCATGTCGGGGCCGACGCTTCAGGGGGCTCCGTACCTTCCCGCCGCGGTGGCATCGTCGACGCGTCGGCAGGCCACCTCGGACTTTACGCACACTGAGCTCGCACAGTCGAAGTCAGGTGCAGCGCAGCCACCGCTCGTTTGGCAGGCTACTGAGGTCGCGCCTCCCGCTGCGCCTGAGCAGGCCTCTGAGGCTGCGCCGGCCGTCCAAGGGGCACTACAAAGTGCGACAGCGACGGGGCAGCAGTTGCGCGAACGCCGGTGGTCCGTCGGCATTGGGGGGAATTCCGCCGAGGCGGAAGGCGGAGCTGACCGACGATTGAGCCATGGACCGGGACGTCTCGCCTCCAGGCGCGTTTTCGCGTCACCGACTTCGACAGCGGTTCACGTTTCGGCGCGCTCGCCGGCTGTGGTCGCTCCACGTCGTGGGGTCGCGGAGTCCGGGGGCGTTGCTGCGGATCCAGCCGGCGAGGCCGGCGCCGAGGGCGGGCCATTCGGAGCCCCCCCGGCGGTCGCTTCGTCAGCGTCTGTGCTAGAGGAATCGCCCACTCGGTACGGGAAGATGCGGCAGGGAAAGCCTTTCTGATGGGCGCAATGAGACACCAGTGCAGCCTGAGGTTTGCCCGTGTGGAGGCCGCCATGTCGAGACCAACAATGTCGGAGAGGTCTGGTGATGCGCCGTAGTCGAAGCGCAGGATTCCTGGTGCTGCTGTGCCTGAACACTGTAGCTGTGGTGGACGTACGGGTCTCGGACGTGTGGGCGCGAGGCAGCGCGGGAGCTCGACCCGCCAAGCACGATGGAGCGAAGTTTCGCGGAGACGACTCAGCCCCGGGCGCCGCTACACCTGGCGAGCCGTCCGAGGCCGTGCTTGAGGCGAGGCGCCGCTGGGACGAGGGGCTCGAGGCCGCGAAAGACGGCAACTTCGAACTCGCGGTGGCCGCTTTTCGACAATCCTATACCGTGTACCCCCACGTGGAAACGCTGCGGAATCTGGCTCTGGCCGAGCTTGAGGTTGGGGATTTCGTCCAGTCGGCGACGCATCTCTCGAAGTACCTCAGCGAAAGCACGGAGCTCCTGCCACGTGAACGCGAGGGTCTCGAAAGAGAGCTCTCCAGCACCGAGCGGATGGTGGCAAGGCTCGATCTCGATGTCACTCCGGAGAACGCCGTGCTGCTGGTTGACGGGGTTCGAGTCGAACCACCCATTGCGGGGCGGCCACTGTACTTGAGTCCGGGGCGGCATGAGATTCATGCTAGCCTTGGTGAATCCCGATCCGTCAATGAGAGCGTAGACCTCGGTGCTGGTCGCTACCTGCCTCTGCGGCTGTCGCTCGACGAGGATCCCCGAGCTCGTTCGGGAAAGGCGGGGGCCTCGCGTGGTGGTGCTTCGGTTGAGGATTCCTTGTCGTCGCGCGACGACGAGGTCTGGCCCGTGTCCAAGCGTTGGGCGGTCGTGTGCGGGGGGGTACTGACAGCGGCATCGCTTGGGGTTGCTGCTTACGGCGAGGCCACGCTTGCGGCCGCGGGCGGCGATGTCGATGACGCGCGCGCCGACCTTGCCATTGGCTCGGGGAGCACCTATCCGTGCGCGGCCCCCACCGGGGAGGTGGCTCGCAAGTGTCAGGAGCTCCGGGACGCCGAGGACGAGGAACGACGCGCGGCAAGGATCTCGAATATCGGCTTCATCACGGCAGGGATCCTCGGTGTCGCAACGGCCGCAACGTGGCTGTTGTGGCCCGACGAGCAGCCGGAGCGGCGGGCGAGGGCCGTGCCGGGCGCAAGCCCAAGCTTCGGATTGCAGACGACGCCCTGGGTTACGGTCACAGGGGTTGGGTGGTTGATGCTTGGCAGTTTCTAGCCGGCGCCGACGAGTCGAGCGAGCCGGCGCGCGGTTCTGGTGACGGGGTGGTTCTGGCTTGATTGGGTAGGAAACATGGTCATGAAAAGGCGAGTCCTTGGGCCTCTTGCGTTGGTTCCGTTCGTGGGGATGGGGTCGGCCTGTCACGATACCGGGATCTCGTGTGAAGATCTGCGCAACTGCAGGGTCGAACACACCGCCGGAAGTGCCGGCACTGCTGGCCTGGGAATGAGCAGCGGCGGTGGTCAGACTGGGGTCTCAGGGGCTACGGAGACACGGGTGGTTCAAGCTGGAGGGGGTGCGGGCGGCGACACCGTGGTGCAGCCCCCCAGTGACGACGGGGCGGGAACTGGGGGGGCCGGTTCCAGCGCGAGCCCAGGGTCGGGCTCGGGGGCTGCTGCTGGAATGGGCTGGGGGGGGGCGGCAGGGGCAGCGCCAGCGCCGTGCGCTGTGGGTTGCGGCGGTGGGCCGTCGCTCTGCGACGTGACGCAAGACGTTTGCGTCGAGTGCCTTGCCGACAGTGACTGTCATGATGTCGGAAGTCCCGTGTGCCATCCCGTGACGAACACGTGCGTAGGGTGCGTCACCGACGCTAATTGTGGTGAGGGTCGCGGCGGCCTTGGCAGCGCCGGTCAGGGATCGAGCGAGGCTGGGGGCGCACATGCTGCCGCGGGTGGCGCGGCAGGGGGCGGCCCGGTCGGTGATGCCCTTGCGGTGTGCAATCTGAGCACTTGGTCATGCGTCGAGTGCACGACGAACGCGCACTGCAGCGATCCAACGCCGATCTGCCATGCGACCAAGAACACATGTGTTGGCTGCGCGGGAGAGGCCGATTGCCAGGGAGAACGTTCGGTTTGCGACCTCACCGCGGAGCAGTGCGTCCAGTGCCTGCAGGAGAGCGACTGCCAGTCGACCACCGAGGGTAGTACCCCACACTGCGACGTCGCGGCGCAACAGTGCGTCGAGTGCTTCGACTCGAGCCAATGCCAGGACCCAAGTGCGGCCGTATGCGGTACGGAGCAGACCTGCCAGCTCTGCGCGGAGCACCAGGATTGCGCCAGATTCCCAGAGTTGCCGTACTGTGACAGCGGCGCATGTGTGCAATGCGTCGACGACGCGGACTGTCCGAACCCAGCTGCTCCCCGCTGTTACGAGAACCGTTGCGAGCCCTGTACCGCCAGCGCCCAGTGTCTCCACATCGACGGGTTGACGGTGTGCGACCCGATCGGAGGCGAGTGCGTGGAATGCACGGCCGCGGAGCGCGAGTCGTGCGGTGAGTTTGACGGGACGCCCTTGGTCTGCGATTCGCTCGCGCACACTTGTACCGACGAGGTCGCGGGCAGCGCGACGGAGTGCCAGCAATGCGTGTCCGATGCGCATTGTGCTGCAGGCCAGCGTTGCGTGATGCAGATGTTCCAGGGGGCGCCCGTCGGCTACTTCTGTTTCTGGAGGCGAGGCGACTCCGCGGATCGGGCCCCGGCATACTGCGAAAGCGAGGGGCGCCCCTACGTGAAGACGCTCAGCGCGGTGAGCATCGACGGTGACGAGGGAGAGATCTGCGGGCTCGCGGTCAGCACGTGTCCCGCAAGGCAGGACTTTCGCGAGAGGGACTGCGGTGCGTCCCCCACTGGAGGTGAAGGCGGGGGTGGAGGGGCTGACAACGGAGGGGCCGGAGCCGGAGCTGCCATCGGCGGCGCGGCTGCGGGGACGGCGGGGGCGGGCGGAACGGGAGCGACGCCGGTTTCTGGCGGATCTGGCGTCGGAGCAGCGGGCGGAGTTGGTGGGCTCGACGGCTCGGGTTTGGGGGGGGGCGCTGGCATCACCGGGGGCTGGGCTGGCTCGGCGGGGATTGGCGCGGGAGCGAACGCTGCCAGCGGCGCAGCTGGCTCTTCGGCGGGCGGAAGCCCCTCGGTCGTTCCTGACGACACGCTGTGCGGCGTCGCCGACGTGGATGACGGCTTGTGTGTGCCGTGGGGCAACCTCTATCGCTGCACGCTGCCGTGTATGAGCGACGACGATTGCCCCGTGCTTGGCAGTGGCTGCAGTGATACCGAACTCGGCTACTGCTTGCTCTGAATGTGCGCGGTTCGAGGGATTGGGAAACGACCTTTCAATCGAGGTGTCTTCGGCGCCGCAGCAATATCCAAGATAGGGCTGCGAGGCCAGCGAACCAGCCAGCCCGGCGGGGAAGCCCTGGGGCTGAGACCGCACACGCGCTCTTGCCTCTGGGCCCCGGTTCTCCGCCCATGACCGTCACGGTTTCCTCGCCGCAGGTGATGAGGGCATTTCCGTACTCGTCCTTCTCGACGGAGCAGTCATCACCATCCTCCCCTGGTTCACCGGGCCTGCCGTTGTAGCCGTTCTCTCCTTGCTCTCCCGTCTCGCCCTGCTCCCCGTCCTCCGGCCGAGGAATGATCACACTGGTCCCGTCCGAGCAGACGATTCTGTAGTCTGTTCCGTACTCGGTTACGGTACACGGTGCTCCGGCCTCAGCCGGGCTCTCCGGTGTGGACGAAGTGTTGCCAGCGGTGTCCGCATGGCCCGCACTTCCCACCGGGGAGTTTCCTGCGATTCCGGAGTCCGGGGCACCCGCGCTGGTCGCCACTCCGCTGTTGCCGCTCGAACCCGCCGCTCCACCTCTTGGTTCGTCGAGGCCACCGCCTCCGGCAAGCGGGACTCCGTCCGTGGCGCCGCCCGAGCCGGCCGAAACAGTAGCCGGAGCGCCAGCATTGCCTCCGACGTGGATACTGCCCGCGGCGCCTGCAAGGCTGGGGCTGCCCGCTGATCCACCAGAGCCGCCCTCTTGGGCACTCGCGAGCGACATCAGTGTCATGCCGGCAGTTAGCGCGGCGGTTCCCAATAGTCCCGAGTTCCTGCGTATTCGTAACATTGGTTCCTCCTAGCGATGGCGATACGGCGCGCAAGCGATCCCCCTGGGGTATAGGACTCCGTTTCGACTTCCCGCGCTGACCGACGATCATTCTTCTAGCGTGGGTGCCCCGGAATGCCAATCGCCTATCGTGCACGCGATTTCGCTCAGAGAAGAGGAATGCCGTCCGGGTCGCGAGCCTTCCTCGTTGGACGAAAAAAT
>CAYRKE010000070.1:0-24422 GCA_964424695.1 uncultured Polyangiaceae bacterium
CTGCCTCGGAAATCGTTGAGCGGGCCGTGGGGCACCCGTCGCACAGATGGGGGGCGTCTCGCAGACGGCCAGGTTGCGAGCTGCGCGCCCCCCTGTGCGCTAGGACGTCAGCCGTGAAGGTTCTTCTCATCAATCCAGGGCAGCTCGGTGATGTGGGGAAGACCAGTTTGCCGGGCGGGTCGACAGCACGTTGTTTCGACTCTCGCCCTTCGCCAAGACGTACTTCGGTATTCCACTGGCCCTGCCCACACTGGCGGGAGTCACTCCGCCGCAGCATTCGGTGAAGCAGCCTGAACGCTCTGGGGTTCATCGCCAACATCATTGCGTTCAGCGCGTTCAGTCGCGGCGAACGCAGGCGCCTGCCCAAGTCCTCCGCCGTGGCTCTGCTTGCGCCCCGGGCCGAGGTCGCATCCTGATGGGAACGGCGGAATCTCAGTGACACATCTCGGCCGGGTCTTCGTCATGCGTCGACAAATGAGCCTGAGCCAACGCTAGGAAGAGCGCTGTCAACGAGACTCCTGCCGTCACGCTCAGGAGTGCCTTCCGATGCCGGAAGTAACCGAGGAGCGGCCTCCAGTTGGCCCAGGTGTGGAGTGCTCCAGCGATGCAGAAGAGCACGCTCATGCACTCGTGAAGGGCCATGACCAAGAAGAACCGGCCGTGGAACAGGAGAACGACTCCTGTTGATGCAACGGCGAGGAAGGTTACGGCGAGGAATGGGCTGAGCCAGGACTTCTGGATGAATCGGGGAGTCATTGATGTTCCATCACAGTGCCAACTGCCGCCACTCGTCGCGACCGGCCTCCGACCAACCGGCTGCGCCAGCTCACCAACCGTCTCGAGGCTACGACCAACCGCGACTCCTGCAGCGATCCGAGGAGCCAGGGGGGCGGGAGGGAACGGGTGGGTCAAGGTCGTCGAAGGCCTGCGGCTCCCTGGAGGAGCAGCTCGCGAACGGTGCTCCTTCGCTCGCGCGCGACCGGGGCGCAGACTGTGCGAGGAGGCTGTTCGCCGACCACCAGGAGCATCTCCCCGTCCTCGTTCTCGAGGGCGCGGACGTGTGCCGTGTGGACCAGCCATTGGCGATGCACGCGCAGGAACTCCCCGTCGAACGTCGTTTCGATCGCCGATAATGACATGTCGATGTCGAAGCGACCCCGTGTCGTGTGGACGAACATGAGGCGCCCGGCAGCCTCGAAAGCCCAGACCTCGTCCAGAGCCAGCAGAACCAACCCCTTCTTGCTTCGCGCGACGATGCGGTCTGGTCGCGTCCGAGGTGTTGTGCTGGGCAACCGGACCTGGAGCCGCTGCAGGCAACTTGTCACGCGATCCTGCTCGATGGGTTTGAGGAGATAGTCGGCCACACCGAGCGCGTAGGCCTCGATCGCATGTTGCGAGAGGGCCGTCGCCAAGACGAAGAGTGGGGCACCGGGCGCGCCTGCGAGCTTTCGAACCAGCGTCAACCCGGACTCGTTGCCGCTCGCGCCGGTCAGGTTGATGTCCACGAAGGCGACGTCGACGACGATGCCTCCCGCGGCGAGCGCCTGTTCTGCTTCTGCGAGCGTTCCCACCGCTGCCGCCACGATGGCTTCGCCCGAAGCGTGGAGCATTTCGACGAGGTATTGGCGCGCCGCCCACTCGTCATCGACGACCAGCGCTCGCAGTTTTCTGGATTGTGGGCCGATTGGGCTCGTCATGACGTTTCCTGTCGGGCCAGCGGGATCCGGATCGTGGCCCGCGTCCCTTGGGACGATGAGTCGACGCATAGACTGGCTCCTCCATGAGCGAGAGCCAAGCGTTCACGGACGATGCGCAGGCCGAGCCCGTCCTTGGGCGCCCCTGAGATCCCTGGACCGTTGTCCTCCACGACGAGCTCCAGCCCGGCATCGACGAAGCGCGTGCGCACGCTCACGATGCCCCCTCCGGTCCTTTGCAGCGCGCCATGCTTGACCGCGTTCTCGACCAGCGGTTGGAGGAGGAGTCGCGGAAGAGGGAAGAGCGTCGTGTCCGGGGCGACGTCCCATTCGAAGCTGAGTTGGCCGCTGTGCCTCACCTCGAGGATCTCGGCATAGGCCCTCAGCCAGGCGAGGTCCGTTTCGAGCGGCCTCATCTCTGCAGCTGGCTCGAGTGCATCGCGGAGGAGGTCGCCGAGCGCGGCCAGGAGCCGTCGAGCAACGAGGGGCTCGTCGACCACGAGGGCGGCAATCGCGTGGAGCGTATTGAGCAGGAAGTGGGGTTGGAGGCTGGAA
Organism: uncultured Polyangiaceae bacterium; assembly: GCA_964424695.1. GTDB lineage: Bacteria > Myxococcota_A > Polyangia > Polyangiales > Polyangiaceae > JAEWRL01. The sequence goes on from CAYRKE010000070.1 coordinate 2,250, forward strand.
CGTAGCTGCGCCAGCTCTGCTTCCCGAAGCGCTCTCTCTGCCGCGACTCTGCGCAGATGGGATTCTCGAAGAACGGTGGGAACCAGGAAGAGGAGCGCCCAGAACCCGCCAATCGCCAAACCGAACGGAGCGCCGTGCGCGAGGGCGCGAACTACGCCCATGGTCGGTTCGGGGTGTGCCAGGAAGGACAGGCAGCCGAGAAGCACGGAGACCGCGGCCCCTGCCCACAGCATGGAGTTCCGGCGGGCCCCCCGACTCCGCATGTACCAATAGCCCAGCGTCAGTATGACCGTCTGCAGGGTGAGCACCGTCAAAGGGACGAGGGTGAGGTGCCAAGGCGTGCCAAGGTGGATGTCGTAGATGGAGTGCGCGACCCCAATGAGCGTGACTACTCCCAGTGCAAACCAGAGGTAGGACAGGCTCTCTCTGCTCATGTTCGACGGCCTTGCACCGTCCCCGAACGGGCTGATCCGAGTGCTCATGCGCTACTTGAGGCGATTCTGGTTGGAGAGATAGGCTGCGCGACACTCCCATTCGCTCACCGTACAAGGGCACCGTGTCGCGTCGCGGGTCGAGGATAGCCGGCAATGTCCCAGGGTCCCAGCTTTTGCCGACGAACCGTCCTCTGGTGCGCACGAACGGTGTCGCGTGCCGCTGGTGCGTCCGTTGTCTGTGCTCCGCCAGCGGACCGACGGCATCCCACCGAGAACGGGCTGGGGTATCGGGATTGTGGTCCTCCTTCCCCGGGCGGGCCTGGGTGGGAGCAGCAGAACGACGAGCGTTGACCGGGCACCTTCCTCCTGTGGAGACGGCGTTGTGGATTCCGAGTTCAGCGAGGAAAGCGATGACGAGGAGAACGACGGAGGCGATGACCCTTGCCGAGCGCCGTCTCTTCTTGAATGTGCAGGGGGGACTTGCGGATTTGACCCGGGACCCTCTCCGTGGCAGGTGCGGTCTCGAGGCAGTTGATCGCTGCGGTGCCCAGAATGAGCGTTTGGCGCAGATTTTTGCCCCCACTGTTCTTGATAGTCGCAAGCGTCGGCTGCGTGACGATCCTCTTTCGGGATCGAGAAACTGCGGCTACGGCCGCGTTGCAGCGCTCAGTACCGATGCACTCGAGCTCCCCGCGCGAGGATTCCGCGCAGAGACAAGGCTCGCGTGCTGGCCAGTACTATCGGGTCGAGGACCTTCCGGCAGAGCCGGCGCGGCCCCTGCGCAGGTTGAACCCAGAGGAGCTGACTCCCAAGCTCATCCGAACTGCCGACGAGGTGCTGTTCAGCCAATACCCTCCGGTGGGCACCGAACTCCCCATCGCAGTGGATGGCAAGACCTATGTCGGTCGCGTCGAGGTTCACTTTCACGAGGTGGGCGGTCCCCGGCGGCCATGGGGGCGCCATCGAGGGATCACCCTGTATTCCACCGAGTGAGGCCACCGCGGCGCGCGGTTTGGGCGCCACGCGGGCGCTCACACGCGCTGGTACCTCCGGTGTCCGCCTCCGCCGCGGTGTGCCCTCCGGCGCTTCCGCCGATGCCGGAACGGCCACTGGCAGCGACCCCATCCGGCGATCAGCTACCGGGGTGAGCTCCCCTCGATGTGCGACAATGAAGGTGGAACCGGCCAAGTCGTCAGCCCGGGGGGCGCGGAGCACTGGGAGCCGCGGTTGGCTTGGGCTTCGGTCTCGTATTTGCGGACCGCCTTCAACTCTCCCTCGCAGGGCGTTAGTGTCGACTGTCCTGGCTCTCTGTGGTTCTTGGAGTGCGACTCGATGAGCGATGTACCTTCGGCACTGGAGGCACCTGACGACGCGATTCGGCGTCTCGAGGCGGAAGTCTCCGCGCTTCGCAGCCAGCTCGAAGAGCAACGAAGTCGCATGGAGCAACAGCGGTCCGAGTTCCAGAGGGAGAAGTACATCCTCGAGGCCGTGATCCGGCAGTGCCCGGTTCCGATGGTGGTGGTGTCCGTGCCCGACGGGGTGTTCCAGCTCACGAACCTCGCCGCGGTCGAGATCCTGGGGATCGCACAGGACCCACCCTATACCGGGTCGACGCTGGCTGAAGTCCTGACGCACAGGTCGTGGAGTGAACTCCACTCTGACGGCTCTCCTGTACCGAACTCCGATTCGCCGTTGAGTCGCGCAATGCGGGGTGAGGCGACCACTGAGCAGGAGACCGTGGTCGTTCGGCACGACGGGACACGGCGTTGGCGCTCGGTGAGCGCAACCCCAATTTTCGATGAGGGCGGCAACCAGATCGCGTGCGTCGCAGTATTCCCGGACGTTACGCGCCGCAAGCTGGCGGAGGCTGAACTGCGAGCGCTTCACGAACGGCTGGACCTGGCGCTCGAGGGCGGGGACGTGGGAATCTGGGACTGGAACGTGGCAACCGGGGAAGTGAGCTACGACGCGCGTTGGACGAGAATGCTGGGCTACGCTCCTGGGCAGCTCGGGCCGACCCAGATGACTTGGGAGGCGCTCTTGCACCCTGAAGACGTGGGGCGCGCCCGAGAGGCGACGGCGGGAGTACTGAGGGGCGATACGGATGCGTTCGAGCTGGAATACCGTTTGAAGCACAGCGACGGGTCTTGGGCGTGGGTCCTGAGCAAAGGTAGGGTGAGCGGGCGAGATGCGGACGGGCGGGCGCTGCGTATCGTGGGAACGCACGCCAACATCACGCGACGCAAGCAAGATGAGCTGGCTCGTCTAGAGGCGGAGCGGATCTCCCACGGTCACGCGTTGGAGATGGCTTGGCTCATGCAGAGTATGGCCAACGCCTTCGTGGTGTGGGGTACAGAACTGGATGCCGAGGGACAGCTGAAGGAACTCCATTTTGCCTACTTCAATGAGGCATACGAGCGGGTCGCTCACGTGACGCTCGCCGAGGTCAAGGGAAAGTCTGTGCGTGAGGTGTGGCCCGAGACCGAGCAAAGCTGGTACGAGGTCCTCGGTGAAGTGGCGCGCACTGGGGTTAGCAGGAGATTCGAGATGTTCCACGCCCCAACTCACGGCCTCTACGCATGCGCCGCCTATCGTCCTCCCCATGTTCAGGATCGTATCTGCGTCGTCTTCGAGGACATTTCCGAGCAGAGGGCCAATTTCGAGGCGCTGCAAAGCCTTGCCGGTGAGCAGCGGGCGATTCTCAACGCCGTCTCGGTGGGTATTACGCTGGTCAAGGATCGCCGCTTCCAATGGCTCAATCCGGAGTTGGCTCGCATGTTCGGATACTCGGTCGATGAGCTGCTTGGCGCGCCAACGTCGACCATCTACATGGATCTGAGGGACCACGACCACATCGGCGTCGACGGGTATGCCCAGATTGCATTGGGTGCAGTCTACTCCGACGAGATCCAGTTCAAGAAGCGTGACGACTCTGCGCTCTGGTGTCACCTCACGGGGCAGTTGGTTGACCCGCAGGATCCCAGCAAAGGCTCGATCTGGGTATTGAACGACACGAACGAACGCCGCCATGCCGAGGCAGCGCTGCGGGAGAGCGAGCAACGATTCAAGCGGCTCGTGCAACACTCGAGCGATGTCATCATCATCACGGATCGCGATGGCACCATCCGGTCAGCTAGCGACTCTGCTCTGCGCGTGTTGGGCTACGATCCCGCAGAGTTGGTCGATACCGTCAGTTTCGAGTTGGTGCATCCTGGCGACCTCAAGGCACTGAACAAAGTGCTGGCTGCGGTGCTGCAGAGTCCCGGCGTTCCGATTCGGGTGGAGTATCGCCACCGCCACAGGGACGGCCGGTGGATTCCGGTGGAGAGTGTGGGAACCAACCTGCTCGAAGACCCTGCGGTTCAAGGCGTCGTGCACAACCTGCGCGACACCTCCGAACGCAGTCAGCTTGCCGAACAGCTTCAACAGGCGATGAAAATGGAAGCCGTGGGGCGGCTCGCGGGAGGCGTGGCGCACGACTTCAACAATCTTCTGACCGCGATCTCGGGGAATGTGGAGCTGGCTCGGGCAGATCTCAGCCCACAAAGCCCCGTCGCTCAGCTGCTGCAGGACGCCGCAAGTGCAGCTGCCAGCGCCGCCTCACTCACGCGCCAGCTCCTCGCGTTCTCTCGTCGCCAGATGATCGAACCGCGGGTGCTCAATCTCAACGAAGTCGTCGATGGGGTGCGCAAGATGCTGGGGCGCATCATCGGCGAAGACATATCTCTGACGACATCCCTGGCGCCGGATCTGGGGGCGGTGCGTGTCGATCCCGGTCAGTTCGAGCAGGTGCTGGTAAACCTGGCGGTGAATGCCCGAGATGCGATGCCTGGTGGGGGCAGCTTGGTGCTCGAGACCGGTAACGTCGAGCTGGACGCCGAGTACGTCAGGCTTCACCCAACGGTCATCCAAGGTCGGTACGTTCAGCTTGCGGTCAGCGACACGGGTGCTGGCATGGATGATCATGTCAAGCAGCGGCTCTTCGAGCCCTTTTTCACGACGAAGCCCAAAGGGCGCGGAACGGGTCTCGGTCTGGCAACGATTTTCGGCATCGTCAAGCAGGCCGGAGGATCCATTGAGGTCTATTCGGAAGTCGGAAAAGGTTCGACCTTCAGAATCTACCTGCCCCGAGTGGACGCTGTACCTGGCCGGTTCACGCGCAGCGTGACGCCGGAAGCTGCACCGGAAGGATGCGAGACGGTGCTGCTCGTCGAAGACGACGCTGGGGTACGCAACCTGACCCAGGTGATGCTGAGGCGGCTCGGGTATGCGGTCAAGGTCGCCGAAAATGGCCAACGAGCGCTCGAGCTTGCCGCTTCGTGCAGTGAGACCATCCATCTGCTGATCACGGACGTGATCATGCCCGGTATGAACGGGCGTGAACTCTCCACGAGACTCACCAGCACTCGCCCCGAATTGCGGGTACTCTTTACGTCGGGGTACACGGACAACGTCATTGTCCATCACGGCGTGGTGGACGAGCACGCCCACTTCATCAGCAAGCCGTATAGCTTGCAGGGGCTTGGCGCCAAGATCCGGGAGGTTCTGGAGAACTCGAGCCCGTTTCAATCGTAGGACTTGCCGCGCACCCCGAGGTCGGCCCAAAACACACCGACACCGAGAGAAACGACGTAGAGTCGAGCCTCAGGCCACCCATGACCGCGGCCCCACACGAAGTTGTGGAGGGTTTCTCCGGGACGTTCCACCACGATGGTGCGTTCCAGCGGATTGTTGGGGGCAATTCTCAGGATCTGGCCAGCGCCGCCGTCATTGGCGACGTAGACGTACCCACACTCGTCGGCCGCCATACCGTCGTGCGTCCCCGTTCCCACGTAGTTGGCCCAGTTCTCCAGGACCCCGGGGGTGCCGTCCGGCAGGATCGGGAGGCGATATACCGTTCTCGTTGGAGAGCCGTTCCAGCTACTGAAGTAGAGCGTGTTGAAATCTGGACTCAAGGTGAGCCCGTTTGGGGTCGAGATCTGGTCGCTCAGAATGGTCGATTCGCCGGTTTCAGGATCGTAGCGGACGACCTCGGTATGATCGAAGTTGGTTACGTAGACGCGACCCAGGCGGTCCACTTCGACGCCATTCGGGGACGAAATGGCCATGACCGACTCGACCGTTCCGTCCGGCGTGACCCGGTCGAGGCTCCCGTTTCCAGCGTTGTTGGCAACGTAGAGGTCGCCTTGAGGTGTCATGCGAAACCCCGCATAGAACACCAGGTCCGGCACGAAGAGCGTCGTCGTGCCGTCGGCTTGGGTTCGCATGATCCCCTGTTCGCTGTTCCAGTAGAGGCCACCTTGGTCGTCGAACGTGATGTCCTCGAGGGGAAGGATTCCGGGGACCAACTGCGTGGAAGCGGTGTCGAACCTCGGCGTCTCGCACGGGTCGACAGGGGGGCTTCCCGCCCCTCCGCCCTCGGCGCCGCCGCTGGCAGTCGTGCCGTCGCCCGCGCTTCCCGCCGAGCCAGCCTGACCCGCAGCGCCCGCGCTTCCCGCCGAGCCAGCCTGACCCGCAGCGCCCGCGCTTTCCGTGCCTGCCGAGCCAGCCTGGCCAGCGGCCCCACCCGGATCCCCCGAGCCAGCAGCCCCACCAAGGCTGGCTGCGCCCGCACTCCCCGCCGAGCCAGCCTGACCGGAGGCACCCGTGATGCCGGTGCCACCAGCCCCAGCATGGGTCGTGCCACCCTCCCCCCCGCCGCCGGCTACACCCGCGGTACCGGCTTCGGCTCCTGCGGAGCCCGCGGTACCGGCTTCGGCTCCCGCGGAGCCCGCGGTACCGGCTTCGGCTCCTGCGGAGCCCGCGGTACCGGCTTCGGAGTGACTGGGGCTCTTCTTGCCGTCATCACAACCCGCAAGGGCGCTTGTGAGCACGGCCCACCCAGCAAGCCCTGCAAGGCAGAGCGCCGGGCGGGACGATAGGGCAGACCGCCCCGTGTGCACGAATCGAACACGTGTAGACATGGTCCTGGACATCGCTATCAACCGAATCCTGAGGTCAAGGATGGGGAGAAATCGCTACTGCGAGCTGGGGCCCGAGCCGAGCTGGTTGTCGGTGAGAATGGGGATTGCGTAGAGATCCGGGCGAGTCTCCGACAGGAGATAGAGTGTGTCGGCTTTCCATTCGCCAACGCCAGAGCCCCACGCAGCAGCAGATAGGGAGACGCTCGGAAGCTCGATGACGCGCTCGACCTCGCTCCCATCGGGCGCGATGCGCCAGAGATTGGCCCATACGTCTTCGAATACGTAAACGTAGCCACACGGATCCACTGCCAGCGCTCCAAGCTGGCCCGCACCGGGAGCGTTCTGGTCGCAGGTCAGGATTCCAGTCTGCAAGTCGTCCAGGCAACGACCGGCCGCGCCCCACTCCGTCAGGCATGGGGCGCCTGCATCGAGGTGCTCACAGGAATTGGCGGTCACACATTCCAGTTCGACTTTTTCCGTCGATCCCGAGCCGGACGCTCCAGAGGTATTCGTCGGCGCGTTGGCGCCACCTCCTGCTCCGCCGTTCGGCTCGTTCGAGCCGCTCCCGACCAGCACGCATTCGCCCACGGGGACATCGGGCGAGGTACACGAATCGCCAGGGGCTTTGTTCTCGCAGGGAGGTGGGAGAGCGCAGGTCAACACCTGGACGGCATCCGGTTCCCCCTGGCCACTGGAAGGCTCATCGTCGACGACCACGCGACTTCCGCAGTCGCTGCAGTCGGTTCCGAGGTCGCACGAACTCCAAGGGCGGTCACCGCCATCGTCGCACCAGTTGTCGTTGGCGTAGTGGCACGTGTCCTCGCAGACGACTCGCCCCAGCTCACAGCGGCCCGGCAGCGTGATCCAAGTGTAGTCGTTGTAGCTGAACGTCTGGAAATCACAGGGATCGGATTCAGCCAGACCTTGGCACGTGTCCCGCTTCTGGCACGTCAAGTACCCGTCGGTTCCATAGGCGCAACTACCCTCGATGGATCCGGTGTAATCGACTTGGAATTCGCAGCTGTCGCCCTCGGCGAGGTTGTCGCAGGGGTTTGGTTCTACACATTCGAGCCCACCCTCGCCGTCGTCCCGGCAGGTTCCCTCGCCAACCCCGAAGTAGTCGAAGCATTCATCACCCTCCGCGAGGCCATCACAGGGGGGGGCTGGAACGCAATCGAACTCGCCCGGGCCGTACTCTTCGCAGATTCCTGGTACGATGTCATTGATCAAACAGTCTGCGCCGTCGGCCAACCCGTAGCAGGGCCCCACGGGCTCGCAGTAGGCATAGTCCTCGTCGTAGACGATGCAGACCCCGGGCTCGTTCCAATCGGTCGTGCATTCGTCGCCGTCGCTCAGCCCTTCGCAGGGCGGCGGAACGAGACAGTCTAGGGCTTCGTCCATGCCCGAGCACGTGCCTTGGGCTCCAGATTCGCTGATACAGGGGTCGCCTTCGACGGCGTCCTCACATGGCGGTGGATTCTCCTCGCATAGCAACAGGGGCGGCGTGCCCTCCGTCTCGGTGCAGGTTCCGGCCGTATTCCAATCCGTGAGGCACGTATCTCCCTCGGCAAGCCCCGAGCAATTGGTCGCCTCGGTGCTGCAGCCGAGCCGCCCTCCATCCAGCTCGACGCACACTCCCGCTTGCAGCTCGTCCCAGACAATCGCCATGCACTCGTCGCCGACTTCGCCCCCATAACAAGGTCCGACGATGCCGCAGTAGAGCTCTCCGAGCCACGGGTCCTCGGTACAGATCCCTGAAGCATGGGTACCATCGATGCAGCTATCACCGGCTTGTGCGTCGGCGCACGGGTCGAGGGGTCCGCACGTCAGTCCGAGTCCCAGGTCTTGGCACTCCCCTGCAACACCATCGAGCGTCGTGCACGGCTCGCCAGCGCTTTGGTTCGTACACGGGTCGGGAGCTCGGCAGAGCAGCCCCATGGGGGTGTCGTCACAGCGATACCCTTGCCGATACTCATCGCAAGGATCGCCGGCCTCTTTGCCAACGCACACATCGACGACCGGATTACCCGGCGCATTGGGGGTACGCGCGAGCTCTCGGGGGGCGCTCCAGCGACCGTTGGGGGTGCGATCGAGTACGTAGACGATCCCGGCGCTACGACTGGCGACGTACAGGGTATTGGCGTCTTGGCTGACTGCCATGGCGCCGGGGGCATCGAGGCCGCTCGCGATGATCGCCGAGTTGCCGGTGGCAAGCTCGACCTCTCGGATCCGTCCCGGTCCCTCTTCGCTCACGAAGACCGAGTCATTGCTGCCCGCTGCAACGCGTGACGGGCTCTCGAGCCCCGAGAGGATTGCGTCGGTTGCGCCCTCGGGGGTCACGCGAAGCAGGGCACCAGTGGCGTCCGTCGCGACGAGATCTCCGTTCGGCAAGAAACGCATGTCCCAGGCGCCATAGGTCGTCGTGAGGGCAGGCACCCAGACCTCGGAGGCTCCAGATGGGTCGACCCGGATGAGATCTCCTGCCCGATCGACAGTGATCAAGCTGCCCTTCGAGTCGAGCGCGAAGGCGCGCCGGCCCACCATCTGCTGGTAGGCCTGGAACGTGTTTCGCGATGCTGCACTCCGCTCCTCGCAAGTAAACTGCACGGGCCCCGGATCCGACGAGGTGCCTGCGGTTCCCGCTGCGCCCCCGGTGCTTGCAGCACCTGAGGTGCCGGCAGTCCCACTGTGACCCGCGATGCCACTGTGACCCGCGATGCTACTGGGCTCAGGGGAGCCAGCGTGGCCAGCCGTTCCACTGCTGCCACCGGTAGGCTCAGCGCCAGCATGGCCGGCGCTACCTGCAACTCCTGTCGTTCCGCCGGTGCCGGCAGTCGAATCGTTGCCAGCCGCTCCGGAGTGGCCGGCATGACCGCCAACGCCGTTGTCGCCTCCGTTTCCAGCCGGCGATTCTGGCGGTGGTTCCCCGTGGTCACCGTCTCCACAGGCTGCCATCGCGAGACCAAGCCCGCAGCCAATTGCCAATACCCTCGCGCGCCCCGACCAACCCAGCTCACCCATCGGTTGTCTTCCCAGAAGCACCCCAATCGTCGAAGGATGCTGTCAACACGGTTGCACGGCCTCGATACCTGACGGGGCCGCGGTTGTTTCCCCGTTTCGGCGAGTAATCTGACATAGTGGTCGAAGCAAGGCTAGAGGATACTTGGACCTTGCTTCGACTAGGACCCAAGCTAGCTTTGGTCCTAGCTCAGGCTTTGGTATGGAGTGGAGAATGCCGGTACACGAGCGCCTTGGACTACTCACGAGTTGGATTTCATTCGTGCTCCTGATTGGCGGCGCCAGTAGCTGTCGAGACGGGGATTCGACTCCCTCGATCGACGCGGGAGGAGGCGGGGCCGCAGGAGAGGCGAGCCGAGCGGGTGCTGCGGGACTATCCGCTGAAGTACAAGCTGGGGCTGGACAAGCGGGCACCGAACAGGCTGGGGCTGGACAAGCGGGCACCGAACAGGCGGGCTCGGAACAGGCGGGCTCGGAACAGGCTGGGGCGGGACAGGCGGGCTCGGAACAGGCTGGGGCGGGACAGGCGGGCTCGGAACAGGCGGGGGCGGGACAGGGGGGTATCGGGGGTGAGGACGTCTCTCTGGTTTGCACTGTCGAGAGCAGCGACGCGCACTTTGCTGAGCGTCTCGGATGCCCCGAGGATTTCGAGGCCCTTGCTTCCGCGCCGCTCAGTTCAGCTATTCCCGGGGCGCGATCGGTCAAGACGGTCATTGATCGCGTCGACTCCAATCACCTCTACTTTCAGAACAGTCGCGAGTACCCCATCCACCACGCCTTTGCTTCGGCGAACCTGTCGGGGGGCGGGCTCCCACCGGTACCGATGCTCGCCGAGTTCAACGCGACCGAGTACTCGAGTCCGGATCGTCGGTTCGTTCTGGGTGCCTTGACCTATTACGAAGGGCCGGATGTCTATGCCTATGAGGTCGCGCCCTACGACACAGCCGACGCGGAGATGATTCAGCTGGCGTTCGAGTTGGTTCAGGCCGCCGCTTGGGTCGGCGACTCGCTCGTGTTTCATCCGACCTCGGACAACGTCGCTCGCGAGGCGGGTGACCTCTCCGCCAGCGCGCCGGTGCTCACGACGGATGATCTCTTCCTCGGTATCGACTACCAACCACTCAACTTGGCGCGGGGAGTTGGGCAGCTGCGGTTCCGCAGTGCGGCTGATCTGGAGGCCTCACCCGTCGGGTTCCGCGATATCGTGGTGCTCGACGAGATTCCCAACGATATCTCGGTGTGCAGCGGGACCATCACTCAGGCCTTCCAGACGCCTCTCGCGCACATCAATGTCTTGGCCCAGAATCGCGGAACCCCCAACATGGCGCTGAGGGGCGCCTTCAGCGACGAGCTTCTGCGTTCTCTCGAAGGAAAGTGGGTGTCACTCGAGGTTGGCGCCCAGGGTTTCACGATCGAGGAGGTTACTCGCGACGAAGCGGACGCATGGTGGGAGGACCACCGGCCCACCACCATCACGCTTCCGGCGCTCGACCTCGAGACGCGGGAGATCCGAAATCTCGAGGAGCTGCTCGATCTGGACACGTTGAGCCTCGCCGACGCACTCCATCAGGCGATCCCGGCCTACGGTGGCAAGGCGAGTCACTACGGTGCGTTGACTCACATCGGAGATGCGGTGCCCTATCCAGACGGCTTCGCGGTGCCGGTCTACTACTACCGGCAGTTCATGGAGAGCAACGGCTTCGATGAGCGGGTGGCTGAGCTCCTGGCCGATCCCGAGTTCCAGGAGGATCCCGTGGTGAGGGAGCGCGAGCTCGAGGCTCTGCAGGAGGATATCCTGGCCGCTGACGTCGATCCGGAGTTTTTGTCGGACTTCGAGGCCACCCTGGCCGAGATATACCCGGACCAGCGTGTCAAGGTACGGTCCAGCACCAACTGCGAGGATCTGGAGGGGTTCACCGGCGCAGGCCTGTATCTTTCGAAGTCTGCCGAGCTCGGAGATCCGGGGCGGGCTCCCATTGATGCGATCCGCACTGTCTGGTCTAGCGTCTGGCGCTACCGTGCCTTTGAGGAGCGCGAGTACCGGGGAATATCCCACGACACTGTCGGAATGGCTCTGCTCGTGAACCGCGCCTTCTCGGCCGAAGACTCCAACGGAGTCGCCATTACTGCCAATCCCTTCGATCCACAAGGGCTCGAGCCAGGCTTCTACGTCAATGCGCAGGCGGGAGACAACTCCGTCGTTCTTCCCGATCCGGGGGTCACCTCGGAGCAGTTCGTCGTGCACTATGAGATGGACGGGCAACCCATCGTCTACCTCGGGCATTCGAGTCTGGTTGCAGAGGGTGAGACGGTCCTCAGTCGTTCTCAGGTCAACGAACTCGGACGTGCCTTGTCTGCTATCCAGGCCTTCTTCCAGCCGGTGTATGGTCCCAATACTCCGGATCACTTCTACGGCATGGACGTCGAGTTCAAGTTCGATTCGACGCTCGACGGGGTGTCACGTCTCTTCATCAAGCAAGCGCGTCCATACCCTGGGCGTGGGTCGTGACGCCTTGACGTCAAAGTCGGTTATCCTGACTCACAGTAGCCACCGGTAGAGACAGATGTCCAAAGTCAGTCAGCGCGTTCTCGTCGCTCTTGCACTTGCGTCGCAGCTCAGTAGCTGCAGTGATGAATCGACTCCGAAGTCTCACGACTCCGGCGGGGAAGCCGGCGCTACGCCCGCGGGTGGCGAGGCAGGGATGGCTGGTTCGCGGAGCGAAGCCGAGACGGGCGGGCGAGATGCCTTGGCGGGAACCGGTGGCTCCGGTGGTGAGGCGGGAACCGCAGGCTCAGCGCACGCGCCAACGGAAACTGCAGGAAACGGAGGAGACGGGGAGGGGCCGTCCGAAGGTGCTGGTGCTGGCAACGGGGGGGCGGCCAACGCGGGTTCGGGCACCGCGGGGCAAGGTGGAGAGGCCGGAGGCGCCGCTCGGGCCGGGGCGTCGGGGGCAGGGGAGGCGGGCAGCGGTGGCGAGGAACCCCTGCCTCTTCCCGAGACCGTGACTCTGCATCCGGCGTGCGGCATCGACGAAGATCTGGGGGGATTCAAGCTGGTGACCGACGAGGAGGTGGAGCTCACGACGCTGAGCGGCTCCGTGAAGAACGGTGTGGACCCCGGGGGCATCTCCGTGTTGGAGCTGGAGAACGGGGACTGTCGTTTGCTACGTCGTCCGCGCTACTTCTGTGATCCTCCCTGCTCCTCTGGCCAGGCCTGTGGGAGTGATGGTGAGTGCGTGGAGATGGCCCGAGCCCAGGACCTCGGAACCATTCGCGTCGACGGGTTGGTGGAGCCTCTCCGCATGGAGCCACGTCAGCCGGGGAATCTCTACTCCGCCGAGCTCGACTATCCCGGGATAGCGCCCGGAACGCTGGTGAGGCTTACCACGACTGTGGGCTATGCTGGGGCATCCGAGGCTTTCGGTTTTGGGGTCGATCCACTTGAGCTCATGACGGGGCGGCTGCTCCTGAGCGCGGGGCGTGACCTGAGCGTTCGTTGGATCCCTCCGGAAATCGAGGCCCGCTCCGGCATTGCGTTCGACATGTCCGTCGACCAACACGGAACGACCCCCCTGCGCCTGCACTGCGAGACCGAGGACGATGGTGAGCTGGTGATTCCGGCGGAAGTCATTGACGCCCTGCTGGAAGGTGGACTCACGGGCTTCCCAAGCGCCGTGCTCGACCGCAGGACGGTGGACTCGGTGACTTTTGACGACGGCTGCATGAATTTCACCGTCTCCTCCTTCAGAAAGCCAGACATCGCTGTTTCGGGCTACACGCCTTGCTCGTCGCAGGACCAGTGTCCGTCGGGCGAGACCTGCAATCTTGCACTCGAACGATGTGAGTGAGCTGCTGGGTCCTGAACGGCTGCGTCGCGTTTTCGGCGGGTTGGGCCAGTGTCGAAATGCGCTCGAGAGAACGCTACGGAAGGACCGCCACGGCGTCCACGACGAGAGTTCCGCCGAGGACTCGGAAGACAACCGTATGCTCTTCGACGCCGAGGCCACGGAGCGTGAACGTCTGATATAACTCCCCTGATGCCATGGTAGTCGCTGAGGGGTCGATGACCTCGCCGTCGACCGTGACTTCGAGCTCGGCAGAGCCATCATTGGGGCCGAGGATGTCCAATCCGCTGCCGGTGAAGGTATACTGGAGCGTCGACCCGGCGCCTTGGCTGGTGGAGAGGGAGCGCTGGTAGTTGTACATGCTCTTGCCGTTTTCGTGGGCCCACCCGCCGCCGTACACGAGCTTGGGGGCTGGCACGGCAGCAAGGTCGTGCATCTCTAGATCGTCCAGTAGTTCGGTGTAGTAAGGCGCCTGGTCGGCGATGGTTTCTACCCTCAAGTTGTCGAAACGCGTGTAGTAGTAGCCGCTCGCGAGATCGACGCGCCCCGAGAGCCTGGGGTTCGGGTCGTCATAAGTGGCGAGAAGCACGTCGTCCAGATAGGCCGTCACCCGCGCGTCCACGACCTCGATGGCGAGTCTGTGCCACGCATCGTACGCCGCGTCGAACCCCGGGATCGTCACTCCGCCCGAGCCGCTTACGACATTTCCGCTCGATACCGCGGTCCCATCGACGAGGAGCTGCCAGCCACCATCGGGGAGGTATCTCAAGAGGTAGGGGGTGCCGTTCGTGTAGTGGGAGTTGCCGCCTCCCTGTTGCCTCGCGCCGATCGAGGCATAGTTTGCGCCGTCCATTGGTCCGTCGTTCTCGAACGACACGTCTACGCTGGCCTTGTAGTTGAGCCAGCGGTTGTCCCCGACCGCGGTGATCGGATTGCCGTTGTTCCAGGTGCCGCCAAGACCCATGACGGCTTGGTCCACTTGCTGGCGTAGCACGTAGTCGTCGGACCCGTTCGGGAGGTACACCTCGAACGCGCCGTTGCGGTCCGAGAAGTAGCGGGGGATCACGCTCTGGGAGCCACCCCGAGAGGCAACGAAGTCCTCGCTTCCGGCGACTGTGCCATCGGGGCCGATGACCGCGACCGTCTTGGCGGAGTAGTCGAAATCGTCGGCATACAGGATTCCATCCGAGGTGTCCTGACTCGAGCCTGAGGCGTCGGTGTCGAGGACCGTTCGGACCCCTTCCACGGGCAGCGGGTCGAATCCCGCGCGCCCCAGGTTGGTCAAGGTGGTGGCGGTCACGACGGAATAGGGGCTGACGGTGATCCGGTAGATGCCTTCGCCGCTGGCGGACAGATTGCAGCGGTAATTCAGGTAGTTGCTGTTGAAGGCCGCCCCAGCATCGGCGGCGCGAGTCTCCCAGAGCTCGAGGGAAGGCTCGCCCGAGTAGGCCATGTGAGTCGCCTGGAGCTCGTAGGTCTTCGTGTATTCACTGTCGTTCACGAAGACAGTGGAGAAGTCGTGTCGATCGGGGGCGGCGAGGGTTAGGTAGTTGGGGGTGCCGTTGCGGCCGTTCACGGGGTTCGTTCCCGTCGCACCGGTGCGACTGGACTGCGCGACGATGCGCCAAATTCCCTGGGAATTCGCCGAATCCTCCCAACCGGATTTGGCAAACCAACTGAAGTGGCGGAGGACATCGAGCCCGGCGTCGTAGTGGATCCAGCCAGACCAGGGGTCACGCGCGCTCACCAACTCCTTGAAGGAGTACTGCCCGCCGGCATAGAAGGAGCCGATGGCGGGCTGGTAGATGAAGTGGGTCCGTCGAGAGTTCACGAACCCTTTGATGATGGTGTTGCCCATCTCCAAGGGGCCGTTTGCGCCGCCGATTCCGGTGCCAGCTACGCTCGGGTCCCGCATGTTGTTGTTGGGACGGAACGCGGTGTTGCTGAAGGTGGCCTGGGCCTCGCTATTCCAGATCTCGACGTCGAAACGCTCGGCGAGCGCCGTGAAGTTCCCGGCGCTGTCATCGTCGGTGTTGTAGTGATATCCGGCGACCGAGACGGCATCCCGCAGCGTGGCGTCACCGACCATGGCGCCGCCGAACGAGCCCACACCGACCTCGTCGGAGATGACGACCTTGATGGCGTTGTACAGCGCTTGCTCGGCGGCGCTTTCGAACCCCTCGTTGTCGGATCTGACGCGATCCGCATACGCCCGAGTCCACGTCAGGTTCGGCGCGCTCTCGTTGACGCCGGGATTGACGTAGTCGACCATGTACCCGTAGGTGCGGTAGGCGGCCAGGATCGTGCTCTTGTACCAGCTGTAGACCTGGTCATCGTTGCTGACCCAGCCCGGGGCATTCCAGCGCAAGATGCTCACCCTGAGGTTCGGGTTCAGCTTCTTGGCGTCTGCGGCGAGTTGGAAGCCCGGTACCCGCCGGACGTTCGCGGGTTCGTTGGCGACGCGCATCGTCGCGGGCTCCGGCCCAGTCGAGTTGTTCCGGTCATTGCCCATCTCGACCTTGACGTGCGTCATGATGGGATTCGAGCCACCGAAGAGGAGCCTGAGCAGCTCCGCATACTTCTCGGGCTGCTGGGCCTTGTAGTCCAGGAGTAGATCGCTCGTGCCATTCGCTGCCAGCACCCCAAACCCCTTGAAGGTGAGGCCGTTGACGTTGTCCACCGCGACGGTGTCGCCATCGAGGAGAATGCTGGTGGCGTCTCCCGCACCGGAACTAGCCTCGCACGCGACAGGAGTTGCCCCGCCGACGCCCTGGACGCTCCCCCCGGTGCCAGCGGTGCTATTCCCACCGCTGCCTCCGACGCTAGGGCTACCAGCGCTCTCGGCTCCAATGCCGATGGCCCCAGCGCTACCTGTTTCGCCGCTCCCGCCGCTCGAAGGCGTACCGCCCATGCCGCCGATCTCTGCGCCACCGACCCCTGTCGTGCCAGTGCCTCCGGCTCCGGCGCCTCCTGTCCCACCGCTCCCTGGGGCAGCTCCTCCTGTTCCACCAGAGCTGGGGACTGTCCCACCGGTACCCACCACTCCGCTCCCACCCGTGGCGGAGGTGGGGTGATCTCCACCGCTGCCCCCCATCCCACAGGTCGCTCCCGCCGGACAGACGCAGCCCCCTGCCGAGCAGACCTGCCCTGTCGGACATATGGTTCCGCAGCGTCCGCAGTTGGCGCCGTCCCCCTCCAAGTTGACGCACCTGCCGGCGCAGTCCACGAACCCAATCGGGCATTCGCAGAGGCCTTCAGCGCATGTTTCTCCTGGTGCGCATGCCGTATCACAGCTGCCGCAGTGCTGAGCGTCGCTCTCCGTGTCGATGCATTCGCCGCTGCACTCGGTAGCGCCAGCGGAACACGTCTCTTCGGTCGCTCCGCTCTCGGACGAGCCGTCGCAGCCGACGAGGAGGTTCGCCAATGCTATGTTCGCGAGAAGCCCCAGTATCCGATTCGAGTGCATTGGTAAGCCCTTCATCACATTGTGCAAGCGGTGGAGCGGTAGCTCAGGCGGTGCCCGATCCAGCGAGAACCCCGGTGGACGAGAACCATCGACACGAGCACCGTCGATGCGAGCACGGCGGCAACGGTTGGCGATCCAAAACCAGCAGGAAACAACCTCAAGTCAGCCATAGAGTAGAGCCCGCGAGCACGCACCTCAACCGCCAACGATGTATCCGCGGATGCTGCAGCCTCTGGCTGGACTTGTTCAGGTTGCCAGCGCATGTCGTGAACGTGTGGGCTCTGGCCACAGCGGCGAGCCGGGCGAACACTGTTCGGTCGCTCCGCCTGGCTCCGCTGGCGTCGGAGGGAGGAATTGGTCAGAACGTGCCAGAAACGCATGGGCAGGTGGCCAATCGCCGCCCCGGAGGTTGTCATTTCCTTCGGCGCCGGAGCAGGAGAGGCGTCACCAGACCCAGCACGGCGAGGGGAGCCAACGGGCTCCGCCCGGAGCCTGTGCCGACCAGGCCACAGCCGCACCCGCCGTCATCGGATGAGCCGCGCGTCGTCTCGGGCGTTGGCCCCACGCCTCCACCGCCGCTCGCCCCGCCCAGCTGATGCGCGCCACCTGTGGAGCGACCGCCGCTTCCGAGACCGCTAGCCGTTGTTCCACCGAGGGGTGGGACAGCGCCTCCCGAAGCCCCACCCACCGTCGAGACTTGGCCGAGGCCTCCTCCCGTGGTGCCAACCTGAAGACCGCCCGTGGTGCCACCCACGACGGCTGGCGGGTGGCCCCCCGTTGCCCCTCCGACACCCAGGGCTCCCGGGGCACCCGCGGACAACCCGTCGACGGCGCCCGCTTCGCCATTGTCGCCCGAGGCTGCCCCCGTGGCACTCCCGCTGGCTCCTCCCACGGCTTCCCCGAACCCGATGCCGCCTCCTACCCCGGCGAGCGACGGCTCAGCCCCAGCGCCTCCGCCACTGCCGCCAGAAAGAGCCCCCGCACTCCCCGACTCCGTCGCGCCCCCATCCGCCGCGCTCCCGCTGCCCGCTCCACCCCCTGCGCCGCCAGTCTCCACCCCGCCAACCGGGGTCAGGCTCAATCGATAACCGTCACTCGCGTTCGTCTCACGAACCGTGACGGCGATGCGGCCCCCCGTGATCGGGAGATCCGCCGTCGAGACGGTCTCGGTTTCGGTCACGATGGTGCTTCGATCCACGAAGGGCGTCCGCTCAACCACGGCGTGGACCGTGTCACCGAAGAACGGCGCAGCCGAGAACCCCTCCACCACAATCTCCACCGAGCCGTCGTTCTCTCCCGCGAAAATGACGTAGGCGTTGCGGCTTTCCTCGTCCATACTGGCGAAACCGTCGAGGTTCTTGCCGTTCACCCACGCCGAGGAGGTGGCGGCCACCATGTTACCCGTCATATCGCCGTACCACTTGTAGAAGAACCAACCGCCGTTCCGATCCGTGTCGGTGGCCAGGAGGCTGCCTAGGCGTCCTGGGTGTGGCGTGTCCCACCAGGTGATGGCTGCTGTCTCGACGCCAGAGCGCTCGAGTTGGGCGATCAGCGGCCCCATCGTCCCCGGTTTGCCCTCATCCCGGAGCTGACCATAGCCGCAGTACTCATTGATACTGATCCTCAGTGGACCAACGCCGACTTCGCGCTCGATCCTCCGGTACAGGTTGACACTATTCTCGATGTATTCCCCTTCGTGCCACACCATGATGTCCGGCAAGCAGTCGTTTTCTTGGCAGAACAAGAGAAACTCGCGCATCTCGTCTTCGTCGACGACGTTGGGGGATGGCCCAGCGATGTCGACCTCGGGATCGAGCTCCCGTAGGATTGCGTAAGATTGCCGCCAGAACTCGTTGAACGGCATGGGCTTATCGCTCCCCCAGCTGAGATTGGGCTCGTTCCAGATTTCGTACGCGTAGATATTGGTAAGGTTTGCCTCCTTCTTGCGATTGACGGTGGTCGTGAGCTTTTCCCTGAAGTCCTCCATGTTCGTGAAGGCGTAGTACCCCGTAAACCAGTCCGAGAACCTGATGGTCATCGTGGCGCCAAAGGGCGCCAAGCGGCTCGCCACCACGATCGCGTCACCAAACGGCCGCTGCACGTTGGCGGCCGGATTGACGAACATGTTCGGGTGTAGTTCCCCAACCAAGCTGGGCAGGAGATCGTCCGCGGGGATTGTTTCGGTGACGCCATAGAGGGAGCCGTTTGCAACGTGAGTCACGGGCCGAATGGTCGTCGCAAGATCGACCGTCAAGGTCGTCGCTGCCCCGGTATGAGACATGCTCGTCAGCACCACCCCAGCAGAGAGCGCCATGGCGGCGCGCCGCCCGCCGGACTTCGGCACGTGCCCGCTCCCCGCGCCGTGGACGCGCAGGTCACGGAGCGAGGCGCCAGCGATACTGCTCGGTTGCCGCGTCTTGCAGGGATGTCTCAGCGTTCGCATTGCTGGTTATTGTCGCGGGCACGCGATCGTTGTCATTCATTGGCGCAACGCCCCGCGAAAGCGTGACATCATCACGGAGTCCTCCGGGACCGCCGCGGCAAGCTTGAAGCTCGAACTGGCACGGGGGACAGTGTCCCACTGCCTCTCCCACCAACAGCGCGAGGCTGACCGGGCGGCGGTGGCCTCGGCGACCACGACAAGCACCAGCCAGCCTACACCCCGTGCTGTCCGTCCTCCAGACCGAGGCGAGAGTGGCATGCCCGCGGCCCGCGGCGACGGCGAGGCGAACCATCCAGGGCGAATCCGTTCTCCCAGCTTTGGAGACCGGACTCCCGAACGGCAGACTACCAGGCAGCCTTGTCAGCCTTCCGCCGTCAGCCTTCCGTTATCAGCCGCTCTGCTTCGACCGCAACGCGGCGGGCCCGCTCGACGCAGAGCGGCAGCCCCTCCTGGCAGAACTTCTCGACCGATGAAGGCGAGTCAAAGTCGGTGCGGGTCAGCTCGGCGCAGGTCGTCGCGCCGTATTCCTTCTGGAACCACTCCGCCAAGGAGCTGGCGATTCGGATCGCGCGGTTGGCCGCGTTGCGTTCATCCCGCATGGCCCGCTTCACGCTGAACATCATGGTCGCCATCATCCGCAACACCCGCGTCCGACTATCCTCGACGCCGCCCAGCTTGGCACTGATCGCCATGGCGCCGGCAGCGAGCGCGCCGCAGGTCGAGCCGGTGAGCGCCATGCCCCCGACGAAGCCGAAGGAGGCGCGTCGCATGTCGTCCGTGACGTCGATGACGTCACGGAGCTCCCGCAGCACATGGTGCGCGCAATGAAATTGCTTCTCCTTGAACGCAGAGAACAGGGCCACGTGCGCTGCCTTCGTCGCCTCCGACGTTGCCTCCACCAGGGCAGTCTCCTTGTGGGAGACGTCGGCGAATAACCCGGGCGACCAGCACATGGCATTGAAGCAGGCCCCCATGCCCTTGGGACCAATGTCCTTGCACTTCGTACCGCCATGCAGCTGGCGGAAGCACCTGAGGTACTCCCGACCCAGGGGGACGACCCGCGGCACTCCTGAACCTGAGGACTCCTCCCCGTGCAAGAGGCCGAGCACCATCAGCGGAGCGACGACGCCGCCGCATTCGCCGGGGCCGCCGATGCCCCCGGCTAGCCCACCCGCAACCTTCACCATCTCGAGGTCAGGGCGCTCCCGCTCCTCCAGCAAGGTGCGCATTACCGTGGGCGCGCAATGCCCCATCCGAAAAAGATTGTTCCTGCATCGCGCGCTCACGACCGGTTGAGGCTGGTGGTTTGCGACTGCTCCGCCATCGCCGTCACGTACCGTCTTGATGTTTTCATCCATCTGCGCCTCCGTTGGGTCCCGTCCACCCGTGTCATGCATCGCACCGGTCGTGCCGGCATGCCCCACCTCCAACTGCTCGATAGCAGGCGCCGGAACCGTACCACCCAACGCTCGATGCGCAATCCTCCAGCGACTCACTCCCCCCGCGGTCCGAGCTGTCGTCGCAGTCCCGCATCGGCGCCCGGTGCCGAGGGCTGTCCGACGCCGGGGCTTCTCTCATACCGCTGCAGGCCACTGTTTGAGCTCGACGCGCCCGTCACAGATCTCTACGAAGGATCCGCCTCGAACCCACGTACCGGAATTGATGTAGCGGCGGTGCTGACCCCAAGAGACATCCTCGGACTTGTGCGTGTGGCCGAAGATCACGACATCGAATCCTCGTCGCAGCAGCATGTCCGCCGCCACGTAATAGGGGCTGCTTTCGACCGCGCTCCGACGCCGCCACCCGCGCAGCCTGTGGACACAATCCTCCCAAACCGCCCAGGCTCGGTAGATGTCCGGACAGATCCGCAAGACGGGACCCGCGAGCTTGGTCAAAAACTCGTAGCGTGAGGGGTTCCGTATGAACGAGGGGTCATAGAGATGGCCGTGCTCGATTCGCACCCGCTCCGTACCCGTGTCGACGTTCAGAAAGGGCGTTATCTCGATGCCCGCCCAGCGCGCCAGCAAGTGTTCGAGCGCGATATCGTGATTGCCGATGACGTAGTACACCTTGAGCCCCGCATCGAGGTGGTCGCGCAGAAGGCCCAGCACGTCGATGGAATCGTGCGCCAGTCTGGAGAAGCTGACCTGAAGGATCTCGAAACCGTCCCCGTTGATGCACACGTTGAAGCGGCCGCGCCGCGCGTATCGGAAGAAGTCGGCCAGGGATCGTCGAGCCTCGCTGAACGGGTAACCGACATGCATATCGGACAAGACCAGGAGGCGTTGTTCCAGGGTCTCGATCAGCATGGCTCGCTCCTTCTGGGTGTCCCCCGACTGCTAGGTGGTCTCGGCGCTGGGGGGTTCCGGCAGGAACATCAGCATCGTGCCGGAAGGCCCTGCAGCATGCTCGGCAGCAGCCCCAGGACGGCTACTCCTCTCCAGCGCCTCGAGTAGCCGTGAGTTGAGCGTCCGAACCCTGCCGCTCAACCGCCGCAGCAGCTCGAATGCAAACGTCGGATCGCGACGCAGGCGCACCAGCAATGCACCCACGCTGATAACGACGACCCGCGTCGCACCGACTGCCTGAGCGCTCGCATCCCGGGGCAGCCCCTCCAGCACGCTCATTTCTCCGAAGAAGTTACCCTTCTCGAGCAACGCCAAGTCGACCTGTCCCTGTCTCGAAGTCTTGTAGATACGCACCGCACCGGACTGGATGATGAACATCTCCGACGCCGAATCGTTCTCGCGACAAATCAGCTCGCCGTCGCTGTACTCTCTGTCATACTCGGTGCTATTGCTCGGATCCCGAACCACGCGGGCAGTCTAGCACTGCCATGCGAATCTGTGGCAGCGTGTTCGGGTCTGGCCGGTCCAGTGGGGTCGCGACATCGGAAAAACTCGTGGTCAGCCTCGAGAGGGCAGGCCGGAACCGAGAGCCGCCATGACTCCCGAGGCGACCCAATCCCCCGAGGCGACCCAAGGTCCCGACGTGAACCGCAGAA
>CAYRKE010000070.1:24522-30746 GCA_964424695.1 uncultured Polyangiaceae bacterium
CACCACGCACGGGGAGCCGATGGCGAGCTCCCGCGGGCGGACTGTGGCTAGGGCACGACCAAGGTCGCGAAGCCACGCTCCGGGGCCGAGAAGCGCAGTCTTCTGCCGCCCGCGGCGACGGTGAGTGATGTCGCTGCGCCTTCGTTGTAGAGCACGACGACCAGACTGTCGTCGGGGTTCTTGAAGGCGACGGCATCGCCACCGCTCACACCAACCACCCGCGCTCCGGGCTCGACGTAGCGCGAGAAGTGACGGAACACGTAGTAGGCCGGGGTAATGATGAGCTCGCCGTTGTCGGCGACGAGGAGTGAATCCTGCGCCCACTGGCTCGCCGGAATCACGCGCTCGCCACTAGCGTCGAGAACCATGTGCCACGCGTTGTACCCAGTGACGCCCACCTCGGTGATCGCGTCGCGAATGAGCCCCCAGGTTTCGATGGCGTACGCGAGGTCGTTGGGGGCCGGAGTCTGGTAGTCCGACAGCCAGAAGTAATTGCCGGCCATGTGCTCGCTGACCCACACAGGAAGACCGGCTTTGTGAAGGCTGTCGACCTTCGAGGCGTCCACCATTGCGTAACCGACGCCAGCGACAGTACAGTAGTCGCGCGCCGCCGAGTCGGCCAGTACCTGCTCGAGGAAAACCGTCGAACCATCCGCGTCGAACGAGCCCAGCATAATGCTGGTGTCGAGGTTCGCGTCGGCGAGGGCCGGACCCAGGTGGTGGCCGATGAAATCCGTATAGGTCTCCGGCTCCCAGTGGCACGATGGGTAGTTCAGCGCGCTATCGAATCCCGGCTCGTTCTGGGGAGCGACGAGCTCGATGTCGATGCCCTCCCCCTCGTAGGCTTCAATGAATCGGACGAAATACTGGGCATGCGTGGCCAGCGTCTCCTCGTCGTTCTTCATGCTTCCGCCGTCGTAATAGGAGGCAATCGCGTTGGTCTCCCAGTCGGCGACGACCGTGTAACCCGTCTTCATCCACACCGGCGGCGTCCAGGGGATGGCCCAGAACCTGAGCTCGGGGTTCACGGCCTGCGCGGCCTTGATATAGGGGATCAGATTCTGACGGTCTCGGTCGATGGAGAAGTGCTCCAGCTCCAGATCGGGCGGAGGACGGTTCGACTCGGTGCTGTCGGGGACGACGTCCTCCCCCGTGTCGTCGGCGGTGTATCGGCTGAGCACGAAGTCATTGCCGCCGATGGGAATGCGGCCCCAGGTAAAGCGCGCCCCATCCTTGCCAAACAGCAGCTCCATAGCCTGGAGACGGGCGTCTTCATCCAGCTCGGAAAGGTAGACCCATCCCAGCTCGGTGAAGCAGCCCCCGAAGCCATCCCAAGTCTGCGCCTCGCTGCTGAGGTCCACGGTAACGTCGGCGTCGCCCTCGGCTATCTCGGTTACCGATGCCGACTGCCAGTAGGCACCTTCCGCCGACGTGACGACGAGGGCGTCGGAAGAGCTGCCGGACGCACCCTCCACGCACGTGCCCGCCTCGCCGCCACACTCGCCTTGGCCAGCGGCTCCCGCCGCACCCTCGCCCGTGGCTCCGCCCGCGCCCGAACTGCCTGGGGGCTTGCCCTGGTCGCCCCCATCGGATTCGTTGCAGGCCCCGAGCGCCCACAGAACCACCACTCCAACAGCCGTTCGAGCGAGCCTATTCATCCTTCATCTCCTGAATACGCGGCAACATCCGAGCTGCCACCATCGAAGCACCAAAACAGCGCGGGGGCCGCTCTCCACGGCTGGCCGCGGCGCCGAGGATACACTTATTAACTGGGCTTGGGAGAGGAACGAGGACCGCGCCGCAGCTCCGCCCGCGCCTCCAGGCGAAAAAGCTCGCACGAGCGCCGAACCGAGCCGCCCTGCGGCAGGTGGCGAGAGCCGGGCCAGCGTTAAGACGTGCCCCAGGACGACCCGTGCACCGGCGCCGATGCCGGCTGCACGCCTTCGCGGCCGGAGATGGACGACGTCGCGGCCTCTCGGACTGTGCGCCGCTCCTGGTTGCGTGGCGATCGCGGGGTAGGCAAGGCCTGCTTCGAGGATGATCCCGACCCCTCGTGGACCGTCATGACACGCTCCCTTCTCGAGTTCGCGTTTATGGTCAACCTTGGCCACCAATCCAAGCACATACGCGATTGCTCGCTTCAGAACCGCGCTCGGTGATTTGGCCTTCCCAGTTGAGCCGATAGCCTCGGTGTGGCTCGTGGTGAATCGCGTTGTGGAGCCCCAGCGCCCGAAGCTTCGAACGCACCTCATAGACCTGGTTGCGCGCAGCGGAGCCACTGCCATGGGACCCGAGTGCTCCCGTCTGCAGCTCGCGAGCACTGACGAAGCGGTCAGCACGCTGCATGAGGTACACCAGCACCGCACGCTCCGCTCGTCTCAGAGCTACCGGCCTGCCAAACACGAGAACCGAGTTGCTCGGTTCATCGAACGCGATCGGCCCACGCACGAGCCGAGGTCCATTCTCTGCCGACGCGACGGTACGCCACGGTTCCGCACGAGCCGTGGCACGATTCACTCGCCAGATCAACTCCTCCTCCCGATACGGGGGCAGCAAGATGTCCATGTGTCCGTCGGGGGGTACGCTGGCAAGATCGACCCTATCGGATTCGCCAGCGATCACCAGGACGGGACTTGACGCTTCAGCAGCAGCCTCCATCGTGTCCGCACGACACGCCAAGTCGGCCCAAGCTACCACGCGTGATGCAACACTCTCGTCTTGCCAGTCATGCGCAGTGCTGAGCCAGGAGGATTCTACGCGTAGCTCTAGCCCCTGTCCTTCCGCCCAGTCTTTGAGTAGGTCTCGCTCGGCGAGGCTGCCCGACACGACCAGGGTTGTGGCCCGCTCTACTCTGGACGCCAGAAATGCTCGCGCTAACCGTGAACTCGATTCGAACGTTGGTCGATACTCCTGCTTCATTGAGCTCCCATGGGCTACGTGCCGGATCCTGCGCGAGTCACGGCATCCGGTACACACAGACACCCTCTTGTGCGACGTGTAGCAGACTTTCGGAGCGCTCCCTGAGCCGGGCGAAGCGGCCACCGAGCCGTACTTCAGCTGCAGTGTGCACTACAGATGGACACGCTCTGCGTCGCCATGTAGCAGGATTTCTGTACTTGCGGCGCGTTAGCCCAACCGACCCATGCTGGCAACTCCACCCGCCCTGTGTCGGCTCCGCCCCTCGCAGTTCCGACGCAAGAGGGCAAGCGGCAACAGCACCACAATCCACCAGGGCAGAGACCGTGAATAGGGAGTCACCTGGCAGCCGCGTCCTTCGACCCGGACCTTCGAGTGAGGCTCGTCCCCCGTGTCGACCACGAGATCGCGGCTCGTGCTATTGCCCGCGTGGTCGGTCGCCTCGACAACGAGCGTGAA
Source organism: uncultured Polyangiaceae bacterium (assembly GCA_964424695.1). Taxonomy (GTDB): domain Bacteria; phylum Myxococcota_A; class Polyangia; order Polyangiales; family Polyangiaceae; genus JAEWRL01. The sequence continues at coordinate 27,898 of CAYRKE010000070.1, forward strand.
GTTGCCCTTGGGGACCCGGAAAGGAGCGATCTCATACGGCGGCACCTCGTCCAGCCGTTTGAAGACGGGGTCGCCATTGGCGTCGACGAGCGTGAAGGTGACGCCAGCCACTCCCCAGCCATCGTCTTCGGCGTCAGCCCGAAGATCGAACTCGAGATAGGTTTCGTCGTCTTCGAGTGGACGAATGTCACGCTGACGCGGCGAAGTGATCTCGAGCTCCGGCGCGTCCTCATCCCCGGGACCCTCGTCGAACGAGTCGCCGCAGGTAGCCAGCAGCGTCGCGTCCCCAGCCGGGCCGCAGATCCGGCCATCCTTCCGCGTGCCCTGGCGCAGCTTCATCCCAACCGTCGACACGCAGCCCGGAGTCGGCGCCCAGGCTTCGCCATCGAAGCAGGGGGTCACATCGATCCCTGACGACTCCTCGAGCCAGCTAACTTGCTCGGCCAGGTTGACGTAGTGACTCACGCCAGTTCCACAGTCGCGGTCCGACCCCGCCGACGTGATGCCAGCGACACGCCGAACAGGGTGTTCATCCTCGTCATCGAACTCGATGAACAGGGGCCCACCGGAGTCCCACCGACAAGTGTCGACCCCTTCACTATCGAGGAGCAACTCATCGCCGACCTCTCCGATCGCAGAGGCGCCCCAACGAAGCGTGCCATAGTCGCCCTCGGGTCCGTTCGCGCCGAAGCCCACCAGGATCGCGGGACTCCCTGCTTGAAGGTGTTCGAGCTCGCAGCCAGCGAGAATCCTAGCTGGCTCCACGCCCGTGATGGCCTCGCTCAGAACACAATAAGCGACATCCGTGCCATCTCCGAGGCGGGCATTGGGCCGCGTCACGCAGCGCTCGGTCGATACGGTGAAATCTGGGTTCAGTGCGTCGACGCCAAACCCCACTTCATGTATCCCGTCTCCACAGTGAGCCGCGTAGACGATAAGCCGCGGGTTTACGAGAACCCCGGTGCAGACGCCAAGCGAAACGACGGCGGGCCACTGGCAGTCCTCCGCCTTTTCTCCGCCGAGGATCGCCTGCGACGCGCTCGCTAGTGAAGCATCGTCCGTTGCTACACCGGAAGAACAAGCCACGCTGAGCAAGGCCAACGTTGCACCGGCGAAGCGCCCCGTCGAGACCGTTCGCGCGCTCGACCTCGTCTCCTTTCTGTGCCGATCAGTAAGCATGTCATCTGCATACCACGTCATTCGCTCTCCTTGCCAGCATAGCAGTAGTGGAGGCGCGGGGCAGCAAGTGCCTGCTAATGTCGCAGACACTTGCCCCCGTCTTCGTCTCGGCTTTCTCGGAAGGGGAAAGCGCTATTCAGCCTGGTGCAGGCGCTGCCCGGCTCGCTCGAGCGCGAAGCGCCTCACCCGCCCCGTTGGGAAGAGCTCAGTAGTGGCAGATGAGCGTACTCGTCCCCTGTGAGTATCCGCCCATGATGTACCAGACGTTCTGATTCGTAAGCCCGGTGATTTGCGACTGGCGGTTCATGTTCGGGTTGGAGGTCTTGATGTCATCGTTCCAATAGCCGTCTCCGCTGCCCTCCTTCTCATCGACGACGACGACGTAGGGGTCCCCGCCGTCAGCAGAGGAGGTGGTGACCTTGCCCTGGTCGCAGCTCGTTTCGTAGTACGACGAGCCGGCAGTGAAGGAGTAACCCTCCCACGTCAAGGTGTCGCTTGGGTTGGAGAAGGTACACTGCACGGTGGCCTGGCCACGGCCGTGGTAGAAGGCCCAGCCTAGGAGATTGAAGGTCCTCGAATCGCCATTGTTCGTCCAAGTGAACTTCGAGTAAAGGTCCGGGCCAGAGTCATCATCGAACTTCACGGTCGAGAAGCGGGCCTGGTGCTCGTAGCTCGGGCTATTGAACCCACCCACGTAGCCATCATCACGGCGAACCAGGGCAAGCAGGGTATCCATCGTCTTGTCGCCGTACTGGCTGGTCTCGCAGGTGATCGTCTGTCCCGCTGCCACATATACATCCGCGGTGAACATCTCGCCGCGGTTCATATCCTCGCTCCAGTCGCCCTTCTGGTTCAGCGCTGCCTGTGCCTCCTTCGCCGCCTCCTTCTCCTCCTCGGTGAGCGGCTGGTCTTCTGGCGCGTAGTCGAACGCTTCCGCGGTCGCTTCTTCCTGGAGCTTGGCCGAATCGCTTCCCTCGTCGTCCATCCCCTGGGCGCCGCAGCCTCCGGCCAGAAGCGCGAACGCCACAACGGAAGTAGCCGAATAGATGAAATTGCTCTGAATACGCATGATTTCCCTCTTTCCTCATCGCCCTCGACACAATGTCGGGGTACGTCTGGGTCCACACGGCGACAGACGAGTCACGCGTTGCTCCGTACTCGATGCGCCACGTCGGACGTGACAGTTGAAGCGCCACCCGGTGCGATCCGCAGCGCAAAGACAGCACTCGCCGCGTTCGCTCGAGGGAGCTTCTCTCGGATTTCCTCACTCCATTCCATCGAGTGCCGGGTTCGATGGCCCGTGACGCGATGGTAGACGGAGCCTGTGCTTTGCGAGGCAGGCTGTCAACGACGCCTCCGTCAGAACGGTGTCAGATCTCCCGCTTCGTGTTCACGCTTCCCGAGAACGTGCCGAGCGCACAGCCATCCAAGAGCGAGGACATCGTGGAGAAGAGCCTGACCGCGATGCGCTCGCCCACCGCGAAGCCCGAGTCTGAAGCGGAGTGTGTGCGGACCAGCACAGACTTTCTGCGCGGTGGCAAGGACGGAATGGTAGTCTGCCCGGAAGGCCCCTGGTGGTCGGAGTGGCTCGACGCCTGCCGCCCCTGCGCGAGTCGGACAGGCAGCACGGGACGGTCCGCCTTCGGTCTCTCATCGACGGAGTCTTGACC
>CAYRKE010000070.1:30846-33044 GCA_964424695.1 uncultured Polyangiaceae bacterium
CGACTGCGACAGCGAGCGGAGGCGCTGGGGCGTCAGGGACCACAGGCGTCGGCGGCACGACTGCGACAGCGAGCGGAGGCGCTGGGGCGTCAGGGACCACAGGCGTCGGCGGTAGCACCGGATCCGGTGGGGCGTCTGGCCCCGAAGCGGTGGCGTTCGATGTCAGGCTCGACCCCTACGGTATCAGTCCCCTGGTCGCGGTCGTCAACCTTCCTGGGATCGACCCGAGCCAGGTACACAGGGTTCGGGTGGTGGTCACAGGACAAAACGGCGGAGAGGATTTCGAGAGGGAGTACTCCCCAACGAACCTCGCGGAGCAAATGGACACCTCGGATCTGACGTTCCCCGATCCCGGCTACCACGTGCCCGTACTTGGGCTCTATCCTGACTGCGTGAACAGTGTCCGCGTCGTCGTGGATTTTGCAGAACGCGACTCCGTGGACCTCACGTTGAACATCGAGACTCGCCTTTCCAACGCGGGGGAGGAGGCCTGGGTTCCCGACATCCAGGTGTCGACCGCGGTTTCCGCGTCGATGGAACCGGGGTGGACCGTAGCCGAGATCAGCATTGAACCGAGCCCCATGCCTCCCATCCCGTTCGCCCAGTGGACACGCACGATCGCCTTCGACGAGCACGGAGCCATCCGTTGGGCACCACGGCCCGATCTCCCCATGGGGGAGACTTTTACCCTGAGGCGTTCGATCACCGGCAACTTCCTCACGGGCTCTCTGGACACGATCGTCGAGGTGACCAAGCTCGGTCGCACCCTGCGCACCTTCCAGCTTCCAAACCATACACTGAACCATGAGATTCTACAGATCGGCAGCGACGACAACTGTGAGGGGACGTCGAGCGGTCAGAGTGAATACTTCGGCAACATGCTGGTGTTGGCGTCGGAGAATGGGGCATCCACCATCGAGGACCACGTTCTCGAGCTGGACGCCGACACCGGGGAAGTCCTCCACGACTGGAGACTCGCAGAGGTATTCGACCCCACCAGGACGACCTTCATCGATCCGGAAGAGTGGGCTCCTGGGGCGGGGGACTGGCTTCATGACAACGGGCTAGCCTACTCGAGAACGGATGAATCGATCATCGTCTCGGGCCGCCACCAAGGCGTGGCGAAGATTCGACGCGACGGGACTGTCGTTTGGATCCTTGCGCCACATGAGGGATGGAACGAGCCACAGTTGCAGAAGTTGCTCACAGCGGTGGACGCTTCCGGGGCGCCGTATAGCGAGGAGGTGCAACGAGGGAATCAAGCCGAAGGGGATGACTCGGCTCCCGAATTTGATTGGCCTTTTGGTCAGCACTCACCAGCACTGCTCCCCAACGGAGACTTGCTGCTCTTCGACAACGGTTGCAGCCGGCATTGGGGTTCTCCCTACAGCAGCTACTCGCGTGCCGTGGTGTATCGCATCGATGAGGCAGCCATGACGATTCGCCAGATCGCGCAGTTCGTGCTGGACAGGAGCGAGTCGTCCTTCTTCGTCTCCAACACCCACCAGCTCCAACTGACAGGCAACATCCTCATCCAGCCCGGAGGCATCTACGGCCAGAGGGGAGACGTTTCCGCCGTCGTCAAGGAAGTCACCACCCAGGTCGCTGATGACGGAACGATCGCCTTCGATACGGTCGTCTTCGACGCGGTCTTGAACTTGGTCGCCGACTCGAGTCGTTGGAACATCTACTCGTTCCGCGGCCACCGGTGGACGTTCTGACGCCCCCGAGAGTATTGCGGCTGTGTCAGGGATCACTACCGCGAGTGCTACGATCCGAGCGCCGGCCACGGCAAGGCGTGACACCCCCTAGCGAATGGCGGCATGCGACCCGCGGCCGGCCGCACCCACGCGGTGGTGATCGTGGATGGGGGCAGGGCCGTCGACGAGCAGCGGCTCGCCTCCGAAGAACGAGTCGGGGGACTCGCTGCCGTGGGGGGTTTTGCTGGGGAGCGGCTGGGCGCCATGAGTCGGCTTCTTGGCAAATGCCGTGCCAGGGCTCGCTGGAGAGCTCCGAACGCGTCGCCGGATCCTGGCGCTGGGGAGGCGTCGGGACTCGCGGCTCGCGACGGAGCAGGGGAGGCGTCGGGGCTCGGCGGATCCGCTTCGTCCAGCGGCCGCAAGGATTCACTCCACGCGCGTTGCGCAGCCGTACGTGAGCCTGAGGTGATTCGTAGCCTCGGCGCGCGCCGCGCGGCA
>CAYRKE010000070.1:33144-35254 GCA_964424695.1 uncultured Polyangiaceae bacterium
GGGCTTCCACCATCCCGGAGAAGACGTCACTCTCGATCTCGAATACGTGGAGCCCTGTGAGCTTCTGCGTGGAGGAGGTGGCAGAGGTCCTGACGATCACGACGTTGCGCCTGAAGGTCAAGGTCGATACCCGCACTGGCGTTGTCAGCTACAGTGACCTGAGCGATCAGGTCGTCCTGTCGGAAGACAGCAAGTCCGTGACGCCAGCGACCGTCGAAGGCACCAGCAGCAACCGAATCCAGACGGTATTCAACTCGCCGGAAAGCGAGGCGCTGTTCGGCCTTGGGCAGCACCAAGGCAACGTCATGAACCGCAAGGGGACAAACCAGCGGATCCTGAACTCCAACACCCAGATCAACGTCCCCGTGTTGATCTCGAACCGGGGCTACGGGATCTTCTGGGACAACTACTCTGCGTCGGATTTCTACGGCAACGACTCGAACAACACCAAGTACCGATACGTTTCCGAAGCCGGTGAGATGGTCGACTACTACTTCTTCTACGGTCCGAGCCTGGACCGGGTGGTGTCTCTCTACCGCACGGCCACGGGCGCCGCCCCGCTCTTTCCCAAGTGGGCCTACGGACTATTCCAGTCGAAGGACAAGTACGCTAGCCAATCGGAGCTGTTGGCCGTCAAGGACGGTTACCGGACCAACGGGATCCCCGTCGACTGCATCGTCCAGGATTGGGACTACTGGACGCCCTACACTTGGGGATCGCATTTCATGGATGAATCGCGCTACCCGGATCCCGCAGGGCTCCTCGAGAGCTTTCACGCGGACAACATCCACGGGATGATCTCGATTTGGCCCGAGTACGAGTACACGGCCTCTCCTCACGCGGCGGGCGACCAGGACAACTACCAGGCGCTCGACGCGATCGGGGCGCTCTTCCCGAGCGGCGGGACGCATCACTTCTACGATACCTTCAACGCCACCGCGAGATCCCTGGTCTATCAGCAGATCTACGATCGTCTCATCGGCAACTACAGCTGGGACGGCATCTGGGCGGACAACACCGAGCCGCAGCCGTACCCCGACAGCATCGACATGCGCACGGTCGATACCGCACTCGGGAAGGGGGCGCTCTACATCAACGCGTATCCATTGCAGCACGCCAAGGCGCTGTACGAAGGATGGCGCTCTGTCGGCCCGAACGACAAGCGCGTCTACGTCCTGACCCGCAGCGCGTTTGCTGGTCAGCAACGCTACGCGGCGGCGACCTGGTCGGGCGACATCGAGTGTGACTTCCAGACATACGCCAAGCAGATCCCAGCTGGCCTCAACTACGCAGCTGCAGGGATGCCATACTGGACGACCGACATCGGTGGCTACTGGGGCCATCCGGGCCGTGTGGACTGGTCCACCAGCGAGAGCAACGAGGTGTTTACTCGCTGGTTCCAGTACGGCGCCTTCTGCCCCGTGTTCCGCATCCATGGTGGCGGTTCGCGAGAGCTCTATGGCAATCAGTGGAGCGCCGAAACGAAGGCCAACCTCCTCATGATCGACAGGTTGCGCTACCGCTTGATGCCTTACATCTACTCATTGGCTTGGCAGACCACGAACGAGGGATACACGATGATGCGGCCTCTGGTCTTCGACTATCCGAAGGATACGGAGGTCTTCGATATCAAGGATCAGTTCCTGTTCGGTTCCGCCTTCCTCGTGAATCCCGTCATCACGGCTGGGGCCACCAGTCGATCCATCTATCTCCCGGAAGGGACTTGGTACGATTTCTGGACGGGTTCGACGGTCAACGGGGGCAACACGACGACGGTGGACGCGCCGCTGAGCAAGATCCCCCTGTTCGTCAGAGCAGGCTCGATCGTGCCGATGGGGCCGATGATTCAGTACGCCAACGAAAGCATCGATCCGCTCGAAGTGAGAGTCTATGCGGGTGGGGACGCAACGTTCACGCTGTACGAGGACGCGGGCGACGGCTACGGTTACGAAAGCGGCGAGCACTCGCGTATCTCTTTTTCGTGGAACGAGTCCCGCCAGGAACTGACGATCGGTGGACGGTCAGGAAGCTACCCCGGGATGCCGGCCACGAGGACGTTCAACAGCGATTTTCGCGGAGCGGGTTGATGATATGAGGTTGACTCACGTGG
>CAYRKE010000071.1:0-35203 GCA_964424695.1 uncultured Polyangiaceae bacterium
CTAGTCCGCCGAAGCGCGGGCGCTCAGCGCCTTGATTCGGTGCTCGACAGCGTCACCGAACCATCCACCGGTGTACGCATCGAGCCAGAAGCCCGCGATCGACATCCTTATCCAGGCTTCGATGCGACCCTTGGGCGCGAGGCTCGAATCCACGAAGCGAACGGCATTGGTTTGCCAATCCGCGAGTCTGCCCAAGACCTCCTGGATCCGTTTGGCCTGGGCGCTCGAGTACTGAGAACGCAACCGCTCGACGGCAAGCTCGTCGGAGTCGTAGACGAGCCGGTCGAGACGCCACCTGAGATCGACCTCGAAGAACAGGTCAGCGCCGTCCGATTGGGTGTAGCGGTACGGGTCGTCGACCGTCGGCGCAAGTCTGAGAGAACTGTCTGACGAGCGCCCGCCCCTGAGACGAAGCTCTGGCAGCGCGGCTGCCCAACGAGCCCTCGAGCCGTAGCCATCCAGGCGCGCCCCAACGCCCCCGCGGGTAACGCCCCGAAGTGCCCTCGCCACGCAACCCTGTATCAATCGTCGATCCAAGAGGGCGTTCCTTGGCAACGGATCAAGGACGGACCTCGGTGCTTCCAAGGCAGCCGGCGCGGAGGCCCCCCCCTCCCAACCGGGCTCGGCTCGCGGTTCGGTGGCGTCGGGTTCTGGCGACGCTTGCCCGGCATCCGGATCACCCGCACCAGTCCCCTTCGACGCATTGTCGCTCACTGCTCGGCTCCGCATCGGCCGCCCCGTCTTCGGCAGAGAATCGATCGGCAGAGACAACTCGACGACCCCGTAGACTTCCCGGGCCTCTAGCCCGCGGCGAGTCCCTCCGCGGAAAGCCACACTGATCGGGACGGGTGAGCGAGCCGGCACCGCGCCATGCGCAGCCGGACACAGGACCACGACAAAACCCAAACCGAGGAGACACAGGATGCCATGTTGCGCGCTTTCGAACATGGCAGGGACATCGTCCTAGCTCATCGGTCGGTTGCGCGCTGCGCGGGACGCGCTGTCGATAAGCAATCTCACCGCAAAACCACCGCAGCTATCGCAGTACAGCGGCAGCCCGCTGCCGGGCTCGATGGAGCTCCTCCTGCTGGGCGGGCTCGGCCACCAGATTCTCCCACCATTCGCCAGCACCAGCGCCTCGCTCGATACCAAGACCGAGCGCGATGGGTACGAAGCGCCCAGCGCCCATCCATCCCAAGGCCACGCGCAATTGCGCTCCCTCTGGCACGGGCCCCACTCGGGTACTCCCGAAGCACCCCTCGAGGGGCACCTCGCGCTCGAACCGGCGACAGCTGCCCCCTTCCACGTAAGCTCCAGCGAGTCGGGAGACGGGTTTGCCCTGCGGATCCCGCGCGAGGTGGCGCCGCTCGGACTCCGGGCTCAGCTCCCAGTAGAGCGCCACGGTGCCATCCTCCGTTCTCTTCCAAAACAGCACATCCAGGGAAGGCACGAGCGGCTGGGCCGAAAGCCGCCCAGTGGACTCGCTGACGCTGGACTCCTGCGTTGGTGCGGCCGGCTCCTTCGCCGACACCACCTGTTCCTCGGCGCGAGAAGCGACCTCTGCCTGGTCAACCCCTGCCCCACAGGAGGCACCGTCATTCGGTTCCTGCGCCGCGTCGGCGGCAAGCGCGGTGGCCCATGCCTCCATCACGGCGCTGCCGTGCAATCCGGGAGAATCGGCGACGAGCGCATCCGGTCGAGGAGCGGACGCTTCGGAGTCACGAACGGGTTCCCCGCCCCCAGGCGACTCCGGCTCTGACAGCGTAGCGGGCGCCGCGGGGTCTGGACCGCACGCTTCGCCCTGGCGCGCGCTGGAGGGCTCCTCGCCATCGCGACTTGCGGCGCTGTCCGGCACTGGCCCCGCCACCATGCCCAGGTCCGCATGACGGGCCGCACCGAGGGCGAGGCGCTCGCGCAACTGCCGAGCGACGTCATGCTCGGGTTCTCGGCTGAGCACCTCGTCCAGCATGGCGAGTGCCCTATCTCGGTGTCCTTGAGAGGCGTATATTTCCGCAAGAGTCACGGTAGCAACGGGCGGCGCCCAACTGGCTGGGCGCGTCTGACCTCCACGCAGCACGCCGGCCGCGTCCGGCAGGTTGAGGCCACGCTCGACAACGCTCGCAACGAGATCGCGCGCCACCCCAAACCAGCCACGAACCTGACGCCTCGTCGCTTCGTCTCGCGTGGTGCGGCGAAGTATCTCATCCTTGAGCTCGACCCGAGTCATGACCTGCGGACGCTCGACGCCCAACGATTTGGCTCTCGCAATCAGCTCCTGGCGCGACATCGAATCGAGCGTCACGAATTCCTCGGTCACGGGTGGACTCTAGCGCCGGGTGGGACCGGGGTGAAGGGGACGTCGAGGGGCCGACCGTCCATGCAGACTCCCGGGATGGGATTGGGCCTTGCAGCACAGAACGCGCCCCCGCGGCTCGTGACCGGACTCGGCAGAGAGCAAGCAACGGGGGCAAACGACCGCAAAAACACCGCAGCCCCCGTCCAGCGCACCATTTCGTTCACCCAACGGGCGGCGCTCGCGAAGCCGCCCGAGCTCGGGCGCTGGGGGGTCGTTACTGAGAGCCAATCGACGTCCGCTCCGAGAGAAGTGGTCCGAATGCCCTTGGGTCGTGATGGTTCGGTTCACCCGCCGGTGAACTGCGGCTCGCTCTAGTACCAGGGGCCGGGATCCCGAGCCCGCCCCCGGTGCGCTTCGAGAAACGTCGCCGTGCGACTGACGTCCGCGCCGATCGCCGCCCTCAGGTGCTCCACGGACGTAAAACGCTCCTCCCCGCGCAGTCGCTGCTCGAAATGGACCCTCAACTCGCGACCTCGCAGGTCGCCGGAGAAGCCGAGGACGTGCACTTCGACCTTGACACTGCCGCCGTCGACCGTGGGTCGGACGCCGACGTTGACGGCGGCCACGCCAAGCCGCCTGGGAGCCTCCCCGGGCGAGACGTCCTCGACCAGGCATGCGTAACTGCCATGCGGTGGCAACGCCTCAGGGACCTCATTCAGATTCGCGGTGGGCCACCCGAGCTTCCGTCCGAGCTGCCTGCCCTCCCCCACGACCCCGGAGACCGAATGGGGTCGACCCACGACGTCGCGAAAGGCGTCGAGTCCTCCGCTAGCAAGGGCCGCCCGGGCCCGGCTGCTCGAGAAGGGGCCTTGCTCGTCACCGCTGAGCGTCACAGCGCGCGCACGAACCCCGAAGCGCTTTCCCAACTCCTCAAGGACGTCAACCCCCCCGCTCCTTCCGCGGCCAAAGCGGAAATTCTTCCCCACCACGACCTCTCGCGCCCGCAGTGACTCGACCAGAAGCCCCGCGAAGAACTCCTCGGGCTCCAGCTGAGCGAGCGCGGCCGTAAATGGCTCGACTGCCATTTCGAGTACCGGGTCGATCCGTGTCAATAGCTCACAGCGCCGCCGCGCGGACGTCAATCGGGGCACCGGTACGCCACGGATCACCGAGGCTGGGTGAGGCTCGAAGGTGAGGACGATGGGCTTGAGGTGAGCCCGATGAGCGTCAGCCACCGCATCCGTAACGAGTTGCACATGCCCTCGATGCACCCCGTCGAAGTTGCCAACCACGACCAGCGAGCCCCTCCGTGGAACTTCAAGCGTTGATGCGCCAGCTTTGCAGTGCGAAGCCACAAAGGCCGCCCCATACTACACCTCGCGGTCCAGAACCAAGGGGCGACACCGAACCCGCCAGCCGTTATGCGCAACAGCAATCGAGAAGCACCCGCAGGACTCAAGGCCTCAACCCGAGAGCCGGCACCTCACCAACCGCTCGCCGCCGTGGCCAGTTCTGGTAGAGGGATTCCCAAGTCGAGCTAACGAGATGACCCCGTCCCAAGCCGTTGAGGAAGCGCGCTCTGGCAACCTGCGGCCGGTCTATTTGGTGATCGGGGAGGAGGTGCGGCTCCAAGCCGACGTGCTCAAAGCCATCAAGGAATCGGCAACCCGTGGTGGCATCCCTGGGCTCAACGAGGATCAGTTCAACGCCAGCGAGACAAGTGTCGAAGCACCACTCAGCGCCGCGCGTACCCTGCCGATGATGTCCGCACGCCGCCTGGTGGTCGTGCGCAGCGTCGAACGGTGGGAACCGAACCAAGGTCAGCCGCCGACAGCCCTCGACGCGCTGGCCGAGTATGCCGAATCCCCTTGCCCGTCGACGGTCCTGGTGCTCTCGGCATCCAAGCTCGACAATCGTAGGCGCTTGGTTGCACGAGCCAAGAGTGGTGGGTGGCTCGTGCTTTGCGAGCCGCTATCTCGCCAAGCGCTTCCACGCTGGCTCGAGGACGAGGCTCGGCAGCGCGGCAATCGCCTCGATGCGGGCGTGGCTGCCTTGATCGCGGAGCTCTGCGGGCCCGAGCTCGCCCCCTGTGCGGACGCTCTGGAACGGGTGTGCCTCTTCGCGGGTCAGGGTGCGACTGTCACCGAGGAGCACGTTTCAAGCACGGTCGTTCGGCTGCGAACCTCCACGGTATGGGAGCTCGTGTCCGCAGTGGGAAGCCGGAACCTCGGCGCTGCCCTGAGAACCCTGGAAGAAGTGTACGACCCTCACGATCACGGCTTGAGACTCGTGGGACTGCTCGCGTGGTCGGCGCGCCAACTCATCAAGTTTGAAGCCGCCACGAGGGCGGGCTGCGCGCCGCCTGAGGCCGCCACGCGAGCCGGCGCGCCCCCCTTCAAAGCCCGGGAGCTCGCAGAACAGATGAAGCGCGTTTCCCGGCCCGTCTTGGAAGCTTGGCTCGCGGCGCTGGCGAGCGTCGACGCAGACCTCAAGGGTGGCTCCAAGCGCCCACCGAGGGCGGTGCTCGAGCATGCCATCATCGAGCTCTGTCGGAACACTGGGGCCGGTGGTCCGAAACCTCGAACGCGGGTCACTTGACCCCACCGCGAGTGGGCACCATGTTGACACCATAGACAAACTGAACCCATCGACTCGCTCCCTTCCGTAGCAAGGCCCGATTGTCGATCCATGGAGAGTCCGTCGTTGCTTAGAGAACCTCCGCCCCCGACCGTCAGCAGCAGCCCGCAGCGCCCGACGCTGGAACATCTTGCCGAAGCGCCCATTCCCACGCGTCACGGTCTGTTCGAAATGCATGTGTTTCGATGGGACGACGGCATGGCCCGGTACGGCCTGAGCAACGAACACCTCGCTCTCGTCGTGGGGGACGTGCGGGGACGACGCCAGGTCCCGGTGCGGGTTCATTCGGAGTGTCTCACCAGTGAGGTCTTCGGATCGCTGAAGTGTGATTGCCGTGAGCAGCTCGAGCGCGCGCAGGCCGAAATCGCCAAACGGGGTGTCGGCGTCGTTCTGTACCTGCGCCAGGAGGGCCGCGGAATCGGGCTCGCCAACAAGATCCGAGCCTACGCGCTCCAGGCGGCCGGAGCCGACACGGTGGAGGCCAACGAGCTATTGCACCTGCCCGTCGATGCAAGACAGTACGACGTCGCAGCCGAGATGCTGGCTGCGCTCGGCGTATCGTCCGTGCAGCTGATGACGAACAACCCCGAGAAGGTCATCCAGCTCCAACGCCTGGGAGTCAAGGTTGAAGGGCGAATCCCGACGGTCATTGCTCCAAACCCATTCTCGGCGCGCTATCTCGAGGTCAAGCGCCGGCGCATGCAGCACGATCTGCCGAGCTCGCCCTATTCCACCGCAGGACTAGACGACGCGAAGGGCTCGAACGGATAGCTCGATCGCCGAAACCGACGGGAAGCGGTCGATGGCGACCCTCGTACGTCTGACGATATCCCGTGGAGCGGCCCGGGACGGATTCGTCCACGGCCCCCTGAGGCGGTCCCATGGACCACGACCCCGCGCGCCCTCCACTTGCCTCCCCTGTGGGCGGTGCGGGACGTGACCCGCCACCCGCGCTGCCGATCGTGATCTGTCCGCCGAGCCGCCATTCGCCGTCCCCGAGAGAGCCAGATTATTCAGTGATTCTGGCGGGATAGAGTCACAATGGAGGCCGCAACGCCGCCATCTGCGAAAGCCTGGGAACGGATTGGTGCTCGAGTGCCCTCTCCACCAACTCCGTCCGGTCGGCCGCATAAATCCCAGACCGCCGACATCATTGGGAGCGTAGGATTCGGCCCGAAGGCTCGAGACAACCGATGCCGCCGCCGCCCGGAGCGCCCGCCAAGGGGCTTAACTGTCCGCTGGGAGTGGGCGTTGGGGGCACCGTGCCTGGCGAGATACTTCGAGCCGTGAAGCCTTCCGGCGCCGCGGGGGAAGCTCGGTACGAATTCCTGAAGGAACTCGGAAGCGATGCTCTGGGGTCGCTGTGGCTGGCGCGCATCACCGAGGGCGCGGAACTCGGGAGACTGGTGTCGGTGCGACGCCATGCGCTGTCGACGCTTCCGACCACGTCTGTGGTGCAGCTCCAGCAGCGAGCCTCAGCCTACCACACCATCGTCCATGCCTCGGTCGCTCGACTGCTCGCCGTAGAGGTTTGGCGGCAAGAACTCCTCCTGGTGAGCGAGTACGTGGAAGGGATCCCGCTCGGTGCCCTGATGCGCCAGTCATTCGAGTCCGGAATGCCACTGCCACCGCCGGTCGCAGTCCGACTGGTACTCGATATCGCACGCTCGGCTCTGGCCGTTCGAAAAGCGGCTGCAGAACTCGGACTGCCGATTCCCCCGAGACTCGTCTACGTCGAGGGGATCCAATGCGCGGCATTCGGGGAGGCTCTGCTGACGGAGGTGGGTGCACTCGCGGAACTCGCGAGCGATCCGCCGTACTCTTCTGCCCGCAATGGCGCGACCGAGCTCGCGCCCGAGGAGCCACTCTCCAGGGCGATCCACAGCGACACCCACGAGGTGTTCACTTTGGGGGTCCTCCTGTGGGAACTCCTGATGAATCGCCGCCTGCGCGAAAGCCACCGTTCGGATCCGGCAGCCGCGCCTAGCCCTGAACGCCGGGTTCCTTCACTCGCCGACGCAGAGCGCCCGGGTCTCCCCGTGCCCACACCCTTGGTCCGCCTCGTCGAGTCCGCGACGGAGCTCGACGCGCGCCGTCGCTGTCCATCACTTGCGGAGTTCGCCGCTCGAATCGCCAAACTCCCGCCCAGACTCGTTGGCGACGAAAACCAGGTGCGAGAGTGCCTCCTTGAGCGGGCGGGTCGAGCCGTCGAGAGCTGCCGCCGAGCTGCCGGCCTTCCCGCTGCAACCGAGTCTCACGAACCGGTGGATGCGGAGAGCTTGCCACAGGCGAGCGCCGAAGACCTCGATCATTGGGACAAGCCCACCCTCCCCGGTCACCGACTCTCTCCCCCGACAATCCTGGCGCTCAGCCCGGGTTCCCAGCGTCCCAGCGAACCGAACGCCATCGTCCTGGCCGAGAGCAGCGAAACAAGGCCCCTGCAAGCAACCAGTACGCGGCCGGCAACCCTCAGCTACCCGCCGCCGGCACACCATCATGCCCGCACCTTGATGGCGCTTGCGCTGGGAGCCGTCCTCGGCGCGGGCAGCCTCGTGCTCATGCTCGTCGACTCAACGCCAGGTTCGAGCGGCATGGCCCCCCGCCGAGCGACCGCAGCATCCGTCCTGGATCCGTCCTCCGGTGAGGCTCCGGCACTGCCGCAAACCGTCGCCGGGCCAACGCCGGAGTTGCCGCCCGCATCCGCGTCCGTGGCGCGGGATCCATCGCCAAGAAATCCCGACCCTGCCGAGAGCCCAGACGCCGGACCCGGCGGCTCGCAGTTGATCGCTCCAGCCGCAGACTCTTCCAACTCGACTGCCGGCAAGCGCCGAGGAGTCTTTCGACCCCGAAGCATCGCTCCATATCGACCAAAGGGGATCTAATCATGTTGAGGGAATGCGTCGTCCTCGTGGGTTCTGCCTTGGTGTTGCTGACGGCCACTCCGGCTTGGTCGGTCTCGGTGGACGACGCCACAGCCGAGCAGAGAAGCGCGGCCCAGAAGATGTTCGAAGCCGGTGACGAGCTCTACGAGGGGGGCCGATACGACGAGGCTGCGCGCGCGTTTCGCGCTTCATATGGCGTCATTTCCAGCCCAAACTCCCGACTGATGCTGGCTCGGTCCCTGCGTGACGCCGGCCAGCTCGTCGAGGCATTTGTCGAGTACCAAGGGACGATTGCCGATGCGAACGCGAGCGGAGGCCGATACGACGAGGCACTCACCTCTGCCACCGCGGAAGTCCAGGCCGTCCGAGCCAAGCTGGCCTTCGTCGAGGTCAATGCGGCGTCTGCGAGCCAAGCTGATGAGCTTCGACTCGGAAGTAGAAGCGTATCCCTGAGCGGCGCCACCGAGGTGCCGGTCGAACCGGGGGAGGTCACGGTCGGGCTCTTCCGCTCAGGCAATGCCGTGCTCACCGAAACCGTCGCGCTCGCCGCAGGGGACCACCACACGGTGGGAACGGGCCGATCGGGTCCCGCCGCGGCGCCCAAGGACGGCGCCAAACCGAAACGGGCTCCTCGATCGGAACCCCTCACCCCACCCGAGCCCGCGCCGGAGCCGAACAGCACGCTGCGCACCGGCGCATACGTCGCTGGCGGCGTGGGGATCGCGGGACTCGCGTCGTTCGGGGTCCTGGGCCTACTGGCACGCGGGAAGCGCGATTCGCTCGACGACGCGTGTCCGCAGGGCACTTGTCCACGATCGAGCAGCGATGACATCGATCAGGGCCGGCTCTACCAGACCCTGGCCAATGTGGGTCTCGGGATCGGGGTGCTGGGACTCGCCGCGGGAACGACGCTGTTCGTCCTCTCCAGCCCAGACACCCCAGAATCCGCTGCGCTTCGTGTCGAACTTGGGCCGCAGCGCGTCGATCTCACCGGTCGGTTCTAGAGGAGGGTGTCGAGATGCGAGCAAGCCCGATATTGAGATGGATCGTCCTCGGTGGAACGGCTGCGCTGGCCGCTGGCGGCGGCTGCACCTACGATTTCGACAAGTACTCTATCGAGCCAGCAGGGGACGCGGGGAGCAGCGGCGCGCCGTCCGGCGGTGGAGCATCTGCAGCTTCTGCCGGAATCGCTGGAGAGGTCGATGAGGATGCCGGAGAAGGCGGGGCACTCGATATAGGGGGCTCTGCCGGCACGAGCTCAGCCGAGGCAGGCACCCCCGGCGGAGGCGGCGCCCCGACGCTCGGTGGAACCGCTGGCGTCCCGGCACTCGGAGGCAGCGAGGCCTTGGACACTGGCGGCTCCTCGGAACAGGCCGCAGGATCGGGGGGGGCACAGGAGTCAGGGACTGGAGGGACAGCTGCTGGCGGAAGCACCGGCAGCAACTCAGGCGGTGCGGATACCCCTCCCACGGGCGGCACAGGGTCAGAGCCCACTGGGGGTACCGGTCCCCTGCCGAGCGGCGGAGCGGGTGGCTTCAGCGGATCCGCAGGGGCTTCGGGATCCACCTCTACCAGCAGCGGCGGTAGCAACGAGACGGGCGGCACTTCCTCGGGCACTGGCGGCGAACCGGCAGGAGGAACCGCTGGCGCCTCCGGGGGCGCGCCGCCTTCGGGGGGCTCGAGCGGGTCGGGCGGCGAGACGTCTCTGACGTGCGAGGAACCCCTCGTCGAGTGCACTGGGAGCTGCGTGGACCCCGCGACGAGCACCGAACACTGCGGATCCTGTGACAACGACTGCACGCTGTATTCGACCGGGTTCACCTGCATGGAGGGGAAGTGCGGTTGTGACGCCGCCTCTGATTGCGGGGGCGGCCCAGGAGTGGCTTGTGTGGATCAGCGCTGTGAGTGCGATGGCGTCACGTGCGAAGTGAACCAGATCTGCGACCGGCACGGCAGCAGCGTCGAGTGCGCCTGGTCGCCGACCTGATCCTCCAGGCCAAAGACTCTCAGACCGCCTGCCCCTCGAGCTCGGTTTCTTGCGAAGTTTTTTTGCTGGAAACCCAGCAGCGCGTGACCGGCTCACGTGTGCCCCGGAAGCGCAGCAGAAGCAACCGGAAGCCGAGATCGATGGGCGTCCTCTCAGACAAGTCTCCCGCAGTAGCGCTCCCCCCCCCCAGACTACCCGGGGCACCCTTCCCACACCAGGGATCCGAGCCCGCTCGAACGCTGCACGGTGCGCTCGACCGCCGCTGCCAGACTCGCGCGGCTGGCGAAGAGGCAGAGTCTCTCTTTGGCGCGGCTCACGGCCGTGTACAAGAGCTCGCGGGTGAGCAGCGGAGAGGCCTCCGCAGGCAAGACACAAAGCACATCGCTAAACTCCGAGCCTTGGCTCTTGTGAACGCTCATCACGAGCGCGGTCTCGTGTTCCGGAAGCCGCGGCACGGGCAGAATTCGCTCGGCGCCATCTCCCGAGACGAAGTGCGCGCGAGTAGCACCGGTGGCGCCCTTCCAGAGCACGCCGACGTCGCCATTGTACAGCTCGAGCCGATAGCTGTTCTCGGTCACGAGCACCGGCCGCCTCGGGTAGTCCCGAACCGGCGTTTGTAGTCCCTGGGACGCCAGAGCGCGTTCAACCCGCGCCGTCAGCCCTTCGACTCCGAACTGCCCCCGCCGGTGTGCCGCCAGCACACGAAACCTCGCGAGTGCCCCCAGCGCTTCGCGAGGAGAGGCCGCCTCGACGAACGGCGAATACCCGCGACACACGGCGCAGTCGAACCGGGAGTCGACGCTAGCTCCGGGAGCGAGCTCGATCCATTCCACGTCGGAGTAGTCCGGACACTCGAGTACGTCCATGACGTCCCGAACCACCCCCAAGCGCAGCGCCCTCACCAGCGCACCGATACCGCTCTCCGCGTCGAAACGGTGGCTCCGCACGAGCTCGACGATCTGGTCCCGCAGCGTCTGGACCGCGCCGAAGCTATCGGAAGGAGGCCCCGATATGCGGCCGCATCCCAGCTGCTCGAGTAGTTGACTGCGATCCGCGCTGTACGGGAGCCCGCGTGCCGGGGAGGTCAGTTCTCCGAGCACCGAGCCGGCCTCCACACTCGCGAGCTGGCGATCGTCCCCGAGGATTACCAACCTAGCTCGGGATGGCACTGCGTCGAATAGCGCGCTCAACGTCGCCAGATCCGCCATTGATGCTTCGTCGACGATCACGATATCGGCAACCAGCGGTTCCGGGAGCTCGGCGCGCCCGAGAGCATCGAATCGTCGTCCGAGGTTGAGCGCTCGGTGCAGGGTAGATGCAGCCTCGGGGATCGCGTGCAGGATGCGGGTTGGCAGAGCCAGGCGAGCCTTGGCGCGCTGTATCGACTCGACCAATCGCTGAGCTGCCTTGCCGGTGGGTGCGAGTAGAGCCGCGCGCGGAGGCGGCGCCCCCGAGTGTTCCGCCTGGAGCGCCAGCAGCGCCAGTAAGCGAACGACCGTGGACGTCTTCCCCGTCCCCGGTCCGCCCACAATGACCGCCAGCCGTCCCAGGGCCGCCGTCACGGCTGCGACACGCTGCCAGTCCGGCTGCTCAGGGACGCCCGGGAAGAGCTCGTCAAGCCACCGCCCCATACTCTCAGGAGGGACCGCCTCCCCCGGCGCGCTCGTCCGCTCAAAGATGCGTTGCGCCACGCTCCGTTCGGCGAGCCAGTAGCGGTAGAGGTACAAGCGCCCTCTCGAGTCGAGTACGAGTGGGGCCACCGAGCTGCCGTCAGAGACGACCCCCGACGCCCAGAGCACGGCCTGCCACGCGGCGAGCTCCGGCCAGACGTCGATCCCAAAGGCGCCCGCCTCCGGGGTGCTTCGGGCAAGATCGGCGAGAGCGACGCACACGCTTCCGTCGCGCACGCGCTGACTCGCCAGAGTTCCAGCAAGTGCCACCCAAGGGTGCGGTTCGTTGGCAAGCCCGTTCACGACCTCACCGAGCGCGCGGTCGATGTATAGAACGGATCTGACTTCTTCGGTTCGCCGTTCTGTCATCGATTGCCCTGCCCTGCCGTCACGCCGGCGACCTGCCGTCGATTCAGGTCCAGCATCCTCGGAGAAGCCCCCTCGGCCTCGAGCGCGGAGAGCAGGCGCTCGATGAGATCGAAGGGGGGCCTATCGAACCATACCCCGGTCCTTCGACGTGGGTCAGCGCCGACTCCTCGAAGGAAGAGGTAGTAGACGCCGCCAAAGTCCTTCTCGTAAGCGTAGCCGGACAGACGATGCTGAAGGTACCGATGGAGCGCCAAGACGTAGAGATGGTACTGGAGAATGTAGTGGTGGCTCACCATGGACTCCACCAACGCTTCCCGTTCGTAGTGAGCCGCCGTCTCGCCGAGGTCGTTCGACTTGTAGTCCACCACGTACCACCGCCCCTCGAACTCGAAGACCAAATCGATGAACCCACGCAGGAAGCCCGTGAGAGGCGCAAACTCGAGTCGACTCACTGCGGCAGAATAGTCCCGCACCACCGGGTCCACGGCGCTGGCGGCAAACGCCTCGCCGAGTGCCGCTGCCGTCAGCCCCTGCGCCGCCCTGCTCGGCACTGGCAGAACGAATTCGAGCTCGCTGAGGCGACGGGCTCGCGTTACGAGCTCGAGACGGATCCGGCCGTCGTCGTCCAGGGGCGCCGCGAGCACCGCCCGAATGCACTGGCACACCGTGTCCCCCCATTCGGCGTAGGCGAAGCCGTGGAGCCCCATCTGGACGCGTGCGACCTGCTCCAGCCCGTCCGTCCCGCTAACCAGCGCCGTTTCCGTGCTGGGTTCTCTGCCGTCGAGAGCCGCGAAATCCACGTTCTCGAGGATGGCGTGAAGCAGTTCACCCGATCGGGCGCCGCGCGGAAACCCCGCAAGGTTCGAGGCGGGCGCTTGCGGGGTGTCACCCGGCGGGGGCTGCCTCTGCCCGCGCGCCACATCGTCGCGGTCTCGCACCACACCCTGGGTGCGCGCCACCATCTCGTGGTCGGAGGTGAGCGCGGAGAAGCTCGAGGTTCGAAAGGTTCTCTGGAGCGTCCGTTCGAGAACCCGCGGCCCCGCAATCTCGGGCATGGAGTCCGCGTGTTGCAGCGGGTCGGCAGATGACGGAACCAGCTCCCTGATGCCGATCGTACCGCCTGCCTCGCGCGCCAACGCGGCGAGCTGCTCGCGCATGCGCGTCTCGTCAAGCTTCTCCGGCCCGGACTCGCCGTGGCGACCACGAAAACCGGTGTGCAGCAGGTGGGCTAGAGGGGACGACTCCACGCCGGTGAACAGTCCCCACACGAGCCGACACTGATGCCGAGCCCGGGTCAAAGCGACGTAGGTGAGCCGCAGGTATTCCGCCAACCGCTCGTCCTTGGCCTGGTCGAGCTCGGCGCTCTTCTCCCCTTTGGTACGGATGTCGAGCTTGAGGCGCTGCCCGTCCGCGGGATCGTGGTAGAGCACGTGTCGAATCTCGTCGGGTCGGAGCGCCGCCGCTTCCCACAGATAGGGACAATACACGACGGGGTATTCGAGCCCCTTGCTGCGATGCATGGTCACGAGCTGCACCGCCGAAGCGTCGCTCTCCAAGCGGATCTGTTGGTCTTCGGAGCCGATTTCCCGCCGGGCATCCTGATCTTGCTGGACCTGCTCGAACCAGTCGATCAGGGCGGGCATCCCCAGCCTCTTGGTGCTCGCCACCTGATGCAGCAGCTCGGCGAGATGCAGCCAGTTCGTCAGCGCGCGCTCCCCTCCCACCCGGGTGAGCAGACGCCTCGGAACCCCAAGGTCCTTCGACAGCTGCCTGAAGGCGCGCATGAATCCGAACCGTTGCCAAGCGGCGTGCCAACCGGAGAATCGCTCCTCCCATTGCTCCCACACGACAACGTCACCGCGGGCGCACGCAACTTCCTCCGCGCAGAGACCGAGCGGCGCCGAGGCGAGGGCAGTCCAGAGCCAGTCGTCGCTACCAGGTCTCTCCATCGCCTGCATCACCGCCAATAGCGCCCTGGCCTCGGCGCTATCGAGCACGCTCGCGTCGCCCCCGAGCACGCTCGGTATTCCGAAACGACGCAGTTCGTGCTGCATATCGCTCGCTTGCTGGTTCGTCCTCGTCAAGATTGCGATATCGGCCGCTTGAACGGCTCGTCCTGCGACGCGAGCGTCTGCTGCGAGCAGCCTGCGTATGTCGGTCGCGACGAGCAGAGGCAGCTGCTCTCCCCCGAAGTCAACCTTGGTGAGCCGCTGCCTCGGGGCACCCGCGCTCTCGGCGCTGACGTACAGGATCTCGAGCGGAGCCGCCGGCTGCGCGTCGATCGTCAGCTCGTTGCGGGCCCCCTCGCGGGCAGCAACCTCGTGAAAGTCTATTCCATGAAGAAGGAACGGCCGTTCGCAGGAACCGAAGATGGTGTTCACGGCCGTAATGAGACCGGGATCCGAGCGCCAGTTGATAGCCATGGTCCAACGGTGCTCGTCCGGAGTGTCCCGCACCGCGCGCAGGTACGCGAAGATATCGGCGCCACGGAAGGCGTAGATCGCCTGTTTCGGGTCACCAACGAGAAAGAGGCTGGCCTCCGCGTCCCGATAGATCCGCCGGAATATCTCATATTGGACCGGATCGGTGTCCTGAAACTCGTCGATCAGAGCCGCTCGGTACTGGCGCGCCAAGCACTCCGACAGGGTTCTACCTCGGGCACCCCTGAGCGCTCGCGATAGCTCGCCCAACAAGTCGTCGAAGGTCTGAACGCAATCCTCAGCTTTCCGTTTCCCGAGCTCGGTCCTCACCCAAGACGCCAGGTCACACTTGCGCTGCTGCAGCAAGTACTCGAGAGCAGAGTCCGCGACATGGCGCGCGTCCAGGAGCTCCTGGCAATATGCGAAGAATGGGTGACTGGGGGGCTGCCCCCCCTTCTTCGTCCCCGCCGCCAGGGATTCCGGCGTGAACTTGGCGAACATCTCGAACCACCCGTCGAAGGTCTCGTGCTCTGGCTCGAGCAGCGCCTCGAGCTCGGCCAACCACTTCTCCAGGTAATCGCGGCGGTACTTGCCTCCATGAAGAGCATTGGACGAAAAGAGCTGATCCATCACCGAACGACGGGATTCCCGCCACACCGTGGCGACCCGCCGCCGGAGCTCATGGTAGTGCTGCAGGGCCTCGCTGGCCGCCACTGGCGGAGCCGGTGCGGCTACCACCACCATGTCTGGCAGCGCCACCGCCGCAGCAGCAAGCGTCTCGGCTGCCGCCAAGGTAAATCCCTTCTCGGCGGCGTAGTCGAGCTCCGCGCTCGATACCTCCGCGAAGGTCCGGGCCCACCAGTCCTCGACCAGCTCCCGGAGCATCGGACGCACGTCGGACACCAACTCGACGCCAAACGGCGTTCCCGTCTCGAATGCGTTTTCCTGGAGCACGCGCTGGCAGAACCCGTGGATCGTCATCACGCTCGCTTGGTCTGCGGCGAGCACCGCCTGCTCCAGTCGTCGGCGGTCCTCGGCCAGGTCCCGGCTGGCCCGGGCGAGACCGGTCAGGAACTCGTCCTTGGAGGCCCCCGGGTCGGCGAAGGCGGCAGCGGCTTCCTGAACACGACGACGAATCCGCTGCTTGAGCTCAGCCGTGGCAGCGCGGGTAAACGTCACTACCAGTATCTGCTCCAGCGGCAGCCGACGCTCGATGAGCAGCCGAAGCACCAGCGCGGTGATGGCAAACGTCTTCCCCGTACCCGCACTCGCCTCCACCAAGTGTGTCCCCCCGAGGGGCACAGTGAGCACGTCGAGTCGCTTCACGTGGACTGCTCCGTGCTGTTCTGCGCGAGCGGACCGTAGACTCGGATAGCGAGAGCCTCGAAATCCGGCCATGCGAGCGAAGAGTCCCTGAGAACCCTCAGGTTCGGCTGAAGAGGATCGAGTCCTTCCAAGAAGCGTGCGACGTACCCCTGGTCCGCGGAGTCGCCCCCTCCGCTGAACTTGCCGGCCCGAAGCACCTTCCTTGCGGCATCGAGTGCCCGCGTTCGCGCCTCGCTGTCCCCGGGCTCGGCCGAGAGCAATCGATTGGCGTAGGCTTCGGCAGCATCGGGAAAGAACGGCAGAGGTCCCCGCCGTCCCAAACCGTAGATCTCACAGAGGTCGTTGAGCCAAGCCCGGGCGTTTTCTGGGGTGACGCTCTGGAATGTTGCTACTCGTCCGCCCTTGCCACTCCCGGACGGCTGCCGGGCGATGAGCACGGTTTCGGCGCAGGCCCCTCGCTCACCCGACGCCGACAAGGCCAGGTGCCCCAGCCAGGCCCGCAAGCGCTGGCGCGCGCTGATCCGCGCGAAAGACGCCATCACGAGCCGCCCATCGTGGGTATCCCGCAGTAGTCCGAGCAGACGCCACGGGTCGAGCCGCAAATCGACAGGCGTCGGACTGCGCGGAGCGCTCCCGCGCAGTCGTCGGACCGCAGCGGCGATGGGCTCGACATCGCCCCACAGCCGCTGGAGCACGTGACGACCGAGCGCGTGGTGAGGCAAGAGTCCGGCAGCACGCACAAGCAACTCAGCCTCACCGGGCTCTCGCCCCTCCAGCAACAGATTGAGCAGGGTTTGCCCGACGGTATAGCGAGCCAGGTGATCGAGCTCGAGCGGTTCGCGGTCGAGTCGAGTAACCTCGAACTCGGCAAGTCGAAGACCCAGCTCGCGCTCCGCGTACACGCGGAGCGGATGCTCCAGGAAGCGTCCGAGCTCGTCGAGCCGTACGTCCACGGCTTGGTCCGGAAGGTCGAGTTCGCGCACCTGGAACGGCCTTGGTCGTGCAACCCGCTCAGACACCAGACACCGTGCAGCATCCGCGTACATGCGCGAATAACTGAAGAGCCTCGGGTCGCCGTCGGAAGCAAAGTACCGGGTGCTGTAGGGCATCAACGGGTGCTCCACGACGAGCAGTGCCCGAACGGATGTTTCCTCCTCGCCGTGGGACGGCACGAACAGAGAGGCGTCGACCACGTCAAGCAGCTCGGAGACGACCCCCGAGGGTGGCCGCGGCTGCGCGTCGTGCAAGCCGCGCCCCGAGTAGAAGACGGCGAAGGTCTGCCTAGCCGAGAGTAGGGCTTCCAAGAACAGGTAGCGGTCCTCCTCGCGCAGCGAACGGTCGCCAAGCCTCGGTTCGGCGGCGATCAGGTCGAAGCTTGGCGGGCTATCGTTTCGAGGAAAGACCCCGTCGTCCATGTCGATCAAGCAGACGACTCGGAACGGAACGCTGCGCATGGGCAACAGGGCGCAGAACGTAACCCCTCCTGCCATGAACTGGTGCCCGTTCTTCTCGTCCGTGAGTCGCCCCTCGAGCTCCCGCTCCACGTAGCGAAGCGGCAGCGGCTCCAGCATCTCTGCCCGCTCCGCCTCGCTCCCGAAATCACGAAGCGCCGCGCGAATCGTTGCGCCCTCCGCCGCATACTCGTCGTCAGTCCGCAGGAACGACTCCAGCAGGTTCGTCAGCAACTCACTCCATTCAGGCATCGAGAGAAGCTTCGGAAGCCGACGCTGGGCAGCGATGACCGCGTCCGTGAATTCCGCGAAGGCTCCGAGAAGCGGACTGCTTGAGCCCTCCGCTCCCTCGCACGGAAGAACTCCGGCGAAGGGGGCGGCAAGCCTTGCCGGCATTGCAGCACCCAAAAGCAGGCGCCTCAGACCGAACCGCCAGGTGTGCGAGTCGAGCTCCGGAACCCCGTGCTGCCCGCGATGACCCGCGTCGCGCGCCCACCGAATGCCCGCCCGCGTCACCCAATCGCGAATCGGCGCGATCGACTCTGGAGTCAGCTCGAACCGCTCCCTGATCGGGCGGTGCTGGAGCAGGTCCAGGACCTCGCTCGCCTTGAGCCGCGCCCCCAATACGCGAAGAAGGGCCAGGAACGCCTGAACGAGCTCCGCCCCGGCGCCGAGCGGCCGATCCGCGATGCAGTAGGGGATGTGCGGCTCGTCGTCTTCACCAGCCGCAAACACCGCGTCGATCAAGGGAGCGGTCCGCTCGATGTCCGGCGCCATCACAATCACGTCGTGGGGCATGAGCGACGGATCGCGCCGAAACTCCTCGAGCAGCACGTCCTTCAGGACTTCGAGCTGTCGCTGGGTGCTGTGGCACGAGTGGACTTGGAGCGACCGATCCCCAGGGCGCAGGGAAACTCGCGGCAAATCCACATCGTGGCCCCGAGCCCGCAGCCCCAGCACGTCACCCTGTAGGACGTGGAGGCTGCAAGCGTCACCGGGTTCGATGTAGACGTCCTCCTCGTGGCTGGGCTGGTAAGCCTCCTCGAGCACCTGCAGGAACTCGCGTCCCTGACGCCCGAGCCCACCGAGCAGGGCACTGCCGAGCTCCCAGTGTTCGAGACGGCTCTCACCTCCGCCAGCAGCCTCGATGCGCCCCAGATCCCGCGGACTCCGAGTGAAGGCCCAGTACTCTCGACACGGGCTGAGCCAGTAGCAGTGTACGTCGATGGCCTCCGCAAGCCGTCCCAGCAGAGCGACGTAGATTGGGGGCAGCGACGAGATCCCGATCACGGAAATCCGCTGCGGCAAGCAATCGCGGAACCGCGAATCCATCGTGGGAAGGGACATCAGGTCCCTGGCTCGGCTAGCAAAATGCTCGGTTCCATGGCGCCGTACGATCCGGCGCCACAGTGCGGGCTGCCAGCCCTCTCCTTCGCCGGACTCCCACCGTGCGACGACGTCGGCGCGGTAGACGACGTACTGGTCGAATACCCCGGCGATCTTGCGGCCCAGCTCCAGGCGCCGCACCGGGTCCGGACTATCTCCCAGATAGCTCGCCACTGGCTGAAAGAGCGGATCACCGCGGAGTCTCTCGAGCTCCGCGGCGATCGTCCAGGTCAGCTGCCCGCGACTGTAGGCGGAAGCAGCGTCCAGCGGCTCCCCCCTGAGCCGACAGAACAGGCGTTCGAAGAATGCCCTCGGAAAGGGGAATTCGGCGTTGGCCCAGACCCCGAGACGCTCGCATAGCTGCATGGACAACCACCGCTGCATGCCCCGGCTCTGGATCAACAGGGTCTCGGGAACGAACGGGTCCGACAGCGGACGCGCCAACTCGCGAGCGAGCGACTCGACCAATGCTTCCATTCGATTGCTGCGGTGAACGACCAGCACGACGGTCCCCACCGTAAAGCGTTCCGTGCCTGGGTCCAGCCCCTATCTCCGACCAGGCTCACACGGTGGGAGACGAAACCCCGGCGCTGCGCCGGATCGCTCGAGCAACAGACGGCTGTGCGGCAGGTTAACCCAAGCGCCGCAACCAAACAGCGACTCGAGCACCACTTGGTGAGCACGATTCGTCCCGCCGCGCACGGGTCGTCCGCCCCCCCAAGGGTGGCAGCGGCTCCGCGAGCCGTCGCGGAGACAGGCGTACCGATCGATGCCTTGGGCGGTTCGAACCACCACGACCCCGCGGCCGAACGGCTCTGGCCTGCGACTGCGGGACGCAAAGCACGACGCGACAAAGTGTGCTAGTCGGCATACGCAGGCGTTCGCCCCGGGAACGCGGGAGGAGCCTGTCGAAGATCCGCCTGGCGCGATCTGAAGAGACTGAGGAAGAAAGGCCCGTTTTCGATGAATCTGGTGGAGTGGCTTCAACGCCTGATGAGCAATTTCGGAGCTGGATGGGTCATGTGGCTCCTGGTGGGGCTCAGCGTCATCTCGGTCGCCATCATGCTGGAGCGCGGATGGTTCTACTGGACGATCAGGGACGACATCGCCCGCCTGGCCGAGCGCCTCCGCGGCGCCTTGCGCGAAGGAGATCTGGACGAAGCCCGAAAGCGCATGGAAGCCTCACCCAGCGCCGAGGCCGCGGTGGTCATCGCGGGACTGCTCGAGGCAGACCGTGGGTCGAGGTCGGCTGAGGAGGCTATGCAGGGAGCAACGGTGCTCCAGCGAATGAAGCTAGAACGTCGCCTCGCCTTCTTGGGAACGGTGGGCAACAACGCGCCGTTCATTGGTCTATTCGGGACTGTCATCGGTGTGGTCCAAGCCTTCGAGGCCTTGGGCCGCGAAGATGCCGCGGCAGCGGCAGCCAGCGCCGCAGCTGGCATGGCCCCCCAGGCGGTCATGGCAGCCATTGCGGAGGCTTTGGTCGCTACAGCCGTCGGGCTTCTCGTCGCCATCCCTGCCGTCGCGATGTACAACGTGTTCCAGAGGCATTCGAAGGCGATACTCGCCAACACCGAAGCCCTGAGCCGCGTGCTGATCGCTCACTTGGTCGCGCAAAACGTTGCTACCGCGTCCGCGTCGAACAGCGACGTGTCGACCGACGACGCGAAGACTGGCGCCGCGAAAGAGAGCTGAGCGATGGCCAGCGCAGCAAATAACAACGACGACGACATCATTAGCGCCATCAACATCACGCCGATGGTGGATATCGTGCTGGTCCTGCTCATCATCTTCATGGTGACGGCACGAATCATCGTATCCCAGGGCATGCCGATGGACCTTCCCAAGGCCGCCAGCGGCAAGGAGATCCAGACGGTATTCTCGGTGGAGCTCACGGCTGATGGGAGGACGGTCGTCGACTCCGAGACCGTAAAGAACGATGAAGCGGTCTCGGGACTCGCCAAAGTCGCCAAGGCCAAGACTCCGGACCTGCGGGCGGTGATCCGCGCGGATCGGAAGGTGGAGCATGGACGGGTGATCCACGTTCTGGACCTTCTCAACCGCTCTGGGGTGGACAAGATCGCTTTTGCTATCACACCACTTAGTGAGCCCGTGCGGACAACGACCCAGTAGCCGTACAACGGAGCAGGATCAGCCATGGCCTTTCGCCCCCCCAATCGCCCCCCATACAACGGCGCGACCGGTCCTACGTCGGCGGGGCTCGATCCGCTGGGGCCCGTGATGGCGTTCGGGCGCAAGGAGTTGGCACGCGGTTGGGCCATCGGGCTCGTCGGCGCCTGCATCCTGCACTCATCCGTCGTGGCCCAGGCCGCCACAAACCTGGTCGAGGTGAGGGATTTCGCCGCCATGGTCAGATCCCACACGCGCGACCGGCTTCGCGTCGTCTACTCGATACAAGTCGCCGACCCTGCGCCCCCCCCGCCGGAACCAGAACCGGAACCAGAACCCGAGCCGCAGCCCGAGCCCACTCCGCTGAAGGCCCAGCCACAGCCGACGGTCCCCAAGGCGGCACCCGAGGCGGCGCCCGCCGAAGAACCGCCCCCCGCTGCAGAGGCGGGCAAGCTGCTCACTGCGGCGCCCGATCCGAACGCCCCGCTCGATCTCACCGGGGAAGGCTTCGTGACCGGCGACGGTGTGCGGTTCGCAGGAGGTGTCACCGCGGTTGCCGGTACGTCGAAAACCGCCGTTCGGAATCCAGCGGCGGGCATCGGCGACGGGACGGGTCGCCGCACCAACGTGGCGCCCGTGCCTCCACCTCCTGGCCCCGACCTATCCAGAGCACCCAAGCCGCTCGGCACCACCTGGAACGACTGCGGGTTCCCACCGGAAGCCGACGTTGAGCAGATCAACTTCATGCGAGTCCGCCTCGTCGTCACGGTCGACACAGATGGCCGTGCCAAGAGTGCACGAGTGCTCGGCGACCCTGGCTACGGTTTCGGACAGCGCGCACAGCAATGCGCGCTGCGGAAACGCTACTCCGTGGGCCTTGACGCCCAAGGTCAGGCCGTCGTCAAGTCGACGCCCCCCTTCGTCATCACCTTCGAACGCTGATTTCCGCGGCCCCGCTCGCTGGCCCTGCAGTCATTCCAGTCTGGGGACGGAACCTCATCAGTGTTACAGTTGCCTCAGCAACACGGATCTGAACTCATGACGGACCGGCTGGAACAACTCTCGAAGGTCGACCTCTTTGCTGGGCTCAAACCCAAGGCGCTGGAGCTTATCGCCAGCCTGGCCACGGAAGAAACCCATCCTTTGAACACGGTGCTTTTCAAGCACGGCGACGTCGGGGATCGGGTCTACCTCATCCTCGCTGGCAAGGTGCGCATTGGGCGCACAGTGCCAGGAATGGGAGAGGAAGCCCTCGCGGTACTCGGGGTCGGAGACGTCTTCGGGGAGATGGCTCTCCTCGATGAAGCCCCGCGTTCCGCAGACGCGACCGTCCATGAGCGGTGCACCCTCCTCACCATCACCAAGGCGAGCTTTGACGACCTGCTGTTCGTGCACAAGGACCTCGCATACGAGGTTCTGTGGAACATGGTGAGGGTGCTGCTCGGCCGGCTGAGGGAAACCAACGACAAGCTGACTTTCCTCTCCATCACAGGTCGTTTCTAGAGCAGACAACACTTCGCCGACACGTGAACCGAGCTGGAAGAGTCCACGCAGACCTGCGCCGAGCCCCGGCTCGGCGGGTCCAGCTTTCTGCCCGACAGCGATCCCAGCAACCTGCTCGGTCCTCCACAGTGGGTCCGGAAACGCCGGAATGGGCCCGCGGCTCACAGCGCTTCGTGAGTCACCTGAGTCCGGGCGAAGGGAGACGCACCCCGGCACCGACTGTCAAGCCGGTTCGTCCCGAGAAGCCCACGAACATGAATTCAGAATACTTTTTCGGATATATGCGGAACGGGATGCACGGAATTTGACGTCTTAACACCCGTTCAGTACCGTATGGCCTACCATGCAGGGCCTCACGAAGCGCCAGTCCCAAACCCTGGAGTTCATTCGCCGGTCGATCGAAGAACGCGGTTATCCCCCCACCCTCCGCGAAATCGGCGAATACATGGGCATCCGCTCGACAAACGGCGTCAACGACCACTTGAGGGCATTGGAGCGCAAGGGGTACCTGAGGCGCGAGGACATGAAGAGCCGGGCACTTCGGCTCGTTGAGGACCCCGCCCCCGAGCCCGAAGCGCGACCAAGTGACGGAGACATCCTCGAAATCCCCGTTCTGGGTCGGGTAGCGGCGGGAACGCCACTGTTGGCGGAGGAACACGTCGTGGACGCCGTTCGCATCGATCGGATGGCAATCCGTGGCGGCGGCGACGTGTTCGGGTTGCGAGTAGCCGGAGACTCGATGATCGAGGCCGGGATTATGAGTGGCGACTACGTTTTCGTCCGCAAGCAGGCCACAGCGGAGCGTGGAGAGATCGTGGTCGCTCTGATTGGGGACGAAGCTACCGTCAAATATTTCTATCCTGAGCGTGACTACATCCGGTTCCAGCCCGCCAACTCACAGATGGCGCCGATACTGGTGCGAGCCAGCGACTTCAAGTCCACGATGCTGTTGGGCAAAGTAGTTGGAGTGTTCAGAAAGCTGTGAGGCTGCGCCGAGGTCCCCGCCGCGGCAACGGAAATAGCCGCTGACTGCCGAATCATCTCCACTGACGATCCGGCAGCGGGTTGGGGACAGGGACAACGCGTTCGCGCGAACGGTGAGCTCATCGTCGGGTGGGTGATTCGTGGGGGCACGCGCGGTGATCCTTTGACCCGGTTCACCCGAGTTCGGTATCCTGCATCGCTGATGCGGTCGCACCACGCGAGCGGCAGCATCCGCCAACGGCGCGTCGACGCTGTTGACGAGCGCAACTGCCCGTTGGTAGCGTCCGAATCTCGCTGGCCCTTTAGCCGAAAGGCCCCCGATGCAGCACCCCACCAACATCGTCTCACCGATGAGTCGGCGTACCATACGCATACTCGTCGCGGCGGTGGGCGTGGCGCTCGTCGGCTGCGGCCACGCAGCATGTATGCTGGAGCTCCGGCATGCCGCACGGTTGCTCGACAACGCCCACGCGCTCCACGCGGACGAGAGCGCGCCGTATGAGTATTATTACGCACTGGCGCACTACGAGAAGGCCCACAGCGAGGCCGCCGAAGCAGATTACGGGGATGCCCTCGAACTCGCTGGAACCAGCACGGAATATGCGGCACGCGCCGTCGAGTTGTCACGAGCCACCAGGAGAGCGAATCCGTGACCGGAGGCGGCGCAGAGGCGAGGTGCCAGCAGGGGAGTCCATCGTCCCGAACCTTCTCGTGTCCTAGTGTAACGGTTGGACCGTATCTCGAAGCTGTGCGCGATCAGGCTTCCCTGAGCCTAACACTACTGCGAGACCTCGACTGGGACGACGCCCGGCGATCCTGGCCGCTGGCTGCGCGGAACCTGCGCTTCCGGTCCCCAAATACTGGTGTATGCGCGTGGGGACTCACCGCGCTCTTGGTGTCATCTGGGTGTGGGACAGCGTCACAGCTCCAAGCTCGAGTGTCCAAACTCGAAGAGGTGACGCGGCAGGCCGCGAACAACGGCGCGCGTCGCTGCGCGCCACGCGAGTTGGCCATGGCCGAAAGTCACCTCAAGTTCGCTCAATTGGAGCTGAGGCAGGGATTTCCGTCCAAGGCAGAGAGCCATCTGGTGTCCGCTGAGCCAAGCGCCCTGGCAGCACTGGCGCTCTCTCCACCAGAGTACTGTCAGGACAGGCCGGAGGATCCCGACGGCGATGGCTATGCCGGTCCGCAAGACGCATGCCCCGCGGTACCAGAAAACTTCAACGGTGTCGAAGACAGGGATGGCTGCCCGGAAGACCCGGATACCGATGGTGATGGCCTCTCCGACAGCGTCGACGGGTGCCTGCTTGCCCCTGAAGACCGCGACGCTCACCTCGACGACGACGGATGTCCGGAGGCCGACAACGACGTCGACACTCTGCCCGATCCAGAGGACGAGTGCCCGAATGAGCCGGAAGACCCGGACGGCTACCAAGATGGGGATGGCTGCCCGGAACCGGACAACGACAGGGACTCGGTTCCCGATCTGAAGGACCAATGTCCGAACGAGATCGGGCTGAGTGACCATGAACCACTCGGTTGTCCCGAGAAGCCGGCCCTGGTCCTGGTCACCGACTGCGAAGTCAAGATCACCCAGCAAATCCGCTTCGAGCACGACAAGGCCACCGTGCGCGCAACCAGCCACGCGGTGCTCGATGCCGTGGTCGACGTGCTGAAGAAGAACCCCGAGATCAAGATCGCAATCCAGGGACACACCGACAACCGAGGAAGCGCTGAGTATGATTCGAGGCTCAGCGAGCGCCGCGCCGCGGCTGTACTCGACTACATCGTATCCAAAGGCGTCGATGTGAGCCGCCTGACATCGCGCGGCTATGGGTTCGATGTCCCGCTGGAGCCAAACACCACTGCGCAGAATCGCGCCATGAATCGCCGCGTCCAATTCCTCCGCACCGAAGGCGCAAAGGCAGGCTGCGCCAAGTAGGTTTCCGGCCAAACCAGGTTTTCCCCCCCACCCGCAATCGTTCGTGTGACCGCCTCTGAAGGAGCTTTCCCGTGGTTCGACGACTCCTGTTCATAGTTCCAGTAGCGCTCGCGTTATTCGCCGGTACAGCCGGCGCCGCTCCTCTGGACAAATCCGCCAATGAGAAGATCGATCAGGCAATCAACGAGCACTACCTCGCAACGGACTTCCGTAAGGCCGAAGCGGTACTGCTCGGCGTCGTCAAGGCATGCGGCACCCAATGCAGTCCAGCAACCCTGGGCCGTGCCTGGATGTACGTCGGCTTGGTGCGCGGTTCTGGGAACCAGGATCTGGCAGGAGCCAGAGAGGCATTTGACACTGCCGTAGCGCAGGATCCCAGCGTCAAGCTCGACGCCGCCTTGTCCACCGCCGAAACGGTGGACGTCTTCAACCAGGCAAAGAGCGGGGGGGGCACCAGCGCAGCGGCAGCTTCCGCCCCGAGCGGCGAGCCAGCAGCCTCCGCGGGAGCGATCGTGACGATGGATTGCACACCCGCGGTCCGCGAAGTCCAGACCAACCGTCCAATTCCGGTCAGCTGCCCAGCGCCCGCGGGAGCCGCGACCCTCGAGCTTGCCTACCGAAACGGTCCGAATGGCTCGTACACAACGCTTCCCTTCGCCCGGACTGGAGGGGTTCTCTCGGCGACCGTCCCCTGCGAGGCCACAGCGGCCGCTGGGGCACTGCATCTCTACGTCGTGGCCAGCAGCAACTCGGGAGAGCTCGTCGGGCAGTGGGGTACGCCCGATGGGCCGGTTGTCATCGGGCTGGTGGAGAACACGAAGATGGCCCCGCCCGCGCTTCCTGGGCAGAAGGCGCCAGAGCGGTGCAGCGGTGAGTCTGCCACTGCCGTGGCATCCATCGAGTCGACGGGCGGCAACGCAGACTGCCCACCGGGGTTTCCCGGGTGCTCGGGCGGTGGTGCGTGGGGCGACAGCTGTACGCCCGCTGAACCGTGCAAGGATGGCCTCATCTGCTTGGAGGGCGTCTGCGAGAACGCGGCCTCGTGCGACTCCGACGCGGACTGCGAGACCGGAACCTGCGAGGACGGTTTCTGCCAATCAGAATCCGGTGGAGCGGGAGGCAAGGGTCCGTACGCGAAGAACTGGGTGGGCCTGCACTTCGGGATGGACCTGCCCATCCTGTCAGGCAACTCCGTCTGCTTCCGCCAAGGCGGCTGGAACGATGGATTCCGTTGCTACGAGAAAGACGGCAAGGACCCCATCGACAACTCCAACATTTGGTCAACCGGCGCTTCGGGCTCCGCGGTGGTGGGGACCATGCGACTGATGGCCTCATACGATCGCTTCTTCACCCCCAACCTTGCCGCAGGCGCGCGCGTCGGGTTCGCCTTCGGCGGGGGAAAGGCCGACTTCAATCCAATCCACCTCGAAGGCAGGTTGTCATACTGGTTCGTCGGGATGAACGACGTCGGCTTCAACCCTTACGTCTTCCTTGGCGGCGGTGTCGGGCAGGTCAACGGCAAAGAAAAGGCCAAGATCTGTGATTGGGTCACGGACACCACAACGGGTGCTCAGGGGTGTCGAGAGGGTACCCTTCACGAGGTCGATGCTTACAAGCTCATGGGCTTGGGCTTCGTGGAAGCGGGTGGCGGTGCTCTGGTTGGCGTGATGAACAACGGCGGCATTCTGATCAACGTTGCAGCCATGTACATGCTCCCCTTCCCTGGCATCAACATCCAGCCGTCGCTCGGCTTCGTGATGGGTTTCTAGCGAGACCTAGCCGCACGCCAGGCTGGGCACTGGCGGACAGCACCGTTCTCCTAGCCTGGGCAATGAGCCCCGCGCATTCACTCGCGGGGCTCAACTCATTTGCGAGCCAGAAGTTCCCACCGCCTCCCCGCTGCTCTCCTGCTCCTTCAGCGTCTTGGCGATGACCGGCTGCGAGTGTCGCGCAGCCTCTAGTGCTCGAAGATGACGTGCAAGCGGATGAACGTGCAGCGTACACAGAAGCTCGATGCGACCCGAGACACCGAACTTGTGGAAGGTCGCAGTAAGCTGGTTCGCGATGGTGCGCGGGGCCGTCTTGCGCAGAACAGCGATTCGATCGTGCGATTCTCCAGCAAGGAAGAGGCGGGTGACCGCTGCTTCGGCCGGAGACAGCATTGGGTACACGCAATCGTCCACACGATTCATCGCCAGAATGCGATGCCCAGACTCCTCTGTTCCAAGGGGTCCGATCCGCCCCTTGGTCAGATCGGTGCGACCGTGCGCCGCGTGGACAAGCGTGAACAGTGGCATCGGAAGGCGGGACAGAAGGCAACGGCAACCGATCCCTCGCAGCGCGTGGTTCGCGTTGGCGGTGACCGAGCGAACGTCGATGGCCTGCCGAAACGACAGGGCCTTGCGGCCCTCGCCCAGCAAGATACCCTCGAGAGTCTCGACGCGGCGCTCGGCAATCAACCTCCGTTGCGCTCCGTCGCGCTCACCAGGCTCCAGAACGACGTAGCAGCGCTGTTCGGTTACGAGGGTCTCGACGATTCGGTACCGTCCGCTCGTGATTTCAACCCAGACCCGAGCCAGGTCGACGTCGACCTGGCCGTCCCAAGTGCCCGACAATCCGAGCCGACTCCGAACAAGATGCCAGGCGCGCGCCTCCGACGGTGTCGCCGAGCCGATGTCCGGTGGTCGCTCCTGCTTGGTCATGTCGGCCTCCGTCCAAGCGGCCGCCCATTCGCGGCTCGCGGCGAGATCGGGTTGAGAGGGGCCTCTCTCGAGGCAGCCTGGGACGTATTGCCCGCGCCACGAAGTCGGCGCACGTAGGCTGCCCTGCTCCGCCACTACAGTCGATTTCAGTCGATTTCGGCCGATCGCACTACCATTTCTCTTCACCGCTAAGACCGCGTTCACTACCCTGACTGAATGCTGCAAGGCCGTCGCGCCGGTACGCGGTGGCTTGGTGCCCCAGCGGTCGAGCAACCCGTAATGAATTTGCAGGTCGTGTCCCTCCTTCTGGCTCTGACCGCCTCCCCGACACCGAGTCTCGCGGCCTCGGCGGTCCTCCTGCCCCCCCCAGAAAGCCCGCGCGGCGCGTCCACCCTGAATCCGGACATCGCGCCGCCGAGCCAGGGTATCCAGCAGAGCGCCGCTTCACCCACCACGAGCGTCGAGGGTGCATCGGCAGCGTCGACCGAGCAACCCTCTGGAACGCCGCTGGGCGCGCCGAGCAGCGGGCCTTCCCCTGAACCAGGGGCGCCGCCGCCCAACACACCGAGCGCTCCCGCGACTCCCGCGACTCCCGCACTGCCAGCATCGCCCGCAGCCCCATCCCCGGCGAACGCTGGCGCGACCGCAGACCCAGCCCCCGCTACTGCCCAAGCAGACCATCAGATCGACCTCGGCGGGGCTTGTCTCGTCCCTCACATCGGGCTCCTCGCATTCGGTAGCGGAACCCTCAGGCGAAGCTGTGACGGCGGCGGGTGCGACCCCAATCTGGAGGGAGCCTCCGGCTTTCGTCATAACCAGTCACTCCAGCTGGGCGTCGACTTCCTTTGGCAGCTCACGTCGTGGCTACGTATCGGCCCCGGAGTGCTCTACACAGTGGAGGGGGACATCGACCCGGCAAGCAGCGGCGAGCAGACATTCGGACTTGGTCCCATCGCAAGTCTGGACGCCGTGGCCGAGCTCAGCATCGGGATCGCGGATCGCGTTTGGCTGGTTCCACGAGTACAAGGCGGGCTGTCGGTGCTCACCCCCGTGGACGAGCTGGAGGACCACATTCGAGAGGTGCGTCAGCGTTGCCAGGAAGACGACAGCCTCAAGGATTGCGACAGCCTGGACGGCACTCGTTTTGGCGCCAACCTTGGAGTAGGCGCGGCAGGCCTGTTCGCGATCAGTGAGTCCGTACGCCTCCGCCTGGATGCGATCTTGGAGTGGTACTACCTTCGCATCTACTCCGTGCACGATTCGGCACGTGCCCAGGACTTGACGCTCCACGCCAACGGGGTCCGAGGAATGCTGCTCGGCGGCATGGAGTTCTGAATCACTGGATACGAATCTCGGACCATGGCCCCACCTCACCAACCGCCCGTGGGACATGCTCCGTGGTGCCCCCAGGCGTGCAGCGCCCCCGTTTCCCACCGTGAACCGACCCCAAGCCTTGCGCTGACCATGACGACCGGTGAGTGGCTCTCCCTATCGAACCCGGTCAACGTCCCCCGCTCCCTCGCTCTCCAGAGTCTTTGCAGCGTCAATCGCCGGATGGGGCGGCAGCTCCGCTCCAGGCTGGGTAGCCTTGCCCGTCAAGTACTCGCTCGGCGTGGTACCCACCATTCGGCAGAACACTCGGTGAAACTGAGCGTAGCTTCCGAACCCGGCTGCAAGTGCCGCGCCGAGCAAGCGCTCGCTTCCATGATCGACGACCTCGAAGAACCGCTCGATGCGCAGTCGATTGCGATACTCCACCAGACTTACTGCCATCTCACCCTTGAATCGCCGCGCCAGGTGGCCGGGGCTCACCCCCAGTCGCTCTGACAGTTCGGCACCTGACAGTCCAGGCTCAGCGCGCAGTGTGACCGCTGCCCGACGTACGAGTGTACTCAGCTTCGCCGCCACCGGCGCCATCGCAGGTACCTCACTGGCTCGCACCCGGGCATCGATCACCCCGCCGAGTAGGCGGCCGAAGACCGCCAGAGCCACCTGCTTCGGCTCATCGATTGGGGCATGGCTGAGCGCCGCGTCGTTGAAGATCACCCCAACGTCCCGTTGTTCGGATCTGACGGGTGTCACGATAATCCACCCGGTGCCGAGCACCAGCGGGTCGCGCTCCTTGTACACGATCTGGGGCGCGTCCCGTAGCACGAGCCAGCTCCCCGATTCCCGATCGACAAGCCCCCGCGCCTCGTCCACTGCCTCCCCGCACTCGTAGCTGACGTGCCGCTCGTCCGTGGTTTCGCCGAAGGCACCGGTGCCCCATGTCCCTCGCATGGTGCACGTCACGTCGTCCCGAAGAAACAGGGACACCCGCTCGAGTCCAAGGCGGTCCCGAGCTACCTCCACCGCGCGCCGCAAAACCGTGTTCAAGTCCTTGTATGCGACCAGCTCGTCGACGGCGGAAAGCACCGCAACGTTGCCTGCCATCGTTGCAGTGGAGACCCACGCGGGCGACTTGGCTGCGGAGCCGAGGATCGACGGCCAGTCGATATGGCGGATCCTCTGGGCAACGTTCACGGGAACGGATGAGAACTCGAGAGGAGTCCTGGACTGGACCGACACGGTAGGGTCGTACATGGCGAGCTTACCTCCGAAACCGAGCTCCACTGATGGAAGCGAATTTGGCGCGACCGGGCGTCCAGGGATCCAATTCCGCCGGGGCTTCCTCGTGGGTGAGCGAGGCTCGCCTGGTGCCGAGCCCTGCATCGGGGATCGACGCACCAAACCAGCTCGTGCGAGGTCGTCTCAACGGCGCGATGACCGTCGAATGCTGGAGCCCTAACCGTAACTGACTCCATGACCGATTCGGCCCACGGTTACCCCTGGAGATGCGGCTGCTGCCAGCTCCGCCAGTTTTCGCCCCTCGACGCTCGACAAGCTCATTCTTCCGCTGAGCGTATCTTTCAGCGTAGGAGGATAAATCCGGAGACTGGACTACCCGCGCCATACCAAGTCTCTGGGTGAGTCCTGGGCTCGCCCCCAAGGGCCAACTGTGTGCGGTCACGACCCTAGAAAGCCCCGGCCCGGGGCCGTGTCGGGCCTAGGTCGAAACGCCCCGGAAGCCGAGCATCAGACCGGTGCGTGAGCCCCCGAACGCAACAGCGGTCCCTGAGCGCCCCCCACCAGGGCGTGGTGCGAGCGGAAACCTGCGCCGTGGCCCTCCACGCGGAGGCGGACTGCGGTCGGTCCTAATGACAGGCACAAACGGATCCGACCCAATCGTGTCGTGGGTGCCGCGCTTGAATCCCCCAGGGTCCCCGCCCCCGCCGGCTTCAAGCTCGATTCATGCCAGAACGCCGCACCGCGAGCTCAAGCGTTCTGAACCGGTGAGCCAAAGCGCGAACGAGCGCGCCGGTCCAGCCATTGATTCCGAGCCCCTCCTCCATCGTCTGCTTGTCGAGCACCAAGACGGACACGGTCGTGATCGCCTGCACGCTCGCCGCACGAGGTTCGTCGAGCAACAACGCCATCTCCCCAAAGACGTCGCCCTCCTCCATCGTGCTGAGCGTTTCCTCACGGGACTCCACGCGTCGAAACGCGCGACACGTCCCGCTGACGATCATGTACGCGGCATCGCCGACATCCCCCTCGTGAATGATCATTGCGCCCGGGGGATAGACCCTACGAGGCAAATGAAGCCCACCGCGAAGAAAGAGCTGGACGTCGCGCTTCAGCTCCTCGACGGTCTGATAACGGCGTTCGGGGTTGGGCTCCACGGCCTTGGAGACAATCACTCGAAGCTGGCGCGCGATCCCGAGACCCA
Organism: uncultured Polyangiaceae bacterium; assembly: GCA_964424695.1. Taxonomy (GTDB): domain Bacteria; phylum Myxococcota_A; class Polyangia; order Polyangiales; family Polyangiaceae; genus JAEWRL01. The sequence continues at coordinate 31,455 of CAYRKE010000071.1, forward strand.
AACAGGCGCGGTCCATGGGCACGACCTCCCCGGCCTTCGCCTTCTCCAGAACGCGGCTCTGATCCCGCTCAGAACCGTAGACCCGCCTGCCGCTGACGATCTCATACAGCACAGCGCCCAGACCGAAGATGTCCGAGCGCTCATCCATATCGTCGGGATTTCCACGTGCCTGTTCGGGGGCCATGTACTCGGGAGTCCCCACCGCGCCACGAGCCTCCATCTGAGCGTACTCTCCGGAAGCGGGCCTCGTCTTGGTCAAGCGGGCAAGACCCCAATCCATCAAATATACCTGCCCAAAGTCCGCGACCATGACGTTGGCAGGCTTCATGTCCCGATGAATCACCCCGCGGTGGTGTGCGTAGGCCAACGCGTCACACACCTTCATGAAGATCTCCAACCCTTCTTCCAGCCGTTCGCTCGTGCCCACGCGATGTGTCGGGTCGTGAAGCCAATCATCAAGGCTGCGGCCTTGAACGAGCTTCATGGTGAAAAAGGGGATCCCACCGGGGTCCACAGCCAACTCGTGCACGGGAATGATGTTGGGATGCTCGAGTTGCCCGGTGATCTGCGCCTCAGCGATGAAGCCGTCGCGGTAGAACTCGGTTCCGGCATAACGCTTGTCGAGTCGCTTCAGAGCGACGTGCCGCAGAAGATTGCGATCAGTGGCCGGATGGACCCGACCCATCCCTCCTCGACCGATCTCCTTGCAGATCCGCAAGTGTGACGGCGTGGGAATGGCCTCGTCGGCGATCGTCGTCTCATCGATCTCATGGTCACCGGCGACTGGGATCGCCTCGATGACGAAGACCGGGCCGAGTCCATTGTCTTCAGGATTCTCCGTCACACCGATACTCCTCGAGAGACATCGGCGGCCAAGGTATCACCGTCGAGCCGCCCCGTCGCCTCCCGAGTGAACCCGATCGGAGGTGCGATACTGAGGTCGCCGGGCTCTGGCCTCCCCGCATCCGCGAGGGTGTCCCATCGCCAACACTCCCCCTCGGCCGCACATTCTGCCGCTTCCGAGAGACCTCCTGGCAGCAGACAACGAGCACAAAAATTCCAGCAGCATCAAGACACAGTCGCGGAGCGCAGCGGGCTGGCGCCACGCATCGAGTCGCAGACCGGCCCAGGGCACCGGTTTCGCGCTGGGATGCGACGTCAAGCCAGATCCCACCCACCTACCCCGGGGAAACCGCGGCCGCCTCGCGCATGACGGCTCCGGGCCGAGGGCTCGTCGGTCTCGACCTCCGCTTGGCTTCATGGAGCGTCGAGGGTATTCTCCTCTCCTACTTCAACGCTGCTATTTTCCGGCAGGAGCTCGTGATGGCGCTCACGGTCGTGCCCGGGAGGCAGTACCGACGAAATGGCGCCGCGGACCCCTACTCCAGCTCACCACGCCGCAGCGTCGGCTCTCCAGATCCAAGGTGAGCCAAGCCACGAAGCTCGGCGACGCTTCCTGCGACGGTACCTCGGGTCCCAGAACGTCGCCCCGCTGTTCCTGTGTGGCGACGCGGTCGACGTGCTGCGAGGCTTCCCTGACGCTTGCTGCGATCTCTGCCTGACCAGCCCCCCGTACTGGACCAAGCGAGCCTACGCCGCTGGCGGCCTCGGGCTCGAGGCTGGACCAACCGAATACGTCGACGCCATCGTTCGCGTCATGGTCGAGGTGCACCGGGTCCTCAAGACCACAGGGTCGCTCTGGCTCAATATCGGCGATAGCTACCGCAACAAGGGGCTCGCCAACATCCCGTGGCGCGTTGCCCTGAGGCTCACCGACGATCTCGGGTTCATCCAGAGAAACACCGTCATTTGGCACAAGGTGAAGGGTGGCCCGGACAACGCTCGAGACAAACTCAGGAACGTATACGAGCCCATCTTCCACTTCGTGAAGGATCCGCGGCACTGCTACTACAATGTCGACGCCATCCGGAACGCTCCCGCCAAGGCGAGGGTCCAGGGCGGGGCGGTCGTCTCGGCTACCGGAGTCACAGGAGTACGCTACAGACGCCAAATCGAACTCTCTACCGCGCTCTTGGAGTCCGAGAAGGAGCAGGCCCTTGCCGCACTCGACGCCACGCTCAACCGAGTCAGGCGAGGTGAACTCGCCGACTTCCGGTTCGTCATCCGTGGTCAACAGCGGGTGACCCATTCCGATGCGGAACAGCTGTCGGGACGCGCCAAGGAACTCCGCCAGCGCGGATTCTATGTTCTCCACTACCATCCCAACGGATCGAAGCCCAGCGACGTCTGGGACATCATCCCAGAAGACAGCCAAGGGCGCTCACGGCACTTTGCCGCATTTCCTTTGGATGTTTGCCGTATCCCCATCGCCGCCACCTGTCCGCCTGGTGGGGTGGTGCTCGACCCTTTCTGCGGAACGGGCACGACGAATCTGGTCGCCGCGTCATTCGGCAGAAAGTCGATAGGAATCGACATGGCAGCCGACTACATCGCCCTCGCGAAGGAGCGGCTCAGTCGAAGCTCGAAGACGTAGCGAAGGCGGGCAGAAACACATGCGGCCCCGCGGCCGGCCCTCCAAGCAAGGCGAGAACGGATACGTTGCTTCAGTCCTCAGTGATCCGCAGTCCGGGTCGAGCCACGACCATCGTGTCCTCGATGGGTGCCCCGCGAACATCGAGGGACTTCAGCGACTTGAGCCCCCTGAGGGGGCTCAGGTCCTTGACTCGAGTGTTCTTCAGCACGAGAACCTCGAGCTTTTCAAGCTTGGCCAGCGGAGCGATGTCCGAGACGGGGGTGCTGTCGAGCAGCAACTCCGTGAGCGAGGTCATCGACGCGAGGGGCCGCAGATCGGCGACCTCGGTGTGGGCGAGATCGAGCCGATCCATCGCGGTCATCTTGGCCAGTGGCTCGAGATCGCGAATCGGGTTGAGGGACGCGCGCAGGCTCTCGAGTTTCGTGGCCCCTGCAATCGGCTCCAAATCGACGATCTCGCCGGGACCGAGAAACAGCTCCCGCAGCGCCTTCATCGGATGGAACAGGCAGAGGTCGAGACGCTCAAGCTTCGCATCGGTGATGTTGAGCGAGCGAAGCCGTGCCAGATCGGCTCGGGTGATGGGGCCAGTCGGTTTCTGCGCCTTGAGCCGAACCGCGCTCTCAACCTTCGGGTTCTCAAACTGGATCGCCCCGGTGGTCGGGCAGTCGGCGAGCTTCTGCTGAGGCAACTGCCGCTTGCCAGGGTCCGGCTGGGCCTGCACGGATGCCACCGCCGCGGGTGGCGCCGCAAGAGCCGTCGCAACCGACTTTGCGGGGTCGGCGCGAGGTCCCGCCTGCGGCGCTGGCTCGTCGCACGCACTGGCGAGGGCGATCACCCCCGTCAGTGCCGTCATCAGTCTCCCTAGTCGTACCCGGCGGCTCGCGTTCGTCATGGTGACAGACTCTACACCGAGTCACGCCTGGAGGGCATGGGGCCGTTGCTGCGCCATGGCGACCCCAAGGCTCCTTGCCGACCGTCGAAGCCGGAACGCCGCGGTTCGCGCCATGGGAAGGCCAAGCCCAGGTCCGCGCTGTCATTCCCCGCAGACCGCCACCATTCGGGGCACCTGCCCGAGACTGGTATCTGGCTCAGGTCCCCGCCGGAGCACGCGGCTAGCACTACTGCGAGACCTCGACTGGGACGACGCCCGGCGATCCTGGCCGCTGGCTGCGCGGAACCCGGAGCTTCCGGTCCTCAAACACTGGTGTATGTTCCGGTCCGGTGCTCGGTCCCGCTTCGCCATCAACCAGGCTTG
>CAYRKE010000072.1:0-33566 GCA_964424695.1 uncultured Polyangiaceae bacterium
GGTGCGAGGCGCATACCGAGACGACGCCGGTCCCCACGAACCTGCAAGGCCCTCTAAATCAGCGGTCACAAATCTCGGACAGTGGAAGGAGTGGCATCAAGTGGCGCATCCCTTTGGGGTGGGGCACTGCGGGGCATGGGGTCTTAGGAAGACCCCGGAAAGGAGAGGGAATCTTGTTCGAGCAGACTTCGGGACTCGACAGGTTTGGGCTGCCCTCACCTCGATGGGGGCAGCCCAAACCGTTCGAGAATCGCGCTCGCTGATTTAGGGCTTTGTGGGCAGCAGCACCAGCGGGTTCGAGGGAGCCCCAAGATGCACGATCCCCTCCGCCCCCACCCATTCAAGGTACCGCTCCGGAAACGTGTCACGAACGGGCGCAAGAGCGTCAAGTATGACCTCGAACGCCAATGCCTCACCCGGAGTGGTGCGCACCATGATGCCATCGAAATCATGGTCAGTGTAGGTATGCAGCGCCACTTCGTCCGAGCCTTCCACGATCCAGTCGTCTTCGAAATCCCGAGGGCTTGCCTCGAGCACCTCGTCGCCGGTGGCCATGACGTACACGTCCCACTCGCAGAGGTAGCCCGACAGATCGGTGTCACAACTGACGTCCACGAGCCACTCGCCTCCCCCCTTGTACTCGACGAAGACTCCCAACGCCTTCCCGGGCGCCATACCAACCAGGCCTGCGCCAGTGAGAATGTCGGCTTCGACCACGTCTCCCTGGTGCGCGCGAACCCCCGAGCGGCCGTCGTCCGACGCGTAGCCGCAGGCAGGTAGCCCGACGAGAAGAAGAGCCAAACACGAAGCTTGTCGACCAACGATTGGGTACATCCGAGGGTGCATAGCCTGTACTCGCGAGAGAGAACCTGCAATGGCTGCGGTTCCGCGGGGTAGGGGCGGACAGGCTGGCCAAGGTCGGTAAGGGGGAGCTACCTGGAACGACGGACGGCCCGTGGCTCGGCCACGCGGCGCTGGGGTGCGGTTCGGATCGGGGTCGGCATGGCGCGCGGTCTCGAAGGCGCCACTGAACCCCTGACACGCGCAGACCGCGGCTCGACAGAGCGCGCGGGCTCAGGCCGACGCGGCCGCGACTTCGAACTCGGGCGGTGGTGCTCAGACTCGCGGAGCGCGGCCGCGGCCCTCTCGACGCCCCGTAGCCGTTCGCCGGCCGTCGCAGGGTGCCCCGAGGAACGCGCCCGCACGGAATCGGCGCGGTCAAGTGGGGGTGCAGTAGTCGAGTGAGGGCGGGCAACTGCCGACCTTCGAGCCGCAGCCTTCTGCGCGGCAGCGGCGAGTCGACTCACTGCACGCTCGGGCACTGAGGCCACCGGCCGTGCGGCGACTCGTTCACGGGGAACGGCCCAGGTCGGCACCTGCGCCCTTGACGCAGACGGTGAACGGCGCAGCGTCGCGCCCTCCCGCTCAGGGCGATAGTGCGACGTCTCTCGGAGCATGCGGCGCAGCGCGATCCGATCTCGAACGACATGCCGGTGGGGATGAGGACGGAAGACGTACGAGCTATAACAGAACACGAACGCTGCCGGAGGAGGGGCATCCAGCCACACAAGCTCGGTGCCGAGCCAGATGTAGCTCGGCGGCATGGGCGCCCAACCGACGTACGCGTAATGTCTGCGAGGAACTCGCCACACGACCCAGGCGGGGGCGTAGCGCCAACCTGGTATCCAGATCCAGCCCGATTCCTCTGCCCAGACCCAGCGCCCGTAGTGGTAAACGATATCGCCAAACGGTTGATCACTCACCCAGATCCACTCGCCTTGGTTGGTGAGCGCCCAATGGCCTCCTGTAACGTATGGCTCGAAGTCCGGCCCCACCGCAGTCTGATTCGGGACCCAAACCCGACCGTACACGGGGTGCTGCCTCCACACGCCGTAGGGACCGAGAGCAGGCTCGAAGCCTGCCACGACGGCGCGGTCGACGTCACTGGGCTCACCTTGCTCAGGAGAGTACTCTGCGACGAGACTGTCGCCATCGACCTGCGCGTCAGGCGCAGCCCCCACGGCAGGCGCAGGCTCTGGTGTCACAGGAGCACCGTCCGTGGGAGGTGCGCCGATGGCGGCCGAACCCCAGAACACCGCGGCCAGCGTCATCAGAACCCGAACCAGATGGATCCGGAAGACGAAGCGCGCGCGAGTGCGCCCCACGTGTCGCCCACCATGGCTTGAGACAAGTATCGAATGCATGGTCTACCTCGGACGACGATGGGTCACGAATCCTTAAAGTGCACGCCAATGAGCAGCGTACCGTTGGAGGCTTGCTCCGAGCACATGGCACCGACAGAGCCGATGCCTGACGTCGCCATGACCCGATGGCCGCCCCGGAACGAACCGTCCCGCCGTGCGCGAGGGGTCATCCGGGTTGCGGAACCGTCGGAGCTCTCTATGGATGGTCTGGGACGCGGTCGGCCGCTGTGCAACCACTGATGATCCGTTCAGATCTGGCCACCATGCTGGGAACGCGCACCAGTGCGCGCCATTCAGGGGGTGCGGGGCACCCTCGCCGACCAGAGCGTCCGATCAGTCCGCCCGTTTTGCTGGGGTCGAGGCGCAGCCATCACCTCGAACGCGAGGGCGCCCGCTCATTGGCAGCTCCGTGGGTGGGACAGGGCACCCAAAACACTGCGCGCCACTCCACCCTGCCCGTTCCACTGGCGGAGACTCATGGTCACTGACTTAGGGTCGTTTCTCTCCGGGACGTCTCCTCTTCCATACGGCCCAGGGGCGCGCCGAGTACCAGAGCTCGAATTGGTCGCTCTGCGCGACTCTGCCGGGGCCGCCTCGTGTGAGAACCCAATCGTACCAAGAGAGATCTCGGTCGACGTCGACGAGATGCGGAAGCCACTCCCATCGCGGCATGACGCGAGGTGGCCGAGAGACCTCGCGAAAACGGAACAACGACTGGGGGAAATCAGCAAAGGTGAACATGACGGCGCCCCCGCGCGCCGCTTGATAGTACGCCACGGAGTGAAGGAATGGCGCGAAGTCCACCACTCTCGAGCCCGACTGGAAGATGAGCCCAGCCACCCTCTGTCGGACTGGAATGTGTTCGATGGCATCGTCCAGACCGCGTGCTTCCTCCCGTTCGAACGTGAGAAATCCTTCGGCAACGTAGCCAACCCCAACCGCCGCCAGGAGTACGCCTGCGACGCTGAGCACATTGAGCCAGACACCGTTCGGCTCCGGAAGAAGGGGCAGCGCGAGCAGAACCGCCACCAGAGCGAAGCGTGCGTTGATGGGCCAGATCCAGTCGTATGAGGCCGGCGCTACGAAATAGGCCACCGCTGCGATCACTGGGAGAGGCAACAGGACGTGTGTTGGCAAGGGTGTCACCTGCTCGGCCCCATCGTTAGCGGCGGGCCGGTGCGATGCGCAGACGCGACCGTCCGCTGATATCCCCCATTGCCGCCAGAATGTGGTCAGACCCGAGATTGCCCAAGCTGCGATGAGCGCCAGCCAGGCGCGCCACAGTCCGGTGTCCCACTCGGCGCGCCACACGTCGAGCAGCCACCGAGGGAGCTGCTCGAACGCGGTGTCGAAAGACTCGTATACGGGCTCGACGCCGCGGCCTGGACTCCCCATCACCAACGCCCTCACGGTCTGGCCGGCTGGGGTGAGGAAAAGCCATGGAAGACAGCCTAGCCCAACGACGCCAAGGGGTAGCACCCGACCAGCGAGCGACCTCCACGGGCGGCGCAGCGAAACGATGAGCACCCCCATGACCCCAAATGCGAAGGGAACGACATGCGTATAGAAGCAGACCAGCAGCACAAACGCCACGCCCCACTGACGACTGGACTGCTGAGACTGCGCGGCACGAGCGGTCATGCTCAACGCCGACAGCATCAATGGCAAGGCAACGAAGAAATTGATGAACCCGAGAATCGTGTGGGCGCTGTACGCAAAGGGCACGGCCAACAGTGCAATGTCCCCCGACCTGCCGAGAGAACGCGCGAGGCTCCTCACAGCAAATGGCAATCCCACGATCCCTGCCGCCAGCACTAGCTTCGCTGCAGCGGGAACGCCAACCAAAACGGCGAGCGCGGCTGACGCGCAGTACACAGAGAGATACTGGGTTCGAAGCGGCTCGAGAATGAAGTACTGCTCAAAGCCAAAGGCCGGGTCCAAGTAGCTGCGCAGCACACGGATTGCGGCAAGGTGCTGAGGCCAATCCTGGATGGGCGGATGCTCGGTGAGCCAGAGCGGCAGGGTCGAGGCGAGACAGACGCAGACAAAGAGCCAATCGAAGACACGTCGAGCCCCACACTGTCGGCCGCTTGACTCCGCGCCCATCGCCGTCCGCTATCGCGGTGCGTCGGGCGAGTCAACGGTGTACGCTACGAATGTCATGCCGAGCCACGATGGTCCCGAGCTCTTGCTCGCTCTCTCACTCGTGTCGCTCGGTTTACTCGGCGTGAGCTGCCAACCCCCGACCGCCGCGGACGGCGCAGAGACGAAAGCCGCTGCCTTGCGGCAGAGCGGTGCCCCCCCGAGGACGCCACTCCCACGCCGGAATCCAACGAAGCTGCCCGCTGCACCCAGAGCCCCGGCCGGCCCGCTCGAGTTGACGCGCGGGAGCTCGGCAACGCCGGACATGAACCGTGACGAGGTTGCGTGGGCAGCGCTGCCCCTGGAAGGGTTCGAGCCTGCCATTGTCTCCCTGCCTCGCGGCGGCCGGAACGGAGCGCCATTGCTCGTTGCCACACATGGTGCGGGCGGCACTGCAGAGTGGCACTGTGATCATTGGCGCCGCCTCACGCAGGCGCGCGGCTACATCCTGTGCCTCACCGGCAAACGAATGGTGGCAAGCCGCGAAGTCGAGAGCGGCTACTACTACCCGGACCACTTGGCGCTGGGACGCGAGCTCAAGGCGGCGTTGGCAAGCTTCCGTGCCAACTATCCCAGTGCGGACTCGACGAACGCGGTGTATGCGGGGTATTCTCAGGGGGCTTCTATGGGGGCGCTGGCAATTGCTGGCCTCGATCCCACATTCGCGCGGGCCATCCTGGTGGAGGGCGGTTTCACGGAATGGAGCCTCTCCAGCGCCCGGAGGTTCGAGTCAGGCGGGGGAAGGAGGATCCTGTTCGTGTGTGGTCGTCGAAGTTGCGCCGATGGTGCTCGACGATCGGCGCGCTGGCTGAGGCGGGCCGGCATCGAGGTCGAGGCCGTCCTGGCCCTGGGAGCAGGACACACACCAGCGGGAGCAGTCGAGGACAAGACTGCCGAACGTTTGCCTTGGCTCCTGAACGGCGATCCTCGGTGGGGTCTCATAGCCGAGTAACCGTGAGCCACCGTATGCGTCGGGGCCGAGCCCGCGGCAGGGCCGACCTCGGCGAAGCAGGCACGGGCCGGCGCTGATTCAACCCTAGCTGCAATACCCGATGACCATCGGTCGGCCATTCCACCGCTAGTACTCGAGGCGCTGTCGTGGTGAAGCTGGCTGCGATTGTCAGAGCGCCTGCTCTGCGGCTATAGGTTCCAATGCGCGGTAGTTGGGCTTCTAGGCGTGAGCGCGCCGCTAGCAAGGTTGGAGTCCGCCATGAACCAAGGTGAGAGAGCGATGAAGGACATTGAAGAATCGGTTCGAAAGTTCATCACGACGAACTTCGTACTCGGAGCCCGGGGCTCGGGACTCGGTCGTGACCAGTCGTTGATTGAGGCGGGCGTGATCGACTCGACTGGCGTGCTCGAACTGACAGCCTTCCTTGAGCAGGAGTTCGGCATTCGCGTCGAGGATCTCGAGCTTATCCCGGACAACCTCGACTCAGTTGCGAAAATCGTGAACTATGTCACGCGAAAGACTGCCGCAGGGAGTGCATCATGAGAAATGCTCAGCTCTCCCGAGATGCCCTGACCATCGACCTGGAGCGGGAGGTCAACCGTATCTGTGAATCGCTCCGCTCGATCGTCTTCGACAATCTGCGACGGCGAGGCATGGTGGTAGCCATCTCCGGCGGGATCGACAGCGCCACGTGTGCGCACCTCGCAGCTCGTGCACTCGGGAAGGACCGCGTGTTCGGGATTCTGATGCCCGAGCGCGATTCCTCGAAGGACACCCTGGAGCTCTCGCGTTCCGTCGCGGAGTCCGCCGGCATCGAGTACCAGCTGGAGATCATTACCCCGCTGCTCGACGCGGCCAAGTGCTACGAGCGCCAAGACGAGGCGATCCGAAGCGCGGTCCCGGAGTACGTGCCGGGCAGCAAGTTCAAGATCGTCCTCCCCAGCGTCGTCGACGACGATCGTATGCGCGTGTTCAGCGCCGTCGTGCTGACTCCAGATGGGAAGCAGATCACGAAGAGGCTCAGCCCACAGGCGTATCTCGGGGTCGTGGCAGCCACCAACTTCAAGCAGCGCTGCCGCAAGATGCTGGAGTACTACCACGCCGATCGCTTGAACTACGCCGTGACGGGTACACCGAACCGCCTCGAATACGATCAGGGGTTCTTCGTGAAGGGTGGTGATGGTCTCGCCGACGTCAAGCCGATCGCTCATCTCTACAAGACTCAGGTCTATAGAATGGCCAAATTCCTTGGCGTCCCCGCGACGGTGTGTGGTCGGCCGCCGACAACAGACACCTACTCGCTGCCTCAGGGACAGGACGAGTTCTACTTCTCGCTGAACTACGAGCTCATGGACCTCTGCCTCTACGGTAAGAACAACGGCTACGCGCCAAGCGAACTCACCGAAGCGACAGGCCTCCGACCTGAGCAGATCGAGCGCGTTTACCGAGACATCGACAACAAGCGAAGGACGACGCGCTATCTGCATCTTTCGCCCCAGCTCGTCGAGAAGGTTGCCGAGCTCAACCTCTGAGCTCGAACCTTGGAGCTGGGCTATCTTCGAGGGAAGAGCATGCGTTCACGATCCCAGAAATCCCCCACCGCAAGTCGCCTCAAGCGTCAGGCGCAGCAAGCACCGGGGCGGAGCGCACGGGGGTACGTGAGCGCCAGCGAACGGCCGCAACTCCCCGCCCCCACCCACTCGGGCATTGCCCGAGTGGGTCTCCGCGCCGCAGCCCCGCCGCGCAAGGCGGATCGCGGCTGGTCGCCCCCGCGTGGGGTGTACGGTTGCGGAGAAGGGGCTCTCGAAAACACGCCTTCACCTGCAAGCCGAAAACCACAGCCTGAAATGCGCCTCGTTCGAGCGTGCCGATGATGGCAGGCACGCTCGTCAATCGGATGCCGGAGGAGTCGGAGTTCGTTGGAATGAGAGCGCCGACCTCACCAGGACTGGGCATCTGACCCGCAAGTTCTGAGGGGGAAGACGGCCATCACCCCACGAATGCTCCAGGGAGCGCGACATGCAACCGTGTTTCACACCACGCTTAGTTTCGGATCTGCTAATCGGTGCGGCGAACCGCTACCCCAATAGCCCAGCGGTAGTAGCCGAGGGGCACGTGCATGACTACGCTTCGCTCGAGGCATCGAGTAAGGCGATCGCCAAAGCACTTCACGACTTGGGCGTCAATCGCGGCGACCGCGTGGCCATCTTCGCAGAAAACGGCATCGCAACTTGCACAAGTGTTTTCGCGACCGTTCTATTGGGCGCAGTTTTCACCATCGTCAACCCGCAGACGAAGGCCGACAAACTCGGGTACGTCCTTGATGACGCGGGCATCAAGGCGTTCGTCACCGAATCACACCTCGCGCGCACCTTCGCGTCGGTGCTCGAATCGCGCAAGGGTAGATTCGGTGTCATCTGCGCTGGCCCCCCCATGCCCCCGGCCGAGGGCTTCGCCTGGCTGGAATGGCAGAAGGCGCTGACAACGCCGCCCTGGAGCTCTCCGCCGGTTGGAATCCCGCTGGATCTCGCGGCGCTGATCTACACGTCCGGGACAACGGGACACCCGAAGGGCGTGATGTTGACGCACCAGAACCTCGTGTTCACAACCGGTAGCGTCGTGGAGTACTTGGAGGTTCGCTCGGACGATCGCGTCCTCAATGTGCTGCCGATGGCCTTCAGCTACGGACTCTACCAGCTCCTCGCGTGCGCGGCGACCGGAGCCGCGCTGCACCTCGAACGCTCCTTCGCGTTTCCCGTCAAGGTCTACGAGCGCATCGAGAAGGATCAGATCACGGCGTTTCCTGGCGTCCCGTCGATCTACGCCACGATGGTGGCCGCCCACGCTCGGCGCCCCCTCAGCTTCCCATCGGTGCGAACCATCACGAATGCTGCCGCAGCACTGCCCAACGCGCATGCCCGCGAGCTCCGGAACATCTTCCCGAGCGCCCGGCTCTTCAAGATGTACGGGCAGACCGAATGCGCTCGGGGATGCTACCTTGACCCGAGCCTGGTCGACGTGAAGCCGGATTCTGTCGGCAAGGCCATCCCCGGAACCGAGCTTCTCGTCCTCGATCCGTCCGGAGCACCGGCACCCCCAGGAGAGGCCGGCATCCTGCACATACGAGGTCCTCACGTCATGGCGGGCTACTGGAAGCAACCCGAGCTCACTGACGAGGCTCTAAAACCTGGTCCGGCGCCAGGCGAACGAATGCTCTGCACACGCGACTGGTTCAAAGTGGATCCGGACGGCTGCCACTACTTCGTCGCAAGAAGTGACGACATCATCAAGACCCGCGGGGAGAAAGTCAGTCCTACGGAAGTGGAGAATGCCCTGCACACCATTCCAGGGATTCGGGAGGCGGCAGTCATCGGAGTCCCGGACGAGACCCACGGGCAGGCCGTTCGTGCGCACGTGGTGCTGGACCCCGACTCGACGCTCACCGATAGGCAGATCATCACCTACTGCCGAGACCTTCTGGAGAACTTCATGGTCCCGCGTGACGTGGTCTTCGAGACAGAACTCCCGAAGACGCCGAGCGGCAAGGTGCGGAAGCTGGATCTGGTCAATCGCGGATGAGCCGAACCGGGCGGGCTGGTGACCCAGTCTGGCGCCGCCCCCCACCGCGTAGATTTGAAGGCTCGCTGGCAGGAGCCCGGGCGGGCCGCTATGTCGATACCCTCCTGGGGCTCTGACCCCACGTTTCTGCGCCTGTGCGGAGGCAATGTGGCGTCGCGGAGATCTCCCGGCGAAGGTGTACTTCCGTGCAGCATTGTACGCGCTTGACGGAGGCCACCGTACACGGTTAGCTAGGTTATGGTGGCAGTGATCCAGCGTCTGAGCTCCGACGATCCTTCGCAGGAGCGGCGGAGTGAGATTCGGGCACTCGTCCCGAAGGCACCGGAAGACAGAGTCGTCGGCTCGTCGGTAGAAGCCGTGCCCGCAATCCTGACCGGTGTCGTTTGCGAGGACCTGCCGCCCGCCTGGAGCGCGCAGGTCGAACGGCTGCGACACCATCGGCTGGTCGTGGTGGCTCGGGGAGACGTCACGGTAAGCACTATCGACTGCTCGCAATCGCTTGGTTCGAAGGGCTGCGCGCTCGTACCCCGAGGGAACGGCTACGCTGAGTCCGTAGGGGACCGCCCCCCCTGCAGTCGGTTCCTGATCGACTTCGACGATGACCTCCTGCCGCTGGTCGATCCGCTTTTCGTCGAAGACAGCGCCCGGCGCCTGCTGGAGCTCGCTCAGTGGCTACTCCTCGAGCGCGAGGCGAGCTTCCAGGGAAGCATCGAGTTCCGCTCACAAGTGCTCCGGCTCATGCTGTGCGAGCTCAATCGCCTCGTGATCGACGATGCGTCAGCCATCGAGAAGCGCGTGCGCAACTACGTCCTCTGCCATGTGAATCAGGCGATTACCCTTGCGGACCTGGCCCAACACGTCGGGACCAGCCGATTCCACCTCTGTCGAGTGTACCGTCGACAGACGGGCGAGTCGCCGATGCATGCCGTGCGTCGAGTACGCCTTGAGGTTGCAAGAGAGATACTGAAGACGACGGACCTGCCCCTTCGGGACGTCGCATCACGCGTCGGCCTGCGCAGCGAGCAGCATCTCAGCAGACTGCTCAAAACGGAGTTTGGATTGGGCGCCAAGGCGATCCGATCCGGAGCGTAGGAGACTCCGCGGCCCGGGGTTCCCCTGCCCCACTGCCATCGCGTCCGCCCGAAGGGGTCACGCTGAACGCGCCGCCTGCAATCGTCCAGGACAACGCACCGACCAGCCACCCGCACAGCCCCAGTGCTGGCTGGTGACGAGGCGCATCGCCAGAGAATCGAAGGCGTGCTAGCTCCGGTCCGTTTGCGGCTCGGTTGGCGAGCCATCCACGGTGCGCGCGCCGTTGGCTGAGCTTGGCCTGTAGCAACCCACACCCCACCGGGAAGACCATGTCTCGAATCGTATGCAAGTTTGGCGGCTCCAGCGTCGCCGACAGTAATCAGTTCAAGAAGGTTCGATCCATCGTGGAGTCGGATCCGCGGCGAAGCATCATCGTCCCCTCCGCTCCGGGTAAGCGTGTTTCCAGCGAGGCGAAGCTCACCGACTTGCTCTATCTCAGCCACGAGATGGCGAGCATCGGAACCGATTTCTCCGGCCCATTCTCCATGATCAAGAGCCGCTTCCTCGAGATCGAGAAGGAGCTTGGCCTTCCAAGCACGCTCGAGGAGGCCCTCGATGCACTCCGGAAGGAACTGCTCGACGGCTGTTCGCGGGACTTCGTTGCGTCGCGGGGCGAGTTCCTGAACGGCCTCTTGATGGCTCAGTATCTGGAAGCGACCTTCCTCGATCCGAAGGATTGCGTCTTCATCAACGCATCGGGCACGGTGGAGCCTACGACCTACGAGGTCCTCGGCAAGCTCCTAGCCGACAAGACCAAGCGCTACGTCATCCCAGGCTTCTATGGGGTGGACGCCAAGGGGCGGGTGAAGACTTTCTCGCGAGGAGGCTCGGATATCTCCGGAGCAATCGCTGCCCGCGCCGCTGACGCGGAGCTCTATGAGAATTGGACGGACGTGTCCGGCCTGCTCATGGCCGACCCACGCATCGTCGACAACCCGCGTCCGATGGAGGAGGTCACCTATCGCGAGATCCGCGAGCTATCCTATATGGGTGCGTCGGTCTTCCACGACGAAGCCATCCTCCCGGTACGGCAGGTAGGCATTCCAATCTGTATCAAGAACACCAACGCGCCAGACCACCCGGGAACACGGATCGTCCCGAAGCTCAGCCCGCGCGTCGAAGCCGCCACAGAAATCGCTGGAATCGCGGGCAAGCGCAGCTTCTCGATGGTGTGTCTCGAGAAGAGCCTGATGAACAAGGAAGTCGGCTTCGCGCAGCGCGCGCTGGCCGTCCTCGAGCGCAATGGGGTAAGCTTCGAACACTGCCCGTCGAGCATCGACGGATTCAACATCATCATCGAGAAGAGCCAGCTCGGTGACAAGGCCGACGTCATCGTCGAAGAGATCCAGCGACAGGTCAGCCCCGACAAGATCGAGCTCGTGCCCGAGCTTGCCCTGATTGCCATCGTCGGAGAGGGCATGTCGAACCAGATCGGCACCGCCGCCAAGGCCTTCTGTGCCCTCCGCGATGCGGGCGTGAACGTCCGCGTCATCAACCAGGGCGCGAGTGAGCTCAACATCATCGTCGGCGTGGTTCCGAACGACTACGAGAACGCGGTGCGCGCGCTCTACCGAGCCTACGTTCCGGTCTGACCGAAGCCGGGGCTCTTCGCCTATCGTGCAGACGCGCCGACGGTTGGCGCGTCTGCGGTGGGTGGACTGAAGACTAGCGGCGCGGTGGAGGGACGGCAGCCGACGGCTGGTGCCTGAGCCACCGTCGGCTGCGATGCACAGCGCGCACGTATCAACGGGCGCCCTCAACCCCGACCGATGATGACGAGGGGTCGAGCTCGACGATCTCCGATCGGCGTCTGGTCTCCAGCAGCTCTGGCTTGGCATGGCTCAGCGCTGGCTGGAGCCGGTGTCGCTTGGTAGGCCGCACTCTCTCGACCCACACGAACACTACAGGAACGACCCACAGGGTCAGGAGCGTGGAAGTGATCACTCCTCCAATGACTCCAATGGCCATGGGCGCTCGGAACTCGCTCCCCATGCCACGCCCCAGAGCCGTCGGCATCATACCAAGTATCATGGCAGCGCTCGTCATCAGAATGGGTCGCAAACGCCGTGGTCCGGCCTTGCTCATGGCTTCGACGGCCGCGTCGCCCTCACGAACGTGCTGGAGGGCACCGTCCACCAGCAAGATGGCGTTCTTGGTAACGAGCCCCATGAGCATGATGATCCCGATGTTGGCCCCCATGCTGAGCGAGTTGCCGGTGAGCGCCAGGGCGAATAGAGCACCAACCAGCGCAAGAGGCAGAGACAACATGATCGTGAAGGGGTGCAGAAACGACTCGAATTGGCTGGCAAGCACGATGTAAATGAAGATGAGGGCCAGCCCGAGTGCTGCCCCGAGCGACTCTGACATCTCGCCCATCTCCTTCTGCATCCCCTGCCAGATGAACTGGTATCCGGGAGGCAGCTTGTAGGAGTCGAGCCGCTGGTGGAGCTGCTCCACCACTACCCCAAGCGTCGCGCCGGGTGCGATCCGCGAAGTCACGGTGATCTGACGCTCGCGCTGCTCATGTTCGATCACGGCGGGCCCATCTGCAGGAACCAAGGAGGCCAGCTGGGAGAGGGCCACAGTGCCCCGGGGCGTGTAGATCCACATCCGCTCGAAAGCAGCTGGTGATGCCCGGTCCTCACCGGCCAGACGAACGCGGATATCCGAGTCGCGGCGCCCCTCACGGAGCTTGCCGGCCACCTCGCCCTGCCCGGCAAGACGAACCTGCATAGCGACGGCCCCCGCTGGCATCCCTACCCGGGCGGCGGCTTCGCGGTCCACACGGATCTGGAGCTCGGGCCTTCCCGGGCTGTCTTCGATCTTGACGTCGACGGTGCCCGGAGTCGCGCGAAGCGTCTTGGCGAGATGCGCTGCTTCCTTGCGCAACACGGCCAGGTCACGACCGACGATCTGCATCATGATGGGCGGGTAGTCGCCGGCAGCCTCGATGATCGGGGGATCGGAGACCGTTGCCGACACCTGAGGCACTTCAGCAAGGATCTCCCGGATGCGCCGCTTGTAGTCCTCGACCGTTGCCCTGCGCTGCCCCTTGTCCACCATCCGGACGCGCCAACTCACCCTTCTCACCTCTTCCTCGGCGCCCACCACCGAGTACACCGCCGTAACACCCGGCAATGCCTTGACGGTCGCCTCGGCGCTAGCGCTCCGAGCAGACGCCGTCGCTAGACTCGTGCCGGGAGGAAACTCCAGGCTCACCGACAGGTCAGCACGATCCTCTACGCTCAGAAACTCACTACCGAGGCCCGAGCCAACCCAGAGACTGCCGGCAAAGATCGCGAGACCGGCGAAGAAGGTGAGCTTCCGGTATTGCAGCACCCAGCCCAGAGTGAAACCATAGACGCGATCGACGCCATCGAAGAATGAGCGGATGTGCCCGCCCAAGCCGCGACTCCGGTTGCGCTCCCCGGGGACACGAGCCTTGACCAGGCGCGCGGAGAGCATGGGATCAAGAGTGAAGGCCACGAACAGGGAGAGCAGCACCGCTGCCGTGATGGTGATCCCGAACTCCCGGAAGAATTGCCCCACGATCCCCTGCATGAACGCCACGGGAACGAACACCGCGCAGAGCGTAAGCGTCGTCGCGAGCACGGCCAAGGCGACCTCTCTGGTTCCCTGACTGGCCGCTGCCTCTGGGGCGGCGCCTTGCTCCAGACGACGCGTGATGCTCTCGCGCACGACCACGGCGTCATCAATGAGGAGCCCGATGGCGAGAGAGAGGCCAAGGAGCGTCAGCTGGTTCAGCGAGAAGCCGAAGGCATACATCGCAAAGAGCGTGCCAATAACGGACGTTGGCAGCGCGAGCGCCGAAATGAACGTACCGCGCACATCGAGCAGGAACAGGAAGATGATGAGGATGGCCATGGCGCCACCGAAGAAGATGGCAACCCAAACCTCGTGTGCGTTCGCATCAATGATCGTCGATTGATCGATGAGAATGTGAGACTTGAACCCGAACTGCTTCTCGAGCTCAGGTAGCAGCGCCCTGGCCGCCCGGGCCACCTCGGCGGAGTTCGCACCAGCCTGCTTGACGACCTCCACGCCCACCGCGTCCACCCCGTTGGTGCGCACCAATTGCCGAGGCTCTTCGGTTCCAGCCTTCACGAGGGCGATGTCGCCGAGCCGGACTTGAGTCCCGTCGGAGGCTGTGGCGATCACCAGATTTCGAAGCTGTCCGACGTCCCGAAACTGTCCCAGGACTCGGACTCCCACCTCGGTCGCGCCGGAGAAGTACCTGCCCGCTGGCAAGTCGAGATGCTCCGCCCGAATCTTCTGCAGCACCGTCTCAGGGGTCAATCCAAGGTTCGTCAAGCGATCGCCGAAGAGCTCAACGGAGATCTCGGGCTCGACCCCACCGAGAACGCGCACGCCGGCCACCCCATCGAGCTGCTCGAGCTGCGGCCGAATGCGATCGACCAGCGTCTCGCGAAGCTCAAGGAGACTCTGCCCACGTGACGTGGCGCTAGCGGAGAAGACCAGGACGGGTTGTGCGGCCACGTCGAACTGCGCGATGATGGGTGTCTCAGCGCCGAGGGGTAGCTTGGCCTGGGCTATCCCCACCTTGTCTCGTACCTGCTGGATCGCCTGGGCGAGAGGCACATCCATCTGGAACTCGACGAACACCATGGAAACGTCTTCCCTGGATTGAGAAAAGACGCGATCGACACCCGAGATACCCGCAACAGCGTCCTCGATGTGTCGCGTCACGTTTTCCTCCAAGTCCTGCGGGCTGCCACCCGGGTAGACCGTAGTCACGGTCGCGAAGGGAAACGAAACGTCGGGGTACAGGTCGGTGCCCAGGCGGAAATAGCCGACCAACCCGAGCACGACGATGGCAAGTGCCATCATCGTGGTGAATACCGGCCTTCGGATGGCGACGTCTGAGAGACTCATCGCGTGGCATCCTGGTGGTCGCCCTTGGGTTTCTGCTCCGCGGCAAACCCGAGTGGCGCCACGTCCGTCCCCACCGGGCCGATTTTCTGGCCTACCGTAATTCCGAGCGGGGGCGAGTCGATGACGCGACTCCCCGGCGGAAAGCCGTTGGGACCTGGATCGACCAGAGCAGATCCGTCGGCATTGTTGGCAAACACCCGCACACGAACGGCAAGGACCTTTCCGTCGGCGTCGGCCATCCACAAGGAAAAGGCCCCCTGATCCTGCGTGAGAGCCGACTGGCTCACCCGGAAGGCGTCCCGCTCACTCATCGATGGCAGGAGCGCTCGGGCAAAGGCATGGGGTAGCAGCCTGCGCTCGGCGTTCGGAACCGCAATCTCAACGGGAACCCGGTTGGTCGCTGGATCCACCGACGGAACGATGAGACGGACCGTAGCGTCGTCCACGCGCGCACCTGTGGCAGGTACGACGACGGCCACCTTGGCACCCTTGTGCAGCTCAGCCACCTCCTGTTGGCTGAAGGAGGTCTGAAGCACGAGCAACCGAACATCCTCGATGACAAAGAGCGGCGATTGGGGGCCAACCGACGCCCCGACGGCGTCGGGGGCTTGGATGATCACGCCAGAGAAGGGGGCCACCAGCGTATGGTGCCCGAGGTGGACGAGTGCTTGGTCGCGTTGCGCCACTGCCGCGGCAAGCTCTGCCGCCGCCAGCTCGCGTTGCCCTTTGACCTGCACAAACTGCGACTCAGGCACCGTCCCCTTCTCCCAAAGCGCGGTCACGCGGCCCAGCGCGTCCTCGGCCAGCGCCAGCTGGGCCTTGGCGGCGCCGATCCCCGCTTCCGCCTGCGCTAGGCTTGCGCGGGCCCCAGATGATTCGAGTGCGGCCAGTGGGGCTCCCTGCCTCACTTCGTCTCCTCGCCGCGCGTGGAGCCGGGCGAGTGTACCGGGCACCGCCACAGCAAGCGCTGACGACTTGTCGGGCTCGAGGTTGCCGGTAGCCAGAACCTCCGGTGAATAGCGTGTCTTCTCCGGGATCGAGAGCCGCACTGTTGGAGTGGACTCCGGCTCGGACGCTCGAAGCAGATCCTGGGCCTTTTCTGGGGCACGCTCGCACGCGGTACCCAAGCCCGCAGCGGCCAACACCAGCCAAGCTGCGGCGCGGCCCGCCGCAGCTGCGAGCGGCCCACGGTTGCCCCGGCTCCGACTTCGACAAGCGCCCCTCAAGACGATCATGGATTCACTTCCCTTCCGAGTCTGCTCCAGCGCGCACAACCGCCCCCTGACGAATGACGACAAGAAGGGTTCGCGCCCAAGTGCGAAACTCCGGCTTGCTGCGCATCTTCGTCATGCGACGCGCAAAGGATTCATAAGCGCCGACTACTAGATCGCCGACTGCGTCCCGGTTCAGATCTTGACGGAGGCAGCAGCCTGCCTGCTCCTCGAAGCTGCCGTGGATCACCAGTTCGACCATGCGGCGACGGAACTCGATCACCATGGGGAGGAACGCGCTCCCCTTCGCGCTGTCCAGAATGGCGAGCACGCGGCGATTCTGCCAGAGAACCTCCAGGAACTCAGTGTCGCGGTCGCACTCGAACTCGAGTGCGCGCACGAAGCGCGGCGTCCCCTGGGTGATGTCCTCTGGGGACAGAGAACCGTTGACCCTCACGAACTCACGGTCCTCTTCTTGGGACCGATGCGCCAAGTCCTCCAGCTCGTCGAAGAACTGGGCGAGCAAGTGGCGGAAGACCTCCTCCTTGGAGGCGAAGTGGAGGTAGAAAGCCCCCTTGGACACGCCAGCGCGACGGGTGATGTCCTCGACGCGGGCTGTGTCGAGCCCGTGCCGCGCAAACTCCGCTCGCGCTGCCTCGAGCAGCGCGCTGCGAACACGTGGATTGGCAGGACGTGGACACATGGAGACCCCCGAAGAACCGCAGCCGCCAGCACCCCAAGAAGACAAGCTTATGGCTGGCTACTCTAGCCCTCGGCCGGGCTGTGGCAAGCAATTTCTGACTCGCGGGTCACTAATCGCCCGACCGTAGAAGAACCGCTCCGTCCCGAACCGTAGGCTACACCAGAGCGCAAACCCACTGAACACTCTTCACAGCCCCAGGACGACACCGTCATGGCCCCGCCGCCGAGAGGCCTCCTCCAGGCTCCGCCTCGGGAGGGCGTACGAAACGATGCGCAACCCATGCGACCCCCCGGAGCTGGCCC
The DNA here is from genome assembly GCA_964424695.1 of uncultured Polyangiaceae bacterium. Classification (GTDB taxonomy): domain Bacteria; phylum Myxococcota_A; class Polyangia; order Polyangiales; family Polyangiaceae; genus JAEWRL01. The sequence goes on from CAYRKE010000072.1 coordinate 17,100, forward strand.
GAGGTTTGCCAGAGCCCGGGCACCAACCGCAGAAATGCTTGGCGCAAAGCAGGTGACGGGATGTCGAGTTCCGGCAGAGGCCACGTGGAGGCTGCGAAATTGATGGAACCCCCTGCGGGACTGCATTCGAGATGGCCCACGAACGACGTGAACCGCTAGATCTGGATGGGGATCCCACGAGCAGCCGAACCTCAATGGTACGAGTGAGGATTGCAGGATCCGTCAGTAGCTGGTAGACGGGCCTGGAACTCCTTACCAACAGCACCACTTCAAGAGGGCAAGAAACCGGACCATGAAGCCACCAATAGATGCTGTACGCTTGGACCACGTAGGGATCCAGGTCGGGGAGCTCGCGTCTGCGATAGAAACGTTCTGCACAACCTTTGGGTACCATCAAGCGACCGAGCCAGTCGTGAACACGAGGCATGGCGTACGCGTGGTCTTCCTCGAGAAGCCGGGCTCATTGCCGCTCAAGCTCATCTGCCCGCTCGACGCGCCGTCGTCCCGCGGAGCTCGAATTCATCACCTGGCATTCCGTACTGACGACCTGGACGCGACGGTTGCAGCGCTGAGCGAACGCGGTGCCCGAGTGCTCAGCCCCCCTGCCCCGGGAGAGGCATTCGACGATGAGCCCATCGCGTTCCTCTTTGCCGCGGGGCTCAATGTCGAAGTCATCGCCACCGACAAACGGCGCAGCCGAATCCAACCGAGCCACGCGGCAGCAGCGCCTGACGCGAGTGACGCGCCTGACAAGACCGAACGCGACGCATGAGGCCCGCGCGACGGCTACTTCTTCTCCTCGAGCGCGCCTGTGGAAACGTCCTCGAGAAACCGATCCACGGCCTCGAACACCTCGCGATTGCCGTCCTGCCGGTAGCCGTTGAGGTTCAACTGAAACTCGGGAATGTCGTAGATGAATGCCTTGATGGCATCCCCCGTGAAGCGGGTGAACCGTCGCCCGTACCCCATGCGTTCTATCTGTGCGCCATTGACGAATTGCTCGAATTGACCGGAAAGCGGAAAGCTGCAGACCGGACGATGTAGAAAGACGGCCTCACTGATCAGACTGAAACCGCCATTGGTGACCACGGCGCGAGCGGTTGCCAGCTCGCGAATGAACCCGTCCTCGCTGAAGGAGCGGAGCGTCACGTTGCCGAGCTCCTCGTCTCGGCCAAGGCCGTAGACCAGAAAGCGTTGATTGCGGATGCTCTGGAGAACGCCAATCAGATCGGCCTGCGACGACGCCGTCTGGTAGACGAGAATGTGGTCGCCAAGCGGTAGCCTCATATCCCCTGCAGCAAGCACTTTCTGGCGCAGAATTGGCGGGACGAGCTCAGTCTTGGGCAGGCGAGGGAGAGCATCGAAGAACGAGGTAATCAGATAGCGCTGACAGAAGGGTACCTTGGCCTTGATGATGGTCTTGGCGAGCTGATAACTCTCTTTCTCGCGTTTCGGAACCTTGAAGCCAAGATAGCAGCGATTGATGACCTGCATGTTGTCGACGCTAAGTAACGGAAGCCTCCTCAACTTGGCGAAGTAGAAGGTGAAGCTCTCGAAGTCCGAGATCACGACATCGGGGACGTCGGTCTTCAAGAGGCGAATGTACTGCTGTACGTTCTTGACCAGCCCCTCTGGGGCGTTGGCCATCAGGTGAGCGAAAGACGCGGACTTGTCGACGCTGCCGCCTTCGTACTTCAGATGGAGACCTTCGATGCGGTAACAGTGACCGGGAAAACTCTTCTCCAAGAGATCGAAAGCTCGATCACTCGTCGCGATACTCACGTCGTGACCGCGCTCGATCAGGTGTTGGATGACCACCTGGCTCCGCGTCGCGTGACCCATTCCTTCACTCGGCACCCCGTAGAGAATTCTCATGGCGCGCAGAGTAGCATGCGGGGGCACGTCAACGCTTCGAGAGTCCTGCCGAAATCGGGCGCCCCCCCAGGCTGGCGAGCAGAGCAAAACCAACCGTGGTGGGACTGGACTCCCGGCACGCCCATTGCCGCCGGGCCGCATCGCAGGCCTAGAGACGCCGGTGAAACCCGGTAGGAGGCGCCCCCCGCGGCACAGTCTTGGAAAAATGGGGCAGAGGGGCGCTTCTGCTCGGTGGCCGCGCCTGGTGCTTGGCTCGGATGGAGTTGTCGGAACGACGGACATTGGCTATTGAAGCGATCGTGAGCTGGATCATCGATACGCTGAGGAAGGTCGTGCCGCTCGATCTCGGGCAACGCGACGTCGCGGAACGCACCAAGGGCAAGCAGATTGCTCTGTCCTTGGTGCCCCCGGGCAAGGGACGGAAGGCGCTCGACGTGGGCGCACGTGAGGGTCATCAGACCGAGTGGCTCTGCGGCCGCGGCTACGAGGTAACGTCGATGGACGTGGAATCTCTGTTCCAAGGCTGCCTCACGGTGGACGCCAACGAACGCTTGCCCTTTGCAGACGGAGAGTTCGATCTTGTGTGGTGCTCTGAAGTCATCGAGCACCTCAAAGACCCCGCGGCGTCTCTCGGGGAGCTGATGCGAGTAACGCGCCCGGGCGGCGAACTCGTGCTCACAACGCCCAACAGCTATGCCCTGCTGTTCCGCTTCATCGCCATGTTCGGGCTCACTCCAGAGCGCATCCAGCGCAAGGATCATCTTCACTTCTTCAACATCGACGATATCCGGCGGCTCGCACCCACGGCAGACATCTACGGCTATTTCCCATACATGTGGGTCAAGTTCACGATCCGCAGCGCCGTCGGCGCGCTCTCCCCAACGTTCGTGATCCATATCAAACGGTGTGGGTGAGACCGCTCGGGAGGTAGCCAGGAACTTCTGCGGCCACGCGCTGTCCTCTGCTGACCATGTCTCGAGGTTCGCGCTTCAAGGCGCAGTCTGGCAAGCTCGTCGTGGTTCTTGGGTTGGGCATGGGGGCGTGCCTTTCCAGCCGCGGCACGCCGGCATCGGGGCCGGGCGCTGACGTTCCAGCCCCTGGACCGAGCAAAACGACACTCGAAGCGCAGCGCCTGATACCGGATATTCGCGAAGATCGCGCATCCGTTCAGACTGGCCCCTCCCAGAATCGGCAAACCGAAGGCAACCTGGAGATCCCGTTTGCGTCCCCGCAGGGGGCACTCGATGAGGTTCCGAGCAGCGTTAGCGTCCTCTTTTCGCGACAGATGCAGTCCGCGATGGAGACCCTGGCCGCAGACGATCCGGTCGGAGTAGTGCGGCGCGCCGATACCCAGGAGCCCGTCGACGGAACCTGGGTTTGGTATGGAACGCGGACCGCAAGCTTCATTCCCTCGGCTGAATTCAGCGTCGCAACGCCCTACGAGGTGCTGGTCCCTCAGACCACGACTGCCCTCGACGGACGGCACCTCGAGACGCCGTACCGGTTCGCATTTGAGACGCCGCGCCCACGCCTCCTCCAGGTGGAGCTGGACCCGTGGCCCACCGAGGGCAGATACGTCCTAGACTGCACGTTCAACCAGGAACTCACCGAAACCGAGGTGCAGCGCGTCCTAACCCTCGAAGGAACCCTGGCATCTCAACCCGTCAAGCTAGCTTACCGATTCCTCGAAGGTAGCGACCAGCCTTACAGCAAGTTCAAGCTCGAGCTGGATCCAGCCGCGGCCGAGGTGTCCGCGGCCCGAGTCGTCGTGCGCGAGGGCGTTCGGAGCCCGGTGGGTCCCCTGACCTCGCAGAGCGGCATCGAGCACCCTCTGCCCCTGCCAGGGCCGCTCCGCATCACCCTCGAGTGTAGCCGTGACACCGAGGGAAGCTGCGACTCCTCTGACAGCATCGCGCTTGCCTTCTCCAAGCCGGTCGACGTGACGACGCTGGCCGAACACGTAGCCTTCTTTCCGCGGGCACCGAGCACGCTGGATCCCAGTCTGTGGGCGGAAGGCGGCCTCGACCTCGACTCGCTCCTCGAGATCGCACCGGGAAAGCGCTACCGCGTGGTGCTTCATCCAGGCATCGAGGCCATGGATGGCGAGCGCATGACAGACCGCCGCGTCTTCGAGCTGCGAACCAGTGAGGAGATGCCAGAGCTGGTGCGCGGGGGGCGTGAGTATGCGGTGCTGCCGCGGCGGGACGAGCCGGTCATTCTCGCCTTCTCGCCAGGAACACGCCAGAGTGCGGCCGAGGTACTCCTAGCACCCCTCGTACCCCGGGAGGCTCTCGCCTGGCTCGCCAGCGCAGGTAGACGCCGGGCCTCGCTCGCGGACGCCCCGGGCATGGTCCGACTCACGGTGGACGCACGTAGACTTCCCAAGCGAGGTCTCGTGCATTGGTTCGAGGTACCGGAGACAGTCATGCCCCGAAGAGGCGCCGGAGTCTTTCTGGCAGCCTCTCGGGCGACGCCGAGAAGGCAGAGCCGGGGAAGCGCTCCGCACGAGTCGCCGCATGTCGTGGTGCCCACCGTACCCGAAATCCCACAGCTCTACAGCGTGACGGACCTCAAGATCAGGAGCAAGTGGAGCCCCTTCGGTGGGGTATTCTGGGTCACCAGCCTCTCTACTGGCACCCCTGTGGCGGCGGCGACGCTCGCCGTCTATCGGGGGAATGCCGCAGGAAACCCTGCGGAGATTTTCCAGACCCAGACGAACTCGATGGGCGTGGCCCTTGTCCCCCAGCAGGTGGCATCCCGCTTCCTCACGGAAGAAGACCCGCGCGCCCTGATCCTCGCTCAGCACGACGACGATTGGACTGTCACGCGTCTCGAACCCCACGACGCATCCCTGGTTCGCCCGGAGGCCTTCATCTTCGCGGAGCGACGACTCTACCAGCCCGGGGAGACCGTGCATCTGAAAGGGTACTACCGACTCGCGTCACCCAAGGGGCTGGCAACGCCGGAGAAACGACGCGTTGTGCTCACGGTGACGGGCAGCGATGGGCAGGTCTTGGCAACTGGCCGAACGTCCCTCGATGAGTACGGGGCGTTCCATTTCCCCGTGGCCCTCAGGCAGACCGCCCCGCTCGGCTTCGCGAGAGCGGCGGTACACTTGGAGCGCAGTGCCTCGCCAGAGGTAGAGAACGAGGGACGAACCGGCTTCGAGATCGCGCGCTACCGGGTCATGGAGTTCGAGGGCGAGGCGTCGTTCGACCGGGACGCCTATGCCCGAAGCGACATGCCACGTCTCTCCGCGACTGGCCGTTATCTCTACGGCGCGCCGATGCGCGGAAGCAAGGTCAGAGTCATGGCGACACTCGAGCCCGTGGGGTTTGCGCCACCAGGTCACCCTGGGTTCGATTTCTCCGACATCGTCGAGCAGCCCCCCTACAGATGGCCCACCAGCGAGCGGAACCTCGATGAGCGGGGAAAGCTCGACGCCACCTTCCCGCTCGTCCTCGGGGGACGGCAGGGCGCGTTCCAACTCACCGCGGAGGCCGAGCTCACCGACTCATCTGGGCGATTCGTCCAGGGGCTCGCGGACAGCGCGCTCGTGCATACCAGCCAGTTCTATCTGGGGCTCGACGTCCAAGACCACGAGGGCCGCATCGTTGGCGAACCCCTCGGCGTCGTCGTGACTGCGGCCACGCCCGACGGCACGCCCGTCGAGGCCCGCGACATCACCGTCACCTGGTACGAATACCCGCGGGAACCCGACGGTTCGACCGATGGCGCCATCGCACTCGATCGACTCAAGGTCCTGGCAAGCTGCAAGGGCGTGACCACTGGCGTCGACCCACAGTGCCACTACGCGCCGCCAGATCCGGGAGACTACCTGGTGCGCGTCGAGACCATGGATTGGCTCGGCCACGCAACGGCCGCGGCAAGCACCGTGGCGGTGTTCCCTCCCCCGGTCGTCGATCCCCCCCAACCCGAGCCTGAGCCTGAGCCTGAGCCTGAGCCCGCGGAGAGGGAGGAACCCGTCCCCACGGAGCTTGGGGCCTTCGAGGTCTGGTGTCAGCAGCGACCGCCTGCGCCGTATGAAATCCACAGCCTCGAACGTCTGGAGCGATTCGACCAAGGCACACATAAAGTGGGCAAGAGACTGACCTTCTGCGTGACCGCCCCCAAACGACCGGGCCATCTCCTGATCACGCTTCAGCGCACCGGGGTCCTGGAGCAGCGCGTCGTGGCGCTTCTGCCGGGCGGCAACGTCGTTTCCCAAGATCTCGGACCGCACGCTTTCCCCGAGGCGAACGTCGTGTTCGATTGGCAAGCGCCGGACCAGACCGCTGGCACTGCGCAGACTACCGAGGCCAAATCCGTTCCGTCTCGACCCCCTATTGGCACGGCAGCCCGCGCAGCGGGCGCAGATCCGCCCGAGCCGGATCACAGCTCCGACTCCTGGACGATCGAGGTGCTCGACCAGAGCAAGACCCTTGCGGTGTCTCTCACCACGCGACGTCGGTTTCACCCCGGAGGGAAGGCCCGACTGTCACTGGAGGTGAGCCGCAACGGAATACCGAGCCCGGCACAGGTTACGCTCTGGGCGGTCGACAAGGGGCTCGAGCTGTTGCGAGGCGGGTACTCGCTTCGGGACCCCAGGGACGTCTTCCATATGCCTCGGTACACCGACGTGCAGAGTGCCGACACCGGGGTCTTCCTCTATTCGCCGGGTAGCCATCGCACGCGCGCCCCAAGCGTGAGGGCGGGCGCCACAACGGTAAGCCCCGGGGGCGCCCCCCTCGTGCGCTCGAAGTTCGCCCCGGTCGCATTCTACTTGTCGTCGCTGGAGGTGGACGCTTCCGGCAGAGCGGAAGTCGAGCTCACGCTCCCCGACAATCTGACGACCTGGAACGTCTATGCGGTCGCCGCCACTCGAGACGACGCCTTCGGCACTGCCCAAGCAAGCTTCGAAACCCAGCAGCCTCTGATGCTGCAACCCGTGGTGCCGCGAGTGCTTCGCGAGGGTGATCAGTTCCAGGCAAGCGTCAGCGTGAGCTCTCTGGTACCGCAGGAGCTCGAAGCACTCGTCACCCTGCGAACCGATGGCGTCCTCCTCGGATACGGCCAAAAACGTGTGACCATTCCACCTAAGGGACGGGTGGCGGTGAGCTTCCCCGTCGAGGCCCAACGCCCCGGTTCGGGAGCCATCGAACTGGCCGTAGGCGCGGGCAAACTGGACGACAGGGTCCGACTCTCACCAATCGTCCAACCTGCAGCAGTCCTTGAGAAGGCGAGTTTCTCCGGAGTCGCAAGCAAGACTGTCCGAGAGGCTCTGGGCAGTCTCGCGACGACTCGGGCCGAACTCGGCGGACTTGAACTCAGGCTATCCGCCTCCCCGATGGTCCAGCTCGAGGGCGCAGCGCGAGCCCTCGCGGAATACCCCCACGAATGCACTGAGCAGCTCTCGTCTCGTCTCCTGGGGCAGCTGGTGCGGGCCCGGCAGGAGGCGGTCTTGGGCAGCCCCGCGTCCACCATAACGCTGCAGGAGGGATATGATGAGATCCTTTCCCGTCAGACGCCGAACGGGGGCTTCGCATACTGGCCGGGGCAGAGTGCGGAGAGCCGCTGGCTCGCCACCTATGTGCTCTTCACGCTTCTCCAGGGAAGACGCGCCGGAGTCATCGTCCCAAGTGCGGTCCTCGACAAGGTCCTGGCATATCTCGATGGTCTCCCGGTCAAATCCTTGGAGCGCGACGACTCAAACCCCGAAATGGAGGCCCCCCCCGAAAACGAGTCAGGACGGTCGACGGTGCCAAGCCAAAATCTGGCGGCGCCCCCGGCAGAGCAAGCATTTCTCGAAGATGCTCTCGCAAGCGCAGGGCGGCCGCGCAGGGCTCGGATCGAGCGGCTCCTGTCAGGGATCGACACGCTGCCGACGTCTGCCCGCGCCTTCCTCCTCCACGCGCTCGCGCTAGTCGATCCGAGTCGCGCACGGCAATACCTCCCCTCGCTCGCACGGGAGATCTCCATGGAGGGAGCGCGCGCCTATCTTCGGCCGGGCGCGCCCGGCGAAGACTGGGCCCCCTTTGGATCCGAGACTCGCAGCGATGCCCTGGCGCTACGCGCCATCGCCGCGGTGGACCCCGGGCACGCCCTGGTGGGGCCCTTGGTGCGCAGTCTGCTTGGCCGCCGAATGGCGGGACACTGGCGTAACACCCAGGAAGACCTCTGGGTACTCCTGGCCTTGGAAGCTGTCTTCGATGCAGCGGCCCCCTCGACTGCGACGAAGCTCGATGCGTCGACCAGAGCGCGCGCGTGGCTCGGTAGTAGGCCGCTACTCGACGGAGGGCTCCCTGTGGCCCAATCGTCGTTGGTGGCTATCCCCATGGCCGAGTTGCGCAGCCCCCATGCGGACTCCCTACTGATCGACCCGGGCCCGGCCAGGATCTTCTATGAAGGGGAACTCCTCTTCGCTCGGCGCACGATGCCGGTCACCCCATCCAGCCACGGCCTTTCGGTAGAGCGGCGGATTCTTCCGGCTCCCACCGACTCACTGCCTCGGGCACGCGACCGCGGCTTCTGGGTTGGCGACTACGCGGTGCTTACCGTCGCGCTCGGCGCTGACATGGCGCACGATCAGGTTGCCATCGATGCGCCCATTCCGGCTGGCTTCGAGCCCGTCGACCTGGCTTCCGCCGTGACGCCCAGCCTCCACCTGCCGCGCATCGCCTGGGAGCGGCGAGCGAATCACGTGGCTATCCACGATGATCGCGTTGTCTTCTACCTCGACAACGTGCGCCCCGGAACCACCACTGTGTCTCACCTGCTGCGGGCCACGGTACGCGGCTGGTTCCTCGAACCACCCGCCAGCGCCGAGTGCATGTATGCTCCGGAGATCTTTGGACGGAGTGGCGCCGGACGCGTCGAGGTGAGATGACATCGGCCCGCTGGTGTGTAGCGCTGGCGAACTGCGTGCCGCGCGAAGTTTTCGGATTGTTGCGTGGCGCAAGTCGCGACGCGAACCGCAGCTGGGGGCAAGACCCCTCTCACTGGGACGGCCGGGTCGAGCCCGACTTGGGTTCGAACGAGGACGGGCGGCGGCCCCCCGTTCGTCAAGTAGCCGACCGCCTGCAATGCGCCGAACCCGCTCCAACTGTCTCGAAACACGACCCAATCCTCCCATCTGTGGTGGAAACGGCCAAAACGCATCTGCTCCACTAGGCCGAGGACGAGGGCGCACGCTTGGGCACCGACCAACGGCCGCCTTTGGGGTGGGGTGTTGCTGCCCGGGTGCCGGCGACTCGACCAAGTGGGCACTTGCCTCAGGGCAAGCTCCGTTGGATAAGATTCGTCTGAAAATCGGTTGCGGGTCGACTGACGCTTGGTGTGCCTCCGGTTGAGCCATATTGCCGGACCCGACATCTTGCCCGCAGGCCAACGAGACTAGAGTGGGATACGTCGGGCCACTCGAACTGCAGTTCGTCTAGCGTTGTTGAGGAGAATGAGATGTCAATATTCGTCGGCAATAAGGAGTTCTTTCCTGGCATCGGCGCCATCCAGTACGAAGGGAAGGATTCCAAGAATCCGCTGAGCTTCAAGTTCTACGATCCAAAGAAGGTCGTCCTGGGCAAGAGCATGCAGGAGCACCTGCGCTTCGCTGTTGCATACTGGCACAGCTTCTGCGGCACTGGGTCGGATCCCTTCGGCGCCGGAACCCGCGATTTTCCATGGGAAAAGAGCGCAAGCCCCATGGACAATGCCAAGGCGAAGCTCGACGCTGCCTTCGAGTTCATTTCGAAGCTGGGCGCCCCCTTCTACTGCTTCCACGACCGCGACATCGCCCCCGAGGGCGCGAGCGTGGCCGAGTCGGAGAAGAACCTGCAAGCCATCGTTGCGCTCGCCAAGGAACGTCAGCAAGCCACGGGCGTCAAGCTGCTCTGGGGCACGGCCAACCTGTTCTCTCACCCGCGCTACATGAATGGCGCGGCATCCAACCCGGACTTCCGCGTCCTCACGCATGCGGCCGCCCAGGTCAAGGCTGCCATCGACGCAACCATCGAACTTGGCGGGCAGGGGTACGTCTTCTGGGGCGGGCGCGAAGGCTACACATGCCTGCTCAACACCGACATGAAGCGTGAGCTCGAGAACATCGGTCGCTTCTTCCAAATGGCTCGCGACTACGGCCGCAAGAACGGCTTCAAGGGTCCCTTCTACATCGAGCCGAAGCCCATGGAGCCGTCCAAGCACCAGTATGACTTCGACGCAGCGACGGTGATCGGTTTCCTCCGCGCCCACGGGCTCGAGAAGGACTTCAAGCTCAACATCGAAGCCAACCACGCCACCCTCGCTGGACATTCCTTCTCACACGAGCTGCAAGTGGCAGCGGACGCCGGCATGCTTGGCAGCATTGACGCCAACCGCGGTGACGTCCAGAACGGTTGGGACACTGACCAGTTCCCGACGGATCTCTATCAGACCGCCGAGGCGATGATGATCGTGCTTTCGGCGGGTGGCTTCACGACCGGTGGTCTCAACTTCGACGCGAAGCTGCGCCGCAATTCGACGGACCTCGAGGACCTGTTCCTGGCCCACATCGGCGGGATGGATGCGTTTGCTAGGGGCCTCGAGTTGGCGGCCAAGCTCCTCGCGAATCCGCCCTTCTCCGACATCAAGCAGAAGCGCTATGCCTCCTTCACCGAGGGCGATGGCCTCAAGTTCAGCCAGGGGCAGCTCGACCTCGCCCAGCTGGCCAAGCTCGCCGAGAAGAATGGGAACCTGCCCCTCATCAGTGGCAAGCAGGAGCTCCTCGAAAACATCATCAATCAGTACCTCTGATCGATGTAGGGGCCTTCTGAGGCGTCGCGGAGCGGAGCCACCCACAGCCGAGATTGTGGGGCTCCGCGACCGCGGCCGGCAAAGCCGCATGAGGGATCGGCGCTCGAACAAACGCCGCTCCAGAAAACGAAACGGGGCCGCAGCGTGATGCATGCGGCCCCGTTGGCGTTTGGGGCAATGAGTCGAGAAGCGGGCTAGCCCTGCATTTCCTCGAGTTCCTTGCCCTTGGTCTCGTGAACGAACTTCAGGATGAAGAAGATCGAGATCACCGCGCACAGGGTGTAGAAGCCGTACGCGCCACCGAGCCCAACGCCCGCCAGCATGATGGGGAACGTCATGGTGATCCCGAAGTTCGACAGCCACTGGGATAGACCGCTGACAGCCAGGCCAGAACCGCGCATTTGGTTCGGGAACATCTCGCCCAACATGACCCACATCACCGGGCCCCAGGACGTGTTGAAGAACATCGAATACAAAACGGCAGAGACCAGGGCGATCGGCCCCTGAATCCCGGTGAGCGCCAACTTGCCATCAACCGAGCCCGCCGTCGCGAAAATCACCGTCAGAATGCCCAGGGTGACGCCCATGCCGATCGATCCGATCAGCAGCAGCGGCTTGCGGCCCAGCTTGTCAATCAGCGCCGTGGCGATGAAGCACGCCAAGATGCTGGCGCCACCAGTGATGACGTTGATGAGCAGGGCGTCGCTCTCGGTGAAGCCCGCGGACTGCCACATCACGGCGCCGTAGTAGAAGACGATGTTGATGCCAGTGAGCTGCTGGAAGCTTGCCAGGCCGATCCCTACCCAGACGATCGGACGGAACACCACGCCGGGCGGAGCGAGCACGTCCGTCAGCTTCGGCTTGTGGTGAGCAGCAGACAAGGAAGCGACGATATCCTCGAGCTTGTCCTGTGCTGCCTGCTTGCCCATCAGCCGCGTCAGAACGTCGAGCGCCTTCTCCTTCTTGCCGCAAGCAACGAGGTAGCGGGGGCTCTCGGGAATGAGCAGCAGGGAGAAGAAGAAGAGGACCGAGGGGATCAGCATCACCCAGAACATCCAGCGCCAGGCCTCGAAGCCCAACGCCAGGATCTCAGTCGACCCGCCCGCAATCTTCGCCAGGATGTAGTTGCTCAGAAACGAGAAGAAGAGACCAGAAATGATGGCAATCTGCTGAATGGATGAGAGCGAGCCTCGGTATTTCGCCGGTGCCACCTCGCTGATGTAGGCAGGCGCTAGGACGCTCGCTGCCCCCACGGCAAGACCGCCCAGCACTCGAACGATAATGAAGGTCAGGGAGTTCTGGGCGATGCCCGCCCCAAAGGCGCTCGCAGTAAAGAAGACCGCGGCGATGAGAAGAATGGTTCTGCGTCCGAACTTGTCAGCAAGCCACCCGGCCATGAACGCACCCGCGGCGCAGCCCAGCAGAATACTGGCCACATTGAAGCCGGTGGTGGCGCTGTCAGACTTGAATGCTTGGCTCAGACCGTCGACGGTCCCGTTGATCACACCGCTGTCGTAGCCAAACAGGAACCCCCCGATCGTTGCGACGAGGGTAATTAGGATGACGAATTTGAAGTTTGTGGAGCCTTGGTCGGCTCCGTACTTATCAGAGGATTGCGCGGGCGCGTGCATGGTTCATTCTCCGTATCGGCCACGCACTCTCGCCTTCCCCTCGTCTGAAATCAAGCTAGGTCTTTCCCGCGGGCGGCGTGATCCGCCCGGACCCCATGACTGCAGCAGGAGCACTGCTCACCCTGGAGTCGAAGCGCTCCCCAAGGAGCGGTCCCGCCCCGACGCCGACAGCGGCCCGCTGGCCAACCCTTCTCGCGAGTGATCGGAGCTCCAGTGGAGCGAGCGAACGCCAGTGGCATCGCACACCCGACACATCCAGCTTGCACTTGGTCCGCAAGGACACCGAGTATCCTCCCCGGGGTCTGGGTGCCCGAGACGAAGGAGCGACGCCCAGCGCCGCTCCCGTCGATCGGCGAAGGGCCAACGCTTCCGGTAGAACCTAGGGAGCGAGCAACGCGGGAGCAGGAGATGGATGATGGTCAACGCGCTGATTCGCTGGTTTCTCCGGTGGCTTCTTTGGCTTCGCTACAACATCACGGTGCGCGGCCTGGACGAGCTCGCCCCCTACGATGGTCGAGCAATCCTGTTCCTGCCAAACCATCCGGCGCTCATCGAACCCATCATCATGATGGTGACTCTGCTTCGGCGGTTCGAGGTTGGCGTGGTGGCGGATCGGGAACAAGTGGAGCGACCCATCGTGCGCACCCTTGCCGGGCGAGTGAACGTCAAAGCCCTCAAGGACCCCGCCAAGGATCGGGACGCCAAGGGCCAGATCGAGCAGCGGCTCAACGAGGTGCGTGACGGACTGAATCGCGGACAGTCGTTCCTGGTCTACCCAGCAGGACAGATCTATCGCCAGAAGCTCGAGTACCTCGGGGCGAACAGCGCAGTGGAGACGCTGCTTCGCGCCTGCCCCGACATCCGCGTCGTGCTTGCCCGAACCCACGGGCTTTGGGGCAGTTCCTTCAGCCGCGCCAGTGGATTGCCCCCCCAAGTTGGTGTCGCGCTGAAGCGGGGGATCGTGGGCCTCCTCAAGAGCGGCATCTTCTTTGCGCCGCGACGCAAGCTAACCATGGAGTTCCTCGAACCCGAGGATCTGCCGCGCGAGGGTGACCGCAGCGTCGTCAATCGGTACCTCGAGAGGTTCTATAACGAGGGTGCCCAGGGGAACACCTACGTACCCTACTCCATCTGGGAACGCGGCGGGGTCCGGCATTTGCCCGAACCGGATCGGTCCCTGGGAGAGCGGCACTCCATCACGATTCCCGAAGCGACCCGCAAGCTCGTCGAGGCGCATCTACTCGAAGTATCGGGCCTTCGCGAGTTGAGACCCGAGCTTCGGCTTGCGACGGACTTGGGACTCGACAGCCTGGCGAGAGTGGAGCTCCAAACCTGGATCGAGCGCGAATTCGGGTTTCCGCAGAGTGACGGAGACGCGCTGGATACGGTTGCTGACGTCCTCCATGCGGCCTGCGGCGAGGCAACCCGCGGGATTCGAGGGGACCTCGAGCCCGTCGACCCCCGCTGGTTCGAGGGTCCCCAGAACAACCGGCTCGAAGCCGCCAGCGGGCAGACGATCACCGAGGCTTTTCTGAATGCCGCCTCCCGGCAACCTGGCCAGATCATCCTGGCCGACCAGAAGAGCGGAGCCAAGACTTACCGTGATCTCATTCTGGGTATCTATGTGCTTAGAACGGAGATTGCGAGGTTCGAAGGCCATCACGTTGGCATCATGCTTCCAGCAACGGTAGCAGCTGCTGTCGCCTTTCTCGCGACGCTCTTTGCTGGAAAGGTCCCCGTCATGCTGAATTGGACGACGGGACCTCGCGGAGTGGAGCACGCGGTCCGACATCTGGGGATCAACCGAATCCTATCGGCACGGGCCTTGATCGACCGACTGTCATCGGAAGGGTTCGGCGATTCGAAGGAGCTTCTGGCACGAGTGTTCTACCTCGATGATGTCGCAAAGGGGCTCACCCTGGGGCGCAAGCTGGGGGCCGCATGGAACGCTCGATTCAACTGGGAACCGCTTCGACGTGCGGCAGTGCCGGAGACTGCCGTCGTACTGTTCACGAGCGGTTCGGAGAGCGTCCCCAAGGCCGTGCCACTGTCCCACACCAACATTCTGACGAACGATCGCGACGTCCTGCGATATGTCACCGTCACGAGCGGCGATGCCCTCTTGTCGATGCTGCCGCCGTTTCATTCCTTCGGCCTTACCGTAGACCTCGTGCTCCCGCTGATCACTGGCATGCGAGCGGTGTTCCACAGCAATCCCACCGAGTCGGCGAAGCTTGCCACCCTCGTCCATATGTACCAGGCGACTGTAGTCGTTGGAACGCCGACCTTCCTCGGCGGGATCGTGTCGGCGGCGCGTGCCGGGCAGCTCGAGACCCTGCGTTTGGCGGTGACCGGCGCGGAGCAGTGCCCGCCGCGAGTCTATGATGCACTCGCGGAGCGTTGCCCGCAGACGATGGTACTGGAGGGCTACGGCATCACTGAGTGTTCGCCCGTCGTGAGCGTGAACGTTCCTGGCCGGGAACAGCAAGGTACGATCGGCGAGGCCCTGCCATCGGTAGAATGGGTCCTCGTGGACCCAGACTCGATGCAGCCCGTACCCCAGGGAACGAGGGGTCTCTTGCTCGTTCGGGGGCCCAGCGTCTTCTCGGGGTACATCGCCCATGACGGGGAGAGCCCCTTTGTGCAATATGCGGGAGAGAGCTGGTATCGAACCGGTGACTTGGTGCGTGCCGACGCGCAAGGAACGCTCACGTTCTTGGGAAGGATGAAGCGCTTCATCAAGCTGGGCGGTGAGATGATCTCGCTTCCGGCCATCGAGGCGGTACTCGAGCGACACTTCGCAGAGAAGAGCGCGGAAGAGCCGGCGCTGGCCGTGGAATCGACGCCGCTCGAACATCCAGAGATCGTCTTGTTCTCGACCTTCGAAGTGGAGCGCGAGCTCGTCAACCAGTACATCCGCGCGGCTGGGCTCTCACCCTTGCACAATATTCGCCGCATCGAGCGGATCGACTGCATTCCGGTGCTCGGAACGGGCAAGACCGACTATCGGTCACTCAAGGCACGACTCAAGGGCTAGCATCGCAGTAGACGATGGTGGGCCGATGCCCCACCATCGTGGATGACAGCAAACCCACCCAGAAGCGAGCGGGTGGCCGAGCATCCTCGTAGTTGCGATTCGGGCCTTCGCCGTGACAAACCCGGGGTCGTGCCTGCAACGTCCCAGAGCGATCCCGACTGTAGGCAGGCCCGCGCCGAGCCGAGTCGAGGTGAGGGGTTGGATGGCGGAACCGCATCCTCCGAAAACCTCGGAGGAACATTTCGAGGCTTAAGCGCGTAACCGAGGGTGCCGCTGCGCCCCACGCGCAAGCAAGGACCATCCATTGCCGAAGCGATTCCCGATGAGACGGCAGAGTCCGGCTTCACCTCGACGCCGATACGATTCGTATGGTCTACCGTGGTCCACGCCCCTCGACTCAACGGGAAACCCCGAATTTTCGGACCCTCCTGGCCTCTGGGCGTGCGCCGCAGTTCCGCGATGCTATGAAATGGCCCTATCTGCTAGCACTCGAACTGGGAGACTCGAATGATCATGCGGAAGAATAGCCTGAACCTGATGCTCGGCTCAGCCCTTGCCCTCACGGCGACGATTGGATGTGGAGAGGACGCCGACACTGATGACACGGCTATCGCCGCTACCGCTGGAGCCAGTGGCGCCGCCGGGCGCGCGACAGCGCGAAGCCTCGACGGCGAGAACGACGACCGTCGCAACCTCGAGCCCGAGGACGGAACGGCCGGCAGCGGCGGCAACGACGCGGAGAGCAGCGGCAGCAATACTGCCGGGAACAACGCCGTCGGTGGCACCGGCGGCACTGCCAACGTCGGCGATTCTGGCGGTTCTGGCACGAGCGGCGGTCATCACAACGGCGCAAGCGATACGGGCGGCACCAACGCTGCGGGCGGCAACGACGACAGTGGCATCGGGGGCGACCAAGGAGTTGACAGCACCGGCGGCAGCGACCCCAATGGAGGCGGAAGCAGCTCGGCAACCGGCGGCCGCACGTGGGGCGGTTGGCCCAGCACTGGAGGCCGAGCTGGCAACACCGGAGGCAGCCCCGGCACCGGAGGATCAGGCGAGACGGAAGCCGGCGGAGATCAGGGCTTCGGCGGTTCTGAGGCCGGCGGAGACCAAGGACTCGGCGGCTCGGAGACTGGCGGG
>CAYRKE010000073.1:0-33162 GCA_964424695.1 uncultured Polyangiaceae bacterium
ACTGAGTGTCGTCGATGTCGACGCACACGCTGGCAGCCTGGTTGTTGGCCTGGGCTTCCTCGAGGTTCGTCATCGTGTCGTCGTCGTGGTTCTCGTCACCGTCCTCGGTCCCGTCACCATCGGTGTCCGCGAGGCTGGGGTTGGTGCCGAAGACGGCCGTCTCGCAGATGTTGGGTAGTCCATCCCCATCTCTGTCTTGCATCATGGGCGGCGCTGACTCGGCGGTTCCAGGATCGTAGACGTCACTGCACGTGTCCCCGTTGGGATCGTTGGCCTGGGCCTCCTCGAGGTTCGTCATCGTCCCGAAGTCGTGCTCCTCCGCCCCGTCCGGAGTCCCATCCGCGTCGCTGTCGACGAGCGTCGGATCAGTGAAAAATACGTTAATCTCGCAGATATCCGGCAGGCCGTCGCCATCAATGTCGACCTGCATGGGCGGCGGAGCGGCTTCGTCGACGGCTGCATCATCGATGTCCCTGCAGCCCCAGCCATCTCGGCCGTTCGCTTCGGCCTCCTCCAGGTTCGTCATGGTCCCGTTGTCGTGGTTCTCAGCCCCGTCCGGGGTCCCATCCTCGTCGCTGTCAGTGGCGTACGGATCCGTTCCGAAGACTCCCTCTTCGCACATGTCCGGAAGCCCATCGTCGTCGCTATCTAGCATCATGGGCGGAGCGGCTTCACTCACAGCCGAATCAAGGATGTCGCGGCAGGTTTCCCCGAGGGGATCGTTCATCGCCACTTCCTCGAGGTTGGTCATCGTGCCGCCGTCGTGGTCCTCGTTACCGTCCTCTATCCCGTCAACATCCGTATCCGCAAGTTCTGGATCCGTGCCGAACACACCCGTCTCGCAGATATCCGGCAAGCCGTCGTCGTCGGTGTCGATCTGCATCGGCTTCGGCGCCGCCTCGTTCACCGGTGTGTCGACGATGTCGGTGCAGGCGCTCCCCCACTGGTCATTCGCCTGCGCTTCCTCGAGGTTGGACATCGTGCCACCGTCGTGGTTCTCCTCACCGTCGTCGGTTCCGTCGGCGTCACTGTCAGCATCGGTCGGATCGGTATGGAATACGTTGGTCTCACAGATGTCCGGCAGGCCGTCGCCGTCGCTGTCCTGCATCATGGGCGGCGCGTACTCGCTGACCGGCGTGTCCACGACGTCAGTACATGTGTCCCCTTCGGAATCGTTCGCGATCACCTCGTCGCGGTTGGTCATCCCGCCGTCGTCGTGATCCTCGTCGCCATCGTCGATCCCGTCGGCATCACTGTCGACTTCCTCCGGGTCGGTGTCGAAAACCGTCGTCTCGCAAATGTCGGGCAGGCCATCCTCGTCGGTGTCGATCTGCATGGGCGTCGGGGCCATCTCGCTCACGGCCGCGTCCGAGGACTTGCCGGAACACCCCGCCACCGCGATCGCGATGGTCGCAGCCGCCGCGGCACGCATGATGGCGGTCCGAAGATCGGGGCTTGCGGGGTTGTTGGCATCCCCCTCCGCCGCCGGACTCGATGCGACAGCGCACTGACAGGCTGCCGCAACTTGCGCCGAGCGGCTCGCTCGACCTGCCCGTCCCACCCTGCTTGCCTCGGCCCGGAGCGCAAAGCCTTCGCGTAGGAGTCCGCAGCGCGAGATCTCCTCACGGCGAACCAAATCACGAGCGGCGCGGTGCAGCGCCGGATTCTCGAGCCCTGGATGGGCTTCACAGATGGTGAGCAGTTCGTCCAAGAGCCCGATCGTGTCGAGGTTGGTGCGATTGCGCCAGTCGGTGATTCGCCGGGATAGGTGCGCAGTCTCGACGCCAGGCCGGAAGTGGCGAAGGACTGCGGCCAGGTGATCGAGCCCGATCGCGGTCTCCATCAGGCTATCGGTTGCCCAGCAGCGGGGATGGAAGATCCTTCCCGTGAGCTTGCACGTGTCGCTCACGACGCCATTGGCGATGGAGTACGTCCGTGCCAGGTAGTCACCACGCGCGCGCCCTTCGGCGCGCATCCGCGCCTCGAGCGGCGTGCCGGCATAGATCTCGGTGCGGCAGAAGTTGATGGGGTGCGCCATGTTCTCGCGGAAAAACGCCAAGTCTGCCCGCACGGTTGCCGGGGTAGCGTCGGGATGAAAGCACATCAGCGTGTACTGGACCGAGATCCCCAGACGGCGACAGAGCGCCAGCGCCTCGGCCGACTCGCGCACCGACTGATCGCGGCCGATCGCGGCAAGCCCCTGGCTCGACGCGGACTCGACGCCAAGGAAGACCCGCACCAGGCCGAGTTCCTTGAGTCGACAAAACACGCTCTCGTTCACCTCGCCGGGGCGGCATTTGATGACGATCCCGATGCGGCGGAGGCCACGCTCTTTCCACGCCGCTTCCAAGGCGTCCAGCCGCTGATGGTTGTGCTCGACCGAACGCACGAGAAAGTTGTCGTCGTGAAAGACGAACTGGCGAATGCCGCGCTCGTGGTAGAGGCTCTCCATTTCGTCCGCAATGTTCTCCGGAGTCCGCTGGCGAAACCTGGGACCGGGCGCCAGGCGATGGAGCGTGACGATGCAGCAGTAATCGCAGTTCGCGAAGCACCCCCGGCTACCCATGATGTAGGCGGTCGGGACGCCTGCCAACATTCGAACCCGTCCTCGGCGATCCGGTTGGGGCAGGGCGTTGAGGTCCGTTTCGATGGGGCGCGGCGGGGTGCGCACAGTCTTCCCCTTGTCGCGAAACACGAGCCCGGGGATGGCGCCGAGCTTCGAGTGGCTGACGCCAGCGTTGGCCAGGTCCACGATGGTGCGTTCGCCCTCGTGGACGACGATGACGTCGAGTTCGTGGTGGTGTGCCAGAAGGTCGTCAGCGGCACAGGTGGCATAGTGTCCCCCCGCGATGACTGGAACCCCCGGCGCCTGCAGCTTGAGCGCGGCAGCCAGGGTTAGAAACTCCCGGGCCCGTACTTGGCTGCACAGCGACAGACCGATTGCCTCGAACCCCGGAGCCCGCAGCAGAACCTGTGCAATATCCCCCGGCCGGTCAAAAGGCGCGATCTCTGCCTCGTGCCCAGCGCCCCGCAGCGCTGCCGAGAGGTAGCGGATAGACAGGTTTTCCTCACGCTCGGGCCCCACCAGAAGGAAACGCATGGTCGACTGCTCCTCGATATGTGCCATGGGTGGCACAGATCACTCGGTCGCGCATGTCTGCAACGATCGCGCCACCCAAGTCGGAAGCCAGTCAACGCTCCACAATGGCGGGGCCACTCTGGGCGCCAACGCGACGCCCCACCCAAGCCCCGCCCCCTTGTGCCCCGTTCCGCTCACCGAGCATCCCCCTTCGTCGGAGCTCGGCTGGTCCCCGGAGCTCCCACCCGTGGCGACGGAGCTTCCGTCCGTCCTGATTCGAGTGCCGGAGATGCCGGGTTCGGTGTCCCGATCATCGCTCCAGACCAAAAGGTATTGGCTGCCGTCGTCTGCCACGGCGGACGCCCGGGCCGTGGCCGGGGAACGCGAGATGGCAAACTCGGAGTTCTGTCGAGGTGAGCGGGGGAAGGGAAGGGTATGGCGGCTTCGGCGCGAAGGTGTGCGCCAAGACTCGGAGGTGATGTCGAAGCGATGTGCGGGCTGCGTTCTTGACACCGAACGCGAGAGGTTCGTGAAGCTCGGATGCAATTCTGCCAAGCGGGTTCATCTTCGCTGCTGCCCCAGCGGTCTACTCCCCTCTGGCCCGGTGTTCGCAGTTTGTTCTTCCTATCGCGAACGCCACAAGCAAGCTGCAGCGGCGGGTGCCGGGGGCAGAGGTCGAGTTCAAGCAGACGGGCGGCGACAAGATGCCATGATGGCGGGCGTGACTGTTTGGGACGTCGCGCTTGCGGTCATTAGCTGCGTCGTGGGCATGCACTGTCCAATGCCCGTTAGCAGCGTTAGGCCGTCGGGAGTCAGCGAGATCGCTCAGGCGTTGCCAGTGCAGCAAGACTCAAGTGGTCTCATGCCATCGGGTCGGCACATGCTTCCTGTAATCGAAGCCGTGGATAGCGACCCGCGAGGGTCACAACCCGCGGGTACACCAAGTCAGGTACTTCGGAGTGCTAGCGAGCCACGCATCGCTGCGGCCCGAGGTGGTGGGTGACCGTCTGCACGCTGACTGCGCTGACCGGCCAGCGGCCGCGTGCGGCGAGCAACTCGAGTTGATGGGTCTGTCCGGGCGTCCGGAGATAACGCAAGTTCTCTGACCGCAAACACCACTACCAGTATCCCGACTACACTCGTGTCTGGCTGAGGAAAGGCCAACGGGTGACCCCAGCGAGATAGCTGCTTGGCAAGCAGTCCATCGCGCGGAGCCCGACCGTTTCACTGCGGATTGGTTCCGGCATGGGGAATCGCGGAAACACCCGTGACGATGGACTTCCGACTTCATTGGGAGGACTCCGACGTGGTACCGCTAGTCTCTCAGGAACAAGCACGAACCGTAATCGCGGCGTGCCGAGCGATCATCCACGACTGGACTGACGACCCGCTGACGGTGCACGACACACTGCTGTTGATGCTGTGCGCCAAGGCCTTCGACGAGACGACGGAAGACGTAGGTCTCTTTCGACATCGCGACTCGCTCAGCGCGACCGCAACCGCCTGTGGGCGCGTTCTCGTTCGCTTGACGCGGTGGTTGCAGGACAAGTCAGGGCAAGAATGGGTCGTACCTGCGCTTCCAGAGCAAGTCGTGGGTTCCCTTGTGGAGAAACTCGAAGGCTTCTCGCTGATGCGTACCGCGGCTAGTTCCGCCGCCCCGGGGGTCCTTCTGGCGCTATTCGAAGAGGTTTCTACCAATGGCGGAACCGTCCCGCGTGGGTCACTTCTGGCGAGTGGATCGATATTCGCGCGTGCTCGCTCTGCGACCATTTTGCTCGACCATGCCGTCTTCAAGAGCCAATCGGGCCCACTGCGGGTCTTGGCCGTCGCAGTCGCCAAAGCATTCGGTCAACTTGGCGCGCTGAAAGCCCGCAACCTCGACTGGATGAGGGGCGCCTACAAGCGTGGCGATTCCAGAGTCACGAACCTGCCGAAGCTCATACACGTTGAGATGTCGACGGCATGCAACATGAGGTGTCGAACCTGCTCGATCACCCGTCCTGGTCGGAAGCGGAAGCTCATGTTCCTCGAACCTTCCACACTCGAAAGACTGCGACCCGAGTTACCGTTCATCAGCGACTGCAAAATCCACGGCGGGGGCGAGCCGTTCCTCCACCCGGCAATCGACCGGGTCCTCGAAATCTTCCTTGAGGAGGGAGTACGGCTAAACACTGTCACCAATGGCAACGTGATCACCGAACGGATGGGCCGACTTGTCGGCGAAACGTTTTCGAGCCTCACCGTCTCGGTCGACGGCGCTGACCGTGAAACCTATGAGTACGTCCGAGTTGGTGGCAAGTGGGACAAGCTCCTGCAGAGCCTCGACTACCTCAACAAGTTTCGCAGTCCGGACTTCCGACTCATCATCGGGGTTGTGCTGCTGAAGTGCAATATCCATCAGATGCCCGACTTCGTGCGGTTCACGAAAGAGCATGGGGCTCAGGAGCTGCAAGCAGCCTGGCTCGTACCATTTCACGACCTACCTTGGACACAAAGCCAGCGGCTCACGGACGATCCAAGACGTACGAACTACTACCTGGATGCCACACGCGAAGCTGGCCGCGAACTCGGAGTATCGGTCCGAATTCCGGACAATTTACCAGTCTCCGGGGCGCCCGCATTCGCCCCAGTCGCTGGTCGTGCCACACAGTGTGCTGCGCGTTGTGCCAACCCGGGCGCCGAGCGAGGCGCCGATCGCGCGGGAAGCACTGCAAGCACCATCATGAACCTGGATCACCAGGACACGTATTGGGACTTGCATGGTACAACCAAGGTCGAAGGCCATTGCCGACTCATGTACGACCGCTGCATGATTCTCGCCGACGGTCACGTCAAACCATGTGGTCAATCTCGGAGTGTCCCAGAGCTCGGATCGGTGCTCGAACGCTCCTTCTACGATTGTTGGACTAGCCCCGAGTACGAGCGCCTGCGCGCGGTGTTCAATGGGGGTACGCTGCCGGTCACCTGCCGAAGCTGTAACTTCATCCGCTCCAAACAACTCGGAACGGCTCGGCTTGTCTACGACTGACCGTGAATCCGGCTGCAGAGCGGGCCAATCGGTCTATCGGAACCCTCCACACAGAACTTCTCCGCAGAGATTCCAGCGTGTGGGGATGGCTCATTTCGAGCGGAGCCGACCTGGCCGGAAGTCCCGCACCAGGGACGGGTCGCCATGTGATCCGCTTACCGTCACCGACGATTTCAGCCGGTATCTATTGGTTTGTAAGGCGGTGGAAAAGGCGAATTTCGAACAAGTGCCGGCGTGCTTCGAGAAAGCATTCGAATCCTTCGGTTTGCCCTCGCGAATTCGCTCCGACAATGGCCCACCGTTTGCGACGCGCGCCCTCTCCGGGCTGTCACGGTTATCCGTTTGGTGGCTGCAGCGCGCCTGATGGCAAGAATGGGCATGGTGTCGGAGCCGGTACCGAGACCGTGCCATCCGCCCCTCGGACAGCCCTGATTGCCGTTCGACACGTAGCGGAGTTCTGTCGAGGTGAGCGGGGGAAGGGAAGGGGTGTGTCCGGTGGCTCCCTCGAGGGTCGCGAGGTTGCGAGCGAACGACGAGAGCTACGTGCCGTTTTCGTCGAAAGCCACAGACGCGAACGACAGCATCGAGTGTGGGCCAGGAATAGGACCGTCCGTTTCGACGTCCGTGCTGACGTAGGTTTCCTGCTTGGTCATGGCGGGAGCTTAGGGGACCCATCACTCCAGTGCCATATTCACGTTCCCCCTCTTGGGGATCAGGCCATGCGCCAGCTTGCGGCATTCTCGCGTGCGAACTCGGCGAAAGTCTTCGGCTCACGTCCGGTGACGGTCCGCACCGTGGGTGCGACGGTAGCGAGATACCCCGCCTTGCACGCCGCGTTCAATTCCGTCATGGCTTGCACCAAGAAATCCGGCATTCCCGAGTCCTTCATGGCTTTCTGCGCGGCGCTCTCGGGGACGTCGACGTACTGCACCTTTCGGCCGCTCGCCTTGCTGATGGCTTCGGCGGCTTCGGTCGCGGAGATCCCACCGGGTCCGGTCACGTCGTAGGTCTTCCCTTCGTGACCTTGCTCGGTGAGCGCGGCCACGATGACCGCGGCGATGTCGTGCGTGTCGACGAAGTTAACCTTGGCTTCGCCCCACGGTAGGTAGATGTTTCCTTGTGCGTCTGGCGGGTAGACGTCGATGAAGTTCTGCATGAAGTTGCCAGGGCGGACAATCGTGGAAGGGATTGGCGCGGCACGAACAACGTCGTCCGCTTCACCATGCCAGCGTCCGAGCAATATCGGACTCTTCGGATCGGCACCCGCTGCAGAACTGCGGACGACGCGTCGAACGCCCGCCTTGCGCGCAACCTCCAGCAAAGCGGCAAGCTGTCGAGCCACGTCCGGAACCATGGGCGAGAGAAGGAAGATCGTGTCCACACCGGTGACGGCCGGACCATAGGTCGCGGCATCGTCCCAATCGAATGGCACCGGGGTGGCGCCAGTCGCAGCAATCTGCTCAGCACTCCGAGGCGAGTGGACGGCAGCACGAATTGTGACGTTGGGCTTGGCGCCGAGCTGCTCGATGACCTGACGACCAATCTTACCCGTGGAACCCGTAACGAGAATCGTGGACATGACGTTCTACCTTCTTTTGTTGGTTCGGCGCGACAAGGGCCTTGCGTGCGCCCTTCGATGACTGTCACATATCCCGAGTTAGTCGGATGATGAATGGCGGTACGTCCCGCAAACTTGTCAATTCTTCCAAGCCATGGATACACTCTCCGAAGTCCTATCGACCCTTCGTCTCACCACGGCGCTCTACTGTCGGTCCGAATTGACGGCCCCCTGGGGCCTGCGGATCCCTCCGCGCCAGGTGGCAACCTTTCACGCCGTGCGTCGCGGCGGCTGCTGGCTGCGCTTCGCTGACAAGACTCCGCCGTTGGCGCTGGGCGCCGGTGACTTCGTGGTCTTTCCGACTGGTGGAGGTCACATCGTCTCCGACGAGCTGCGTCGACATGCCGAGGACATCAACGACGTCATTGAGCGGATCCCGGAGTCCGGGCCACTCGTGTATGGCGGCGGTGGCGCTCCGACGACGCTGCTTTGCGGGCACTTCTGCTTCGCCCCAACAGACCTTCATCCCGTGCTCTCGATGTTGCCACCATTCGTGCACATTCCGGGCGACGATGGTCGCGCGTCACCCCAATTCGAGGCAACGCTCGAACTACTGGCGCGCGAAGCCGCACTGCCTCGTCCAGGCTCGGCGGCAGTCATCGCGCGGGCGAGTGACATCCTGTTCGTTCAACTGATTCGCGCCTACCTCGAGCAACCCGGCACCAGTCAGCAGGAGGGGTGGCTGCGTGGTCTGAAGGAGCCGGCGATTGCACGCGCGCTTGCCGCGATGCACCAGAGCCCCGAGCGCGATTGGAGCGTCGAGACGCTGGCCGCAGAAGCTGGAATGTCACGTTCCGCGTTCTGCGCTCGATTCGCTGAGCTCGTGGGTGAATCGCCCCATCGCTACCTCACACGATGGCGGATGCATTGCGCGGCGGTGCTGTTACGTGGCCCAGCGCTTGGGCTCAAGGAAGTTGCCGAGCGCGTCGGGTTTGGGGACGAGGTCGCTTTCAGCAAGGCCTTCAAGCGGCACGTTGGGATGCCGCCCGCCGCGTACCGACGTGCAGAACTTGCGACCGCACAGAACTAAGGAGCCGCTCAGCAATAACTAGAGCACCGAGCCGGTCGATGCGCCCGCTCCGGCAAGGCGCGAGTGAGGAGCGAGCGGAGAATACTGCCCCAAATGCACGGATTCGACCTCGATGCAGCTGCGAGATCGTGACGATTCCTGGAAGACTGGACACGCCAGGGTATGCGCACTCGGAACGAGCATCTCAAGAAGCTCGCGCGCACGCTACGTCAGCATGAACCAGAGCTGCTCAACTCGTTTCGAGCCCGTGGACAGTTCGCAGCCGGCGCCACCGAGGGATTCGACAACAAGGCGCGAATTACGACACGAAAAGCCTACGGGTTTCGGTCCTACGAACACGTCGGGCGCCGCCGGACACTGGAGGCAGCTCGGACGGTCTGTCTCGCCTGATTCAGAGTGCCGTGCGGGAACACCATTGCGGTGCCCTGCGCCGCCGATTCTGGTTTCGACCCCCATTTCCGAGCTCGTGCCGCTGTCTCGCCAGTGGATCAATTGGCGCCGGCTGGAATTGCTGCTGCGTTGCGGGTCAAGCCTACTCCTTTGACAGGCACCGGTCAGGCAGCGATTCGCAGTCCCGGAGACGCCGCGAGGGCGAGGGCGCCCGAGTTCGAGTTCCAGGTGGCCATTGGGGCCGTCTCCGGCTCGACATGGTCGGCCAGAGAACGCCTCTGCAGGCGGAGCTGGTAAGAACCAACGGCGATCCGCCTGGTTATTCGAGGTGCCAGGAGTCGAGCTGGAAAGAGGGGTTGTTGGAGAACCGCAGGCACAGGTCGTGTCCCCCTTGCGTCGATTCGACCGGGCAGGCGATTTCTGCGTAGGTGTCGGCTCCACCCGTGCTCGTGACCTCGCAGGTACCGATCGAGGTGCCCTGCTCACCCGTCACGCAGCCGTCGATGCGCACGTCGATGCTGCCGCCACCGTTCGCCGAAGCTACGCGCAGTACCAGTTGGGTTGCGCCGCTGCGGAAGTCGACCTGGGAGTAGCCTACCCAATCGCCGTCGCTGATGGATGCAACACGAACTGTCTCGCCCGCGTTGCCCTCCACTTCGATTCCGCTTTCCGCTGCCAGTGTCTCGGCTTGGACTTCGGCAAAACCCTCGAGACACTTGAGCTGACTGACAGTGAAGTCCTCGGTGCTCATCGTGATTGGCTGGAGCTTCCCATCGGCGCCGTAGGTGATCTCTTGGACGGCCGCGCTCCGGTTGTTGATCTTGTCGATCCCGAGCTCCTGCTCCAGCTTACGGGCGTGGTAGAAGACGTAAGTCTTACCCATGAACTCTATGATGGAACCGTGGTTGTTGTTGCCGTTGTTGATGTTGGCGTTGGGTAGGAAGGCTCCCTGGTAGGTGAAACCCGACATGGGGTTGTCACTCATCAAGTACTCGAGCGCGGCGCCGTGGCCCGAGGAAAAGTCCGAGGAGTAGCTGAAATAATAGGTTCCCTCATGCTCATGCATGAAGGACGCCTCGAAGAATGCTGTGGTGGGAATCGTCGTGGCCGAGGCATCCTGGAGGCTGACCATGTCGTCGTTGAGGCGGATTACCCGGGCGTTCTGGCCGCCATCGTCGCCACCGCCAAAGTACAGATAGCCTTGGCCGTCCTTGTCGACGAAACATGCGGGATCGAACAACCACGGCACATTGGCGTTCGGGAAGCTCTTGGTCAGAAGAGCGGTACCGATGGGGTCAACGAAGGGCCCCCCCGGATCGTCAGCGACCGCGACGCCGATCGACGTGCCCCCATTGGGCATGTAGAGGTAGTACTTTCCGTTCTTCTCGCATGCGCCGGGTGCGTAGAGATTCTCCGCCCACGACAGTGAGTCGGAGTGAATGATCACGCCATGATCTTGCCAGTTGACCATATCGTCCGAGGAGAACGCGCGGTAGTCGACCATGTCGTAGTCCTCTTGCCCGTCGACGTCGTGCGAGACATAGAGATAGACGCGGTCTCCGTACACGACCGCGTTCGGGTCGGCCGTGAAGATGTGGGTTACAAGTGGATTGTGTGCCCTGCCACTGGCCACACAGTCCGAAGGTCCCAGCCCTCCGGTTCCAAGCTCCCCCGCCCCACCGTCATCGCCGCCCATGCCCCCGCTGCCGCCCATCCCTCCGGGCTCGCCCTGGCCTCCCGTGGCTTGTGGGTCTTCTGCGCCCCCGCTGCCCTCCGAGGTTCCGCCACTCGCCACTGAGGCGCCGCCGCTCGCCATGGAGGCACCGCCGCTCGCCACTGAGGCACCGCCGCTCGCCATGGAGGAGCCTCCCGTCGCGACTGAAGTTCCCCCGCTCCCCACCGAAGCGCCACCACTCGCAGGGGGAGCGCCACCGGTCACGGGGGCGGCACCGCCCGTTACTGCGGGCGCTCCGCCGGTTCCTGCCGGGGCGCCACCGCTCGCAGCGGAAGCTCCACCGCTTGCCACCGATGTGAGACCTCCCGTGTTGCCGAGAGGGCCTCCGCCTCCGGTACTCGTTGTGAATGTGCTGCCGCCGGTCGACCCGATGGCGTTTCCGGTGCCTCCGAGGGCACTCCCTCCGCCGGTGGCGGCGGCTCCGCCCGTACCGGCGGTGCCTTGGTCCGAGTCACCACCACCGCACGCAGGCAGAACGGCGAGTGCTACCGCGGCTATCGTCAAGCCTCGAGGGGCGAATCGGACGCTACGAGCTGGAACGGTGGGAGATAGGCCTGGAATTGTGGATTTCACGACAACCGCCAAGTGAAGAGTTGGAGAGTAACTTCAGCATCCTGCACCTGGTCGCCCGCCGGACAAGGGGAGGAACAAGACCCTCTGGGATTGGAAAATTCCTTTGCCGGTGGAATGTGTGGGGCGGTTCGATCGCCGATCGCCTGAATCCCCGCGACCGTCACGGCGGGAGGGGGAGGGGGGGCAATTGCGCAGTTCGGGCACGGGATTGCGGCGGCAACGGCGGCAGACGCAGGGGCCGCTGGTTGGCACGCTCCCTCGCTGCCGACCCCGCCTGGGGGGCGCAACAACCGATATCTGGAACTGCTCAGTTGCTGGATGAACGGTGGGGCGGTCTTGGTACCACGCGCTCGAGTACCTTCGCGGAGCAGAGCACCCCCGGGATCCCTGCCCCTGGGTGCGTGCTTGCTCCCACGAAGAACAACCCGGCGATTCCTGGCGCGGCATTGTGGTAGCGGAAATAGGCGGACTGCGTCAGGGTTGGCTCGAGGCCAAAGGCCGCTCCTACGTGGGAGCGGAGCTCTCCCTCGAAGTAGCGGGGGTCCACTGCGAACTGCGTGACCAGCGAGTCACGGAGCCCGGGGAGACATCGAGCCTCG
Organism: uncultured Polyangiaceae bacterium; assembly: GCA_964424695.1. GTDB lineage: Bacteria > Myxococcota_A > Polyangia > Polyangiales > Polyangiaceae > JAEWRL01. The sequence goes on from CAYRKE010000073.1 coordinate 12,053, forward strand.
AGCACGTCGAGGATGCGATCGAAGGTCTCCTCAGCCGCCGTACTCCAGTCGATCTCGCTCAGCTGATTGGGTACCGGAGCAAGGACGTAGAAGGCGTCACAGCCCTCAGGGGCGACCGTAGGGTCGGTTCGGCTGGGCGCGTGCAGATAGAGAGCGTAGCGACCACTAAGGACGCGTCTGTCGAAGATGTCTCGCAGCAAGTTGCGATACTCGCTGTCGAGAAAGATGGTGTGATGCTTGCAGTGTGGGAATTGCCGTCGGGTGCCGAAGTATCCAACGAAGAGGCTTGCGGAATGGCGCTGGCGCAGCAGCCTCGTGAACCGGGCGGTGCGAAGATGCTTTCGATCCAGCATGCGGGCGTACACGCGTGTTGGGTCGGCGTTACAAACGACCAGGTCGGCGGGTACGAACTCTCCCGATTCGAGGTGCACCCCCGTCACCCTCCCGCCATCTGTGGCGATGCGTTCGACCGCTGCTCCTAGGCGGACGGGCACGTCGAACTCGTGGAGCAGACGCACGAGCCCCTCCACCAACCGTCCTGTCCCTCCCAAGACGTAGTGGACACCCCACTGCCGCTCCAACCAGTGTATGAGCAGGTATATTGCTGGGGCACGCAGGGGGTTACCGCCGATCAGTAGCGGTTCGAAGGTGAAGACCTGGCGCAGCCGCTCATCCTTGATGTAGCTTGCCACCAGCGCATGAACGCTACGGTATCCCCGCACGCTCACGAGATCGGGAACGATCTTCAGCATGTCCTCCAAGCGGTGGAACGGGCGATCGGCGAATTGCAGGTATCCGACCTCGAAGATGCGTCGCGCGTGGTCAGAGAGTTGCCGGTAGCCGTGGACATCTGTCGGGCTGAGATCACGAACCTGGCGCTCGAGCGCCTCGTCGGTTCCCTCGTAGTCGAAATGGGTGCCGTCTGGAAAACTGACGCGATAGAGCGGGGAAATGGGCGTCAGCTGCGCGTAGTCCTCCCTCCGCCGCCCCAGCAGCCGAAACAACTCGTCCACCAGGTGAGGCGCTGTCAACACCGTCGGACCAGCATCGAAGGTGAATCCATCTCGATGGAAGACGCGCGCCCGACCCCCAGCTTGGTGCCCTGCTTCGAGGACTTCGGTCTCGTAGCCCATCGCTCGAAGTCGGATCGCAGCAGCAAGCCCCCCGAACCCGGCACCGATCACGACCGCACGTGTACCCATGGTTCCCCCACACTTACCAGAGAGCATTCCCATGGGCAATCCTGCCATGAGCGTTCCGCGGTCTCCCTCCGGCGCCAAGACTCCGTCGCCCGGGCTCTCCTCGCACCACCACGCCTGCGCCACCTCGACGAAGGTCTACCACTTGGACGGTCCGCTACCGGAGACTGCGGTGAGCGCCTCAGGACAGCCGATCCGTGCGTAGCGAATGTCGGGCATGTCGGCCATCTGCAGCCAGTCGATATACCAATCACAGCCGGCCATGAGCTCCGGATCATCCCCGAAAGCGGCCTGACACGCGTCGCGGACGCAGCTTGCGTCGGCGCCGCAGGTCGACCTCCAGCCTCCGTACTGCGCGCCAAGGTCGCTGGTCTTCCACTGGGTGACGCATGCGTTCATGTCGTTGGTGCCGCCCCCCGGGATCAATAGGTCGAACTCATTTTCCTCGAGCCAACCGTCGTCGACGACCTGGACGATCATCTGCTTTCCCTCGATCCCAGGGGTTGGCGTGCCGCGGCTGCTCGTTCCGGAGAATTGGATCTGATAGCAGGTGCCGCAGCTGACCCCGTTGAAGGCGGCGAACCCGTAGGACAGCGTGTCGCTGACCGCCCAGGGTGCCCAGCTGTGACAGGTGAAGGCCGTTCCGCCAGTGCAAGCGTCTCCGACCGTATCATCGACGCCGATGTTGTTGTCGTCGATATCACAGCTGTCGACGGGGCCACCTGTGTTCCCCGTCCAGCCGCAGCTGGGCTTGCAGCAGTCCCAGTAGCGAGCGGCGAAACCGTCCTGACCATCGAGGAGTTCGGGCAGCGTGTCGCCCGGTGAGCCTCCGCTGTTCGTGTCACCGGACGAGCCTCCCCTGTTCGCGTCACCGGACGAGCCTCCGCTGCTCGTGTCACCGGACGAGCCACCGCCGTTCGTGTCACCGAACGAGCCTCCGCCGCCCGAGTTTCCGCTGCTCGTGTTGCCTCCGGGAGCCCCTGTTGCTCCGCCCACGCTTGCAGCTCCTTCGCCAGTGTGGCCAGACGACCCGTTGCCCGCAGGAGGGGCACTCGACCTACCGCCCGTGGGTTGCACGACGGTGGATCCACCTCCGACCGCGACTCCGCCACTCGATGACGTGACCTCGCCTCCCGAGCCTGCAACCACGTCTGAGCCATCGGGGTGGTCCACCGTGTTGCTCTCGGTGTTCAGTGAAGCCTGCTCATCGCCTCCCACCCCCGCATTCAGGTTCGAACCGTCGCCGCCTTGAGTCTCGCTGCTGCCTCCGCCAAGATTGGAGCTGCCGTCGCCGCCTTCCGAGGCTCTGCCGAGCTCCGCGTCGCCGCCGCATCCGATTGCCGCGCCGACTGCCAGCGCGATCATCGCAACATCCGTCATTCGTAGCATGATTCGTCCTCACAGTTGCTGGGACCATCCACGGTCAGTGGCGAGCCCTCGCCTCGGGGTCATCTCGAGCTCTCGACTGAGTAGTGTTGTGAGCCAGCGTGTTCGATCCCTTTTATCGCAGCTCGAGCACGTGGCGGGCCTTGATGCTCTGCGCACTGGATGGAAAGCGGGCCACCAGAGCGCTTGCCGAGTGCTGCGCGCCATCAATGTCACCACGGCGCAACTTGCCCTCCATGATGAGGTAGTACGCTTCCGGGACGAAGACCCCGTCCGCAAAGCGCTGCAGGTACTGCTCTGCGTAGACTATGGCGTTCGTCGAGTCGCTGGCACGCAGCGCCGAGCGCGAGCGTTCGATGCTCTCCACTTCTTCGCGCAGCGGCGACGCAGCAGGCTTCGGAGACGGTTCACTCGCGGCGGGCAGCACGATGCCGCCGCGGTTCGAGGGGAGACCGGTAACTAACTCAGATCCCGAACTCGCCACGAGCGCCACTCCGAGGCGCCCCGTTTCGCCCGTGCCCGCGCCATCCAATCGCGGCTGCGGCTTGGGCGCTTCCGCCGCTCGACGAGCCGCGTTCGGGGTGTTGGGCAGCGACCACGCTGGAATCGGCTCAGGTGAGCCGGCGGACAGTGGCTGGGGCGGCTGCGGTGCTGCTAGTCTGCTCTGAACCGTCGCCCCTGCGCCCAGGGCTCCGGCTCCTGCGACGATGCCGATCGCGAACCACTTGGCGAGCATTGCAGGAACGAGCATGGTGCCAGAAGCCCCGGCACCCCCCACGGTGGCGCTGGGGGCCGCCAGCGTCACCCCCACGCTCCCCGCCTTGCCCAGCACACCAGCGCTCGCGCTCATCGTGACCCCTTGGCTCATCGCGGCGCCTTCTTCCAGCACCGCGGCAGCCCCCGGCGCTCCCCCGACGGCTGCAGCTCCGACCGTTTCGGAAATAGCTCCGGCGGCAATACTGGTGGTGGAGAGCGCGTTGGCGAACCCGAGCGCGGCAAACGTGTGTCTCAGTGATCGGTCGTCGGGGCGCTCCTCCCGCGCTGCGTCGACCAATGAGTCGAGGAGCCGACGTTCCGAGGTAACCTGGCCGGTCATCGCTTTCCTCCGGCGTGGTGCAGGCACCGCAGCTCCGCGAGCCTTCGCTCGAGGTGTGCCCGCGCCCTGCGGAGTCGTGATGCCGCGGTTCCCTCCGGGATCTGGAGCGTGTCGGCGACTTCCCTTTGCCCGAGCCCCTCGATTTCGGCCAGGATGAAGACGAGCCGCTGCTCTGCGGGGAGCCCCCCCAGGAGTTCATCGAGAAGCGCCCTGGCGCGGCGTCGCTCGAGCAGCCGCTCCGGATTTGGCCGTTCATCTCTGAACTCGTCCAGTAGCTCGGTGGGTTGCTCGATGCTTCTCAGGTTCTTGCGGCGGACATTGGCTGCGACGCGTACCGCAGTTCCGAAGAGATAGGCGCGCTCCCGGCCGGGCGTGATGGTGGCGAGCTGTCGCGACAGGACCATGAACACGCGCTGAGCAGCGTCATCGGCGTCCGGTGGCGCGAGACCCAACCGGCGCAAGCTGCGCCACACGAACACGAAATGAGCACGCACCAAGTTCTCGAGCTGCGACTCCAGCTGGGTCCCCGACGGCAAGGTCGAGTCACCCTCCACCGTCTCCCTTGCCCGCGCGGGTGATCCCATCGTGCTCACTCATGTCGCGACCGGGCTGTCCCGATCCCCATCCTGTCCGTTTTCCGGTCGCGCAGAGAATAGGAGACGTCCAGGGTTACTGCGAACACCCACGGCTTGGGCCGATGAATCGTGACATCCGGCTCGGCGGCATAGTGGAAATTCGGCCTCAAGGCTGCGTAGCGACCAGCGACACCGACGCGAATGCTCCAGCGCTCGCTGGCCGGAAGGGCCCAGCGCAATGCCGGCCCAATAGCCATCCAGCTGCGCCACTTGGTGTGTGCTCGGACAATGAGGTCGTCCTGCTTGCCGGCCCCGGCAATGAGCCCCGCGTCGAGACTCGCGCAGCCAGACACCTCTGTCAGCCCTAGGTCCTGACAACCATCGAGGGTTCCCCCCGTCCACGCGAAGGAAGCGCGATGACCGCCGACGGTTGTCTTACCCGAGCCTGCGACCCCGAGCGCCAATCGAAAGCCAAGACCCCCTGGTTCGCCACGCCACAGCACCAGCTCCCCGCCAGGACTCACGAATGCTGGGCTGATCTCCGAGCGCAGCGAGAGTGCCGCGCCGAGCTCCCAATCGGGAGCTTTCGGAGCAGACTGCTCTGGTGGCGCAATGCTCTGCCGCCGATCGATTCGGGGTGCCGCTGGGCGCTCGACGGCGGGATGCTCGAGCCGCGCACTGCCCGCATGATCCGGCGGTGGATCGAGCGATTCTGCGGAATCAAGATCGAGACGCCCCGCCAGCGCACCCTGCGCGTTCGCCGGCTCTTCCTCCCCACCACCCGCACGACCGAGATTCTGGGAGTCGAGTGCCAGCGCGGCCATGATCGCGAGTGCGTCGGCAACCTCGGAGCACCCAGGCGCCTCGACTTCCCGAGTCACAGGGCTACCCGCGGCGTTGACGAACTGTAGCGTGCCGTGCCATGTGCCCGAAGCGTCCGCGATCTCGATTTTGAGCAGCCTAGCCTCCTCGGCAGGCGCCGCCGGCCTGCCGGTCTCGCTGCGATCTGCAATGGCTTGGAGGAACTCCGCCTCGGAAGGGCACGGATCCGGCGCCGCGTACTCCACCCGAAAACCGACTTCCTGAGCCAGGCCAGACCAGGCCAGCGTAAGCGTTGCGGCTCCCGCTCCGCACCAGGCGACCTTCACGGCTGAGAAGTTCGCCAGAGCCGGTAGACGCTGTCAAGCCCTGCTGAAGCACTTGGCAGCCTCACGCCGGGACGCCAGGGCGGTTGCCGTCCCTCCCGGTCTGCCACCGCCACCCGCACGGTTCGTGACGACCAACGCTGTTCTGTCGGTGTCGTCTGGGCCGGGCCAGGCCCTAGCGTGACGCCCGCCCCCGTTGGTTTGGCGGGGTCTGACGCGACGCCAGCCATCTCTCACGCAAGCGCACGATGGCCCGCCTCGGTTCCGGGTCCTGGCAGACCACCCTTACCACGGCGAAATTCTCAATGCCTGAATCGAGCACCTCGGGCAGCCGCTGCAGGTCGATGCCTCCAATCGCCACACACGTCAATCGAGATCGACCCACGATGGCAGCGGCGCGGTCGATTCCCAGGGTTGGGTCCGGGACGCGCTTGGTGGGCGTCGCAAACAAGGGACCGACCCCGATGTAGTCGGGCATCGAGCGTTCTGCGGCACGAGCCTGCGCCTCATCGTGGGTGGATAGTCCGAAGATCTTCGACGCTGAACCGGGCCAGAGCCGGCGCGCATCTTCGACGCTCATGTCGCCCTGGCCGAGGTGCACCCCATCCGCGTCGACCGTGCGTGCCACTTCGACGTCATCATTGACGATGAACTTGGTGGTCGTCCCTCGCGTGATCTCGCGCAGTTGGTGACCGACGCGGACCACTTCCTCGCGCGGCCGATCCTTGATGCGCAATTGCACGAAAGCCACCTGCTCCTCGACGGCGGCTTCGACGCACGCAACGTAGCCCGCCACGGGCTCCGTGAGCACCAGATACAGGCCAAACGGGGCCATCTTCATCGGGGGGCCTCGACCCAGTCCGGGCCAACGAAGCTGCGATCAAAGTCCTTCCAAACGGGGTCGAACCCGTCCTCCGAGAGGCGCCTGGCTACTTCGCGCGCCGGTCGCTCGTCCTCGATACTGAACTGCTCGCCAGCATGACCTCGAGCGCTACCGTCGACGCCGTAGCCGCCAGGGTCGGTGCGACTGCCGGCACTCATGCGGGTGATCCCGAGTCGAAGCAAGTGGTCGCGCAAGTGTGCAGGCTCGCGCGTCGACAGCACGAGCTCAGCATTGGGTAGCGCCAGCCGTGCAACGCAGATCATCTGGGCCAAGTCGCGGTCACTGACCGGAAATGGCGCGGCGCTGCCACCAGCGTGCTGACGGATGCGCGGGAAACTGATCGCAATCCGGCTGCGCCAGTAGCGGCTGCCGAGCCCGCGCCCGTGAAGCAACATGGCCGCCGCCTCCAGCCGGAATGGGCCCAGGCCGAGCAGCGCTCCTATTCCCAGTGTCCGAAATCCCGCTTGCCCCGCCTGCTCGATCGCCCTTAGGCGCCGGTCGTACCGACGCTTTGGCCCTGCCAGATGAACGCGCTGGTATATCTCTGGCGCGTAAGTCTCCTGGTACAGCGTGAGCCCATCGAACCCGGCGGCCACAAGGCGCCGGTAGCCTGCCAGCTCGAACGTTCCCACCTCGAGCGACAACGAGTCGAACAGCGGATTCAATGCCCGCGCCACCGCCTCGAGGTAGGCGAGGTCGACGACGCGGGGCGACTCTCCGCTCACGAGTAGAACGTGCCGGAACCCTTCAGAATGCAGGATGCGCGCCTCGGCGACGACTTCTTCGACGGAGAGCGTGCGCCGCGTGATGGCGAGCCCGTGAGAGAAGCCGCAGTAGGTGCAGCGGTTGACGCACTCGTTCGACAGATAGAGGGGGGCGTAGAGTTGCATCGTGCGTCCGAAGCGCCGCAAGGTCAGATCGCGGGCACGCTGAGCCAGGGTCTCGAGGCTCAGCGCGGCAGCCGGTGAAAGGAGAGCCATGATGTCCTGTTCACCGAGCGACTCACGGTCGAGCGCCCGCGCGACGTCTTCGGTGGTCACACCCTCGAGTGCTTTCTGGAGCACGGTGATGTTCATGCATCCGCTCCCAGAAAGCCTGTGAGGGGACTCGAGGCACGCGCGGAGTGCGACACGGCACCTGGACCGGCGATGCGCGCCAAGACCGCTGCGTCGACCGCGAGGCGAAAGGCCCGCGCCATGCCTACGGGATCCGCTGCGGTTGCTATGGCGGTGTTGACCAGCACGGCATCGGCACCAAGCTCAATGGCTTCGGCTGCGTGGGACGGCATTCCGAGTCCGGCGTCGACCACTACAGGGACGGTTGCCTGCTCGATGATGATCTGGAGCTGATCGCGCGTCTGAATGCCACGATTGGTGCCGATGGGCGCGGCGAGTGGCATGACGGTGGCGCACCCAACCTCGGCCAGCCGCTTGGCAAGAACCGGATCCGCGTTGATATAGGGCAGGACCACGAACCCCAGCTCCACCAGTCGTTCGGCGGCTTTCAGCGTTTCCACTGGATCAGGCAGAAGGTAGTTGGGATCAGGAGTGACCTCGAGCTTCAGCCAGTTGGTCTTGCAGGCTGCCCGCGACAGCTTCGCGACCCGCACCGCTTCCTCGGCGTCACGCGCCCCCGACGTATTCGGCAGCAGCCGATAGCGAGAGAAATCCAAGGCGGACAGCGTGCGATCCTCGGGAGCCTTGACGTCGACACGACGAAGCGCGACGGTAACGAGGGCAGTTCCGGAAGCGTCGACGGCGCGCGCCATCACCTCCGGGGAAGCGAACTTGCCTGTCCCTACGAACAGCCGCGACGTGAGCCTCTGCCCGTCGATCACCAAGTCGGAGATTGGGCGCATCTCAGCCTCCCCCCACGAAATGGACGATTTCCAGGCGATCGTCTTGCTCCAAGCTCAGCCCAGCAAACCGCTCGGGCTCGACGACATCCCCGTTGCGCTCGATCGCAACGTGCTCGGGCGCTTTTCCGAGCCGCGCGAGTAGAGCCAGCATGGTCAGGCTCTCATCCACTTCGAGCGGATCCCCATTTACGATGATGTGCATCTCATTCTCCTTCGTGCTGGGCGATGGCGCCGAGGAGCCATCGAATGACCACATTGGCCTGAACGCCTGCCGCAACTGACACTCGCGGCGCAAGCAGTCCCCGCCTGGGCTGGGCCGCGGATACTCGGTCGCCAATGAGAAAGTGATTGCCGAACACGCGACGCGATACGATGTCCGACGCCGGACCATGACCGGCGATGCCCGAGACGGCAACGAGCGGCGTCTGGGGCAAGAAGCGCCGCATGGCCATCGCCAGTTCGGCCTTAGCCGCTGGGCTGTCGAAACACTCAGCGACGATGTCGCAGTCACCGAAAAGCTGGGGAACGTCGCCCCGCGCCAGCTTGAGTCTGTGCTTGACCAACCGGACGTAGGGGTTGATGCGTTCGAGGTTGGCTGCCAGAGCCTCCACCTTGTAGAGACCGACTTGGTCGACGAAGTACTGCTGGCGATTCAGGTTGCTCGGCTCGACGACATCGAAGTCGACGAGCGTGAGGCAACCGATTCCCGATCGTGCCAAAGCGACTGCCAGCGTGCTGCCGAGACCGCCGCAACCGGCAATCCCGACGTGCGCTACCTTGAGCCTCGCGTGTACCCCGGGCCCGTGCCGTGCGACGAGCAGGGTTTCGAGCTCATCTCGAGTGGGGACCGCACCGCGTCGGATGAGCACGACCTCATCGCCAGGGTGGGGCACGGTCTCGCGGCAGACGTCTTCCGCAACGGGAAAACCGTTGAGGATTATCAGGTCGGCATCGGGTTTGTGACGACGCCGGATCGCGTCCAACGTTGCCGACTGGGGCAACTCGACGACTTCTTCGTTGATGCGGATGGCGACGGTTCTCGCAGCGGACACGGGGGCTTCCAAGAGCCCGGATCGCGCGCAATCGCTAGGATTAACTCCCTACGCCGGCATGATCCGGATCAGGTGATACGGGTCAGCGGCCTACCGCTTTCTCAGCCCCTTGGTGAAGCTCCCCGGTCGGCGCGCACGCTAGTCCTGCCCAGTAGCCGTGTCAACACTCGTTGCGCGATGCCCCACCGGCAAGCCCCGAGCGTGTCGGCCAACGCCCAGGTCGCCAGCGATCTCGCACGGCTTCGCCGGACTGGCCTCCTTCCGGATCGGGGTCTTCTCCGGGTCGGGGTCTTCTGGGATCGTGAACGCGGACGCCAGCGCCTTGCCCGCTCACGGACCAAGGCCGCTTCGATGTTGCCCAGGTGCGGCATTCCTTGCCGAACGGAAGGCAGAGCCGAAATGGCCTTGGTGCCCGGATGGGTCAGGGACTACTCGAGAACCGTTTCCATATTCCAGTCAATCCACATGCCTTCCCATTCGCTGACCGGCTGTTGAACGCCGTTCGACATGATGTCCATGACGTCGGTCTCGGCGCTCGTGTCGCCTTCGAATGCCCGCTTGAAGAACTTGCTCGCAAGGGTAGTTGCTTCAGACGGAGCGCTGCAGTGACCTGCGCTGTACATATGGAAACCCATGCGTTCTGGAACGCCGAGTGCATTCCACACCGGTTCTGCTGCCCACGAGGAGAGCGCTTCACAGGTGCCTCCAAGGTGACACCATGAGTTTACGCCATTGGCGTTTGAGAAATGCAGCAAATGCCGTGGGGCGATGGTTGCGAGGAGCAAATGCTGATCAAACGGCAGATTGTATACCTTCGAGGGGTTCGAGCGGAGCGGGGCGGCCACACTGGTAACCCATGGTCCGCAGATGCCGGTCTCCTCGAGGTTGTCGATGCTCTGGGGAAGGGCGTCTGCACACTGCCAACTCGAATTGCCTTCGCCGTGCCTGAACCATTCAGCCTGACGCAGGCTGGCTGCACCGCCACCGCCTGATTCCACGATGACAGTCAACGGTATCCGACTGAAGACCCCCACCAGGAAAGCGCCCTTGCCGCATCCGGAACATCCCGATACCACCATCTTTTGTGGATCATGTTCGCTGCTCGGGTTCTGCTCCAGGACATCCAGAACGCGGTCCACCATCCATCCGGTGGCTACGTTGGTGTTCATTTCAGAGAGGCCAAAGAGGCTCTTGATCTTGTTTTCGAAGCCACTTCCAAACGATAGGCTCTTGTGGGGGTTGGGAAGAATGCCGCTTCCCATGTCAATCGCGATGACATCGCCGGAACCGCTGATGGTTGCGCTGAAAGTCTCCGTCTTCGAACCTTCTTTGCAGGTAATTGAAACGCTGCCGCCGGATACGGTGCCGGTCGTCTCATCCGGTTCGAAGGGGTAAGGCCCGTAGATGTATTTGGCCGCCATTGCCTGGATTTCCCTGCGGCGGCACTCCCACTGTGCCTTGGTGGTGACTGGCGTTCCGTCAAAGAACGTGAACGGATCGGGAAGTTTGTCGTTTCTGGGCAGACTGTCCAAATCGGGCAAATCGGGCAGAACACATTCGGTAGTCGGGTCGCCCGTCGAGCCGCCGGAGCTGCCCGTCGTCCCTCCGGGGTTGTCCGTCGAGCCGCCGAAGCTGCCCGTGGAGCCGCCAGAGCTGCCCGTCGAGCCGCCGGTGCTTCCGGTCGAGCCGCCAGAGCTGCCGATGACGCCGGTAGAGCCACCGGTGTTCCCGCCGGGCCCTCCGGTCGAGCCACCAGAGCTGCCGAGGACGCCGGTAGAGCCACCCGTGTGCCCGCCGGGCCCTCCGGTCGAGCCACCAGAGCTGCCGATAACGCCGGTAGAGCCACCCGTGTGCCCGCCGGGCCCTCCGGTCGAGCCACCGGAGCTGCCGACAACGCTGGTCGAGCCACCCGTGTTCCCGCCGGGCCCTCCGGTCGAGCCGCCAGTAGAGCTTGTCGCACCGGTTGCCGTCACGGCTCCGCCCGTGCCCTGGTTACTCCCGCCGGTGCCGAGGATTGGGCCGCCGCCACCAGTGCTAGGGATGCCCGTCCCTGCGCCACCCGTGGCGACTCCAGTTGCGGTCGCACCACCCGTGGGGCTGCCCACGCTCGCGCCGCCGGTTCCTGGCGCCCCGCCAACGCCAGTAGCGCCCCCAGTACCCGAGTTCCCAGAGGCAGAGGATCCATCGCTGCAGGCGGAAAGAGATAGGCTGGGCAGAAACGAAAGGAGTGAGGCAACGAGAAGTCTAGTTCTTCTAGTCATTGGGACCACTGTCACTGTTGGGGATCGCCGGATAGCGATCCGGGTGATGAGAGAGAGAGAGGCGTGACCGCGCTGAGAGGGGCGCCGCCATGCATCTCTATGCCCAGTTGATGGCTTCGGGATCTCGACAAAGGGACAAAGCATACGTGAAGGAGGGTCGAATCCGTCACGGCCCGCTCGGGAGCGGTTCTCGCCGCAGGCACGATGCGACGACGCTTCGCTTCCCGCATCGACCTCTGGGCCAGCCGCCGTCGACGGAACCTAACGCTCCTGGTGATGCCGGCCACGAGAGCAGCGAACGCGCTCTCTCCGTGACCACCGCCAATCGGCTCCTGCGTTCTCCAATCCCAGCAAGCCGAACAGTGCCAAGCGGACCACGTCGACCAAACCTCTGTCGCCCCTTCCCTCTGCTTCGAATGCGTCACGGCAAGGTCATCCACTTGTCGGAATCACGACGGATTGGTGCGCTGCGGACGTTTCCTTCCTCGATCGCCAAGACCGCTATGGGCTTCCTGATGAGCCAGACTCCTCGCTGGACGTGTATCGACACGGGGTCGTCCAGCCCTCTAGCGAAGGGTCCGCACAAGAACGCATGACGATTCGAGCCGATGCTTGCCTTGAACCCCAGAGACCCAACGGCGCGTCTCGATCCTGGGGCTGACCCCTGTTCTTTCGGGGGGGCGCGAGAAGCGAGCACTCCCGAGTTCGCGGGAGCGAGCTCTACTGCGACGCCTCCCCAGTACCGTGCCAAGATTTTCACTACCTTGTCCTATCCTAGGCTGGATATGCTTGGCTCAGGCTTCGCTCGAGGGTTGCACGGCAATGAACTTCGACCTCCTCATCGACAACATCGTCCGCCAAACGACCGTGCTGATTGCCCAGTTGGCGACCGCAGCAGGTGGGCGTGCGCCACTGGCCCACGTCACCGGCCAGGTGTTCCTTTCTCTGGTGGGCGAGCTCAAGGAGCAAGGGCTGGGCAATAAGGTTATTGCCGACATGTTCGGGCTCGCCTTGCGCACCTACCACAACCGAGTGCGGCGCTACTCCGAGAGCGCGACTGATCGAGGGGTGACGCTTTGGGAAGCCGTGCTGGAGTATATCAAGACGCACGGAACCGTGAGCCGTTCCGAGCTGTTGCGGCGGTTCCATCGTGATGACGAAGAGGTCGTGCGGAGCGTCCTCAAAGATCTCGTCGAAAGCGGCCTCGCATTTCGCTCTGGGCGTGGAGATGGAACGGCCTTTCGCGCTGCCGACGCGGCCGACATCAGCGCGACGGTCTCCGGCAATCCCCAGCTAGCCGCAACGAATCTGATCTGGGTGGCGCTGCACCAGCGCGGTCCCACGAGCGCTGTCGAGCTGGCGAGCGAGCTGGGCTTGCCATCGCACGTCGTGGCCTCGGCGCTCGACGCTCTGGTTGCCGAGGGGCGCGCAAGGACGTCCAATCCGCCCGGCACACCAGACGGAGCTTCGGCGCACGATGGACCTTCCAGAACGCAATCCCCCATTGACGGAGCCGAGACCGTGCCAACGTATGAGGTTGATCACTGTGTCATTCCATACGGGGACGAGCACGGTTGGGAGGCGGCTCTGTTCGACCACTATCAAGCCATGGTGACCGCGATTGCATCCAAGGTGCGTTGTGGCGCCACACGCGCGCTCTCCGACGAGTCGACCGGGGGAAGTACCTACCATTTCGACCTGTGCCAGGGGCATCCGCTCGAAGGGGAGGTGCTCGGCTTTCTTGCAGACGTGCGGCGCCGGGCCTCGGATTTGCGTCGGAGAGTCATCGCGCAGGGCGCTCCCCAGGGGGGGCAGGACTATCGTGTCATATTTTACGCGGGCCAGAATGTGATTGGCCGCGAGTCGTATCTTGAAGGAGCGGAGTCGTGACCAAGCGGACCCATCACGGAAGAACGGAATGTGCAATGGCACGGATACCCAGGCGGATCCCACGATGCAGGGTGCCCGGTGCTCTGCTTCTCGTCGTGCTTGGAGCGGGCTGTGCGCCAGAATCCCCCAGCGCCGAAGGCGAAACCCACTGGCTCATTCAGTGCAGCCACGACGAGCAGTGTGGTAGCGAGCTTGCCTGCTGGTGTGGCGTGTGCACGCGATCGTGCGTCGGCGCGTTGGATTGCGATGACCTTGGTGAGTCGGCGTCCTGCGTGTACAAGGACGCCACCTCGTTCTCCGATCGATGCGAGAGCGATGCTCCCAACAGGGTCTGTGCCTTGCCAGACACGAACCAAGGCGGAACCGCAGGAGTGGAAGGGGTGGGCAGTTCCGGGCGCAGTTCGCAAGGAGGGGACTCAGGGGAGCAGGGGGGTACAGGGGGAAGGTCAGGTGCTGGCGGCGGAGTCTTCGACACCGGGGGCACCAGCGGCGAGGTCGGTGGGACCGGGGGAGAGACGGTTGGCGGCAGCTCTGGGCAATTCTCGGCGGGCGAGACCAGCACTCCGTCAGACGGCGGTGCCCATCCAATCATCAGCGGTGGGAGTGGAGGAGGCAGCGGCAGCGCGGGTTCAGCAGGCGGCGGTCAGGCGGGGCAGGCCACCGGTGGGGACACGAGTACCGGTGGGGACACGAGTACCGGTGGGGACACGAGTACCGGTGGGGCCAGCGAGGCGAGCGGCGGTGATGAAGCAAGTGGCGGCAGTCAAGCGGGCGGCACCGGAGCAAGCGGCGGCAGTGCCGGAAATGCTGGCGGGGGAACCAGCGGCAGCTCGGGTGCCGGCGGGCAAGCCGGGCACAGCATCCAGGAGTGCGCGGCGTTGAGCGACGCTGTCGCCGAACAAGTCAGTGGCCAACACGATTGCACTGCCGTGGTGCGTCTCGCATTTTCGACGCGGGAAGTCCTCGGTTTCCAGCTTCTGTGCGCGCCCTATACCACCATTGATGAAGCCACGGCGAGCCAGACCGCCGATGACGACACGGGTTTCGGTCTCGATGCGACTCAAGTGGCTGGGGAGGACCCAGAAGACGAGTACGTCTTCTACGACTCGCCGGACGATTTCGGTGGTGTGGGCGTCGTCAATGCGCGAAACGGCGCAACGGTGTTTGGAGGAAGCATCGTATGGGCCGGGACGGGCGATATCACCTATCCAGCCAGTTGGCAGCCGGCGAGCGCGATGGGGACCGATTGCATCCCAAATATCAACGCGCTGCCGCCGTCTGCCCGTGGCATCGACGTCGGAGTAGGGCAGGGCACGATGACCCAGTCCCTCGTGGACGAGCTGGTCCAGCAAGTTTGGCTCAGCGCGCTCCCAGACGGCCTGTTTTTCGGTCACTACGTCTTTGATGCAGTGGTGCTCGGCTATCCTCGTTCGGTCGGGGCAGGTAATCCCGACACCGCGGAGTTCATCGTCATGATCAACAGCGGTTGGCGCGAGTAGCCAGCACGGTCGGTCTCCGATGCTCACTATGCTAGTCGTTCGGGACGTCGGGCTGTGGGGCCGTCGCTTCGTCGCGGCAACAACGAAATCCCGTCGAATAGTCATGGTACAGGGGCGAGTGCCGTCTCGAGACGTGCTGGCACCCTGCGCCGTGTTCGGGCGTTGAGCTGAAGAAGCCGCCGACGAAGACGGCGCGGGGGTGCAATGGCGACCCGTTGGGGCGATCGGAAACCCACTCGTGGAGGTTTCCATCCATGTCGAATACCCCATCGCCCGTGACACAGCCGGCATACTCTCCGGCCTTGGCGAGAAAGCCCGGTTCTTGCGCGAGCTGCGGGGAGTTGTAGTTGGCGTTCCCATTGACGGCAGTCGAGTTCATTCCGAAGAGTATGGTGGGCAGATGCGGTTTGCCGGTGTTGCACCGCCCTGGGATCTCCTCAGCGCCGTAGGGGTACAGCGTCTTGCCTTTGCCTCGACACGCCCTGCGCCACTCGGGTCCGGTGCAGAGTCGCTTGCCAGCGAGGCGGCACGCCGCCGCTGCTTCATTGCGACTGACGTACGCCTGAGGCATGAACCCGCCAGCACTTCGGGCAAGGTAGCGTACGTTCGGCTCCGGGCGGGCATAGTATGGGTGGATGAGATCGGGGGTGTCCGCTAGGACGAGGTGCGCTTCCCAACGATCGATGCAAGTCGAACCGACATGCGCCATCTCCTGGGGACAGGGCGGTGCGGTCTGTGGCAGATAGGTGTCGTTCCACTGCCTCGTGAAGCTGATTTCGAGCGCTGGAGTGTCATCGTCCGAAGTGACCGGATCCGCGCCGCAAGCCGCAGTCATCGCGCCTATTGCGGTCAGCACCTCGAGGAGCACACGCGGGAGTGCCGGCCTGGCGTGGGACGGAGTCGGTTCTTTCATTCGGCGCCTCGACATCAGGTTGACACCTACTACGGCGTTTCTTCCTTCGTTCTTGAGTCCTTCCGACACGACCGATGCGTGAGGTTCGATCAAGGCTCGGGCATGGGGCCAAGCGAATGTGCGCGTGGAGACTGGCTGGTGCGGCGAGCCCACGCGACATACGCTAGGGCAGTCCGCCATCGAGCGGAAGAACCTTGAGCTCGCTCTCCTCAGCGCATTCCGCCGAGCGGAGCGTCCGTCCGGATGGTGCTACCCGAACCTGCCGTGCGTCAGGGATCGGGCTTGACAGGTATGAACCGTGGGTTCATGATTAACGAACCTTGAGTTCATATTCAGATCCTACCTGGCCACCCAGTACCGCAGAGCTCGAAGAGCTTTGCGACGAGGGCTACGTGCGCCGGACATTCGTGCGCCTCGCTCCAGAGAGACGTAAGAGCATCCTCGATGCCGCGCTCGAGGAAGCTGGCTCGCACGGGCCTGCCGCGCTCAACATCAAGGTCGTTGCCGAACGCGCCAGCGTTCCAGTTGGCTCGCTCTACCAGTACTTCGGCGATCGGGACGCGCTCGTTCGGCTCACGAGCGTGCTGGCGTCGCGTCGGCTCACCGCCGTGCTGGAGTTTGCTGCGCCGTTCTTTCGAGACATGCCGCTCGAGCAGGGGCTAAGCAAGTACCTCGAGCAGTCGCTGGAATGGTGTGAGAGCGAGCCCACGCTCATGCGTATCTACTGCACCGCGGCCTACAACGTCGCATTCCTCCGAGAAATGCCAGCCGAGACAGCTGACGATCCCGAGGCTCTGCTGGTGAGTGCCATCGCACGCAGCATGCGCAAGTTCTCGGAAACGATGCTCGAAGCAGCCCATCAGCGCGGGGAGCTGCGGCCGGAAATCGACGTCGAAGTCGCCAGCAGGATCGTCAATGTTCTGATGGTCGCCGTCACGGACGCTCTCCTCTTGCCGGGGCTCAACACGTACTACCAGCTCTACGATTCATGCCATGGACCCAAGCGGATGCTGCAGGCTGCCGTGGCGTTTGCCTGCCGAGGTCTCCTCAAGGACGGCGAGAGTGGTCACGCCGTCCCACCGCAGCTCGAACAGAAGCGGTCGCCAAGGAAGAGGCGACGCTGAATTGCTGCTCTAAGCCGTCGCGAAGCGACGCTAGAAAGCGAGGAATCATGAGCAATAACCTGATCGTTCTCGACTCGGGGCTCTGTAACGCGTGCAACCTCTGCGCACGCAGCTGCCCCCAAATGGTGTTCGAACAGTCCGAGCAGGAGGGGGTGCCGCGAGTGACCCACCCTGAACGCTGCATGGGATGCATGGCCTGTGAGGACGACTGCCCCAAGAAGGCGCTCAGGGTGCATCGGCTTCCCGATGACATGGCCCCGAGCGAGCTCCCGGTTCACGGCCAGGGGCTCGACCCCGAGCGGCTCTACGACGTTCTGATCGTGGGCGCCGGCCCCGCCGGTCTCGTGGCTGCGATCCGCGCGCGAGGGCTCGGACTCGACGTTGCAGTCATCGAACGACTTCCCTCGTCGCGGCGCTCCCATCACCCGGATGGCGGGATACTGCAGACGAGCGGAGTGTACACGCTGCGGGCAACGCCCGAGGGGCTACACATCGTCGAGCTCGATCTGTTGCTTCCGCCGAGCGCCTATCGAGGGCCCATGGACCACATGCTGCTCATGGGGCCAGGTGGTGTCTGTTCGCGGACGAGCCCGGCCAAGCGTCCACCGATCCAGGTGATCCGCAAAGACGGTTTGGTGGAATCTCTGGCCAATCGCGCCAGGGAACTCGGCGTACCCATCGCCCATAACACCCGCGCACGACGGATTCGCTACACTGCTGGCGCTGGCGGTGGCACCGGAGAAATCCTGCTCGATGGCGACCTCGTGGTACGAGGTCGGCTCATCATCAGTGCCGAAGGGATCAACGGGACCCTCGCGGCAGAGGCATCCGTGCCGGTCAATGAGCGTGCGGTGGGATGGGCCTATGCGTTGCTCATCGAGCAGCCTCCGCTGCCACGGAATCCAAGTGAGAATGGATTCCTCGTTGGCCGGTTGGAGCATCTCGATGAAGACGTCCCCTTCCTCTCTTTTTGGGGGACGATGGCTGACGCCCTCGAGGTGGCGACCGGTCCCGTTTTTGCTCGCAAGCACGAGCGGCTGCGTCATCCGCTCGAGTTCTATCTCGAGCACCTCTTTACCAAGGACGAGCGACTCTCGAGCCGACTTGGTCAGGTACTTGCCGGACGCCCCCTAACCCATCGCGATGGCTGCCGTGTCTTTGGGCGTCGGCTGCCGCGAAGCGCCGTTGCGGATGGGATCATCGCAATTGGGGACGCACTTGCGCCCTCAGGGATGCTGCTCAACCTCCCCGCGATGAAGACGGGTGAGATGGCCGCCGAGGTCGCCGCTAAGGCCCTTGGGCGTCAGGACGTTCGGGCGGCATCCCTGCGTGAGTTCGATGCGCGAGCTCTCAAGCATCCTGCGGTCACCGCCATGAACTGGATGAATGGCCTGCTCATCGAAGCACCGATGCGGCTGGGCCCGGATGAGATGAAGGCTCTCTTTCGAATGCTGGAGAGACTCAGCCTGGACGAGCTGCTGGCAGGTGGCCTGCGTGCGGCGTATTCGATGGGTGGGTTCTTCCTTCGCAACCTCGCGCCACTGCTGAAACGCCCCGAGCTTCGATGCTATTTGGATGGTTCGGGGGGGCCGGCCTTGGGATGAACCGACGCGCCACCGCGGCGGGCACTAGAACCTCGCCCTCAGGGCGACTTGCAGCTGAGCGAGCCGCGCACTTGCTTCAGTCATGGCTCCGCAAGTTACCGATTCGCCTCGTACCTGGACGCACGCGTCCTGTACGAAGAGCTGGAGGATCTTCGCATCGACGCCGATTGCTAGCCCGCTATGGAGCCAGTATCTTGCCCCCAATCCTGCTCCCAGGACGGCTGCCTGCGACTCGAATCTGACGTCGGCTTGTGAGCGGCGGACGCTGCCCATGAGGAGCGAGTACCCGGCGATCGGTGTCAGGTACGGCTCGATCGGGTATGCCCCGTCGAGTGGATAGAAGTGTGGTGTGGCGGCGATGATGAGGATGTCGCCGTGATGACGGCCCGCACTTGAGGTTCTTAGCGAAAGCTCCTGGTAGGACAGCTGCGCATCCGTTGAGAGGAGACCGAAAGGTCTTGGCCCCACGGATAGGCTGGCCGAGCCTCCCATTCGAAAGGCGTCCGAGCCGCGCCCGACGAACGCGCCGCACCCTAGCCCCAGGCCCGTTTCCCAGGTCGTTGCTCCGGTGGTTGCAGCGAAACCCAGAACGGGCCACGAGACTATGGTCGCCGTCGCCGTCGCAAGGAGGAGGCCCTTCATGAGGGCTCACCGCCGAGCTCGCACTCGACGGCGTAGTGATCCGCCCGCCGCCCGCGCAGCTTGGAGAAGTCGAATCCGTCGTCGAGTCGGGGTGCGGACCAAACCTGGCAGCGCCCGAGGGCAAAGTCCGTCACGACGCGATCGAGTGACGCATTCTGTCCGACGCTCGTGCGGTCGAGACGGCAATAATCACGGTATCCTGCATGGCTGCGGAAGCGCATGCCTTGACCAACCCGGTCGAACCAGATCGCGCTTGCGGCGATGTCTTTCAATCGAGTTGGGTCGAAGTTCCAGTCACCTGCCACGATCGTCGGAAGGTCGTCCGCCAGGGAAAATGCTTGCTCAATTTGCTTCTGGCGGCAAAGCTCACCAATGGCCGTGGGGTGCACGTGAACCAGCCGGATGGCGCCATTCGATGTGTCGACGACGAGCGTCGAAATGCTGGATTCGGCATCGCAGTCAGTGCTTCGCCCATCGCACTCCCCGGCGAGGTAGTCGCATGCGCGACCAGGAAGCTTGGCGGTTTCCGCGAGGTCGAGCCCAAGTGCGTTGGGCCGTGCCGAGCGGATTCTGCCAAATGAGAGCCGCACCGCCACACAGTCCACCTGCCGGTTCGCATCGCAGACCAGGCCATACTCGTCACCGAGAATTCGCTTGGCGGCCTCGGATCGATTCCTCCAGGCGTAGCAGGTTTGTCCCGGATCCGTCTCTTCGAACGTCGCGCACTGGTTCGGCGTCAGCACTTCTTGGAGGAACACGATGTCGGCGTCGAGCGAGCGGAGCCGCTCTCCGATGTAGTCCTCGTAGGCCTGGTCCTGGATCCGCAACGCATAAGGTCCTTCTCGGCGGGAGTTGCCGATGTTGTACGTGACGACTCGGAACCCGTGCTCCTCTGGCGACTCGCTGGGCTGCGTGCACTCGGGAGCAATCTCCCCACAGGCAGCGAGCATCCAGCACGCCAGAGTGTGAGCCAGCATCGGGCACCGGCCTCGGCAATTCTTCGCGGTTCTCCGATTTCCCATGGTCGTTCCCTTGGAAGTGAGCGCGTCGCTGTCCATCACTGTCGAACAGCTAGGCGTGGCGCGCGGCCGGTGCTCGGTCGTCTCTCGCACCGAGCGGCGTGCGATTTCGCAGGGCTCGCAGGGCCGCCCCGCTGTTGCGGCGGGACGACGCGGCGCTGCCGCTGCACAGTTGTGTTCGCTGGGCTGGGCTCGCTCTACTGGTTGGTCGCGGACACTCGGTTACCCGGCGGTGAGCGGTCTATCGTTCTGGGTCAACATTGGGTGAGTGTTGCTGGCCCCCGAACCTTGCCGGGAATTCGTATCGGCGGGATTCAAGTGGAATGGCCGCCACACTCATCCGCCTGGCAGTTTCGGGGGGCTGATGTTTGCTGGCGCGCCACGAAGGATTCTCTGACGAGTTGGCGCCGCGCCGCATCAGAGGCGAGCGCAGCTCTGCCGTCTCGGGAGAACGCCCCCATGCGGCCTTCGCTTGGCCATCTTGGCGAAGGTCGCGTGCCCCGGGTCGGCGACGATTCACCCCGCCCCTCTCGCCGCTGCTGCATCTCATCCGGATTGTTCCTGTAGGACTCGGACGGGCTGCTGCGCTGCTGGAGTCAAGTCCGAGCGGCCACCCGTTTCCCGAATGGCGTTGCTTGGGCAGCTGGAGCGCGTCCTTCTGCGCCGTGGCCCGTCGGCGGGCGCCGGTGGGGAGTCTAAATCAGCGAGCGCGATTCTCGAACGGTTTGGGCTGCCCCCATCGAGGTGAGGGCAGCCCAAACCTGTCGAGTCCCGAAGTCTGCTCGAACAAGATTCCCTCTCCTTTCCGGGGTCTTCCTAAGACCCCATGCCCCGCAGTGCCCCACCCCAAAGGGATGCGCCACTTGATGCCACTCCTTCCACTGTCCGAGATTTGTGACCGCTGATTTAGTTGACAGGTGTCGCCTTGACGGACTAACCGGGAAACGTCGAAGGCGGCCGATGC
>CAYRKE010000074.1:0-4006 GCA_964424695.1 uncultured Polyangiaceae bacterium
CTCCGAACCCTCCAGGCGGTGCCCCACCGGGCGGACCTCCAAACCCTCCAGGTGGTGCTCCACCGGGCGGACCTCCGAACCCTCCAGGCGGTGCTCCACCGGGCGGACCTCCGAACCCTCCGGCTCCTCCACTTCCCGGAGGAAACCCTCCACGATCACCACCTCCAGGTTGTCCAGGATACTGATTCGACATGAGCACTCCTTGAGCCGCAGCCGGACTAGCCTAACAAGCGCAGATCCCGCCGCCAAGGCACATCCACCCAACGAGCACAGTCCCCGAACGACCCGTCTGAGCCGCTTCGAAGCACGAACCACGACAGCGCTGTCCTGAAGACCTCGAACGTCACCAACGAAGGAAACGAGCCGGCCGATGAGGAACCACGCCCCGAGGTGCGTGCCGAACGCACAGACTCGAAGACTGGTTCGCGCCGACCGGGGAGTCGCGTTGCTCCCTTATTGAGTATCGATGTCGCCGCCCCCCTGGGCACCTGCTCTGGGCGAAGACGACTTGCCCGGCTGACGAGCCCAAGCTGGTGCGACCGCACGCCACCGCTCGATCAGGTGTACGCTCCCTCGCCATGATCCGATTCCTCTTCTCCACAGCGCTGACGCTTGCTGCTGCGTCGTTGCCGACGGTCTGGTCGAGCGCAGCGCTTGCAGGAGCCCCGAAGCTCGCTATCGCCTCGGAGCGAGTCACGCTCGACAACGGCCTGGAAGTGATTCTGCATCACGACGCTTCGCTGCCTCTCGTCGCGGTCAACCTCTGGTATCACGTCGGGCCCGTCAATGAGCCCCCTGGGCGTTCCGGATTCGCCCATCTCTTCGAGCATCTCATGTTCGGCGGTTCGCGCTATGTCGGAAAGCGCTTCGACCAGCTTCTCGAGGCCGCTGGAACCACCAATTCCAACGGCACCACGAGCTGGGACAGAACCAACTATTTCGAGACTGTGCCGAGAGAGCATCTCGAGCTCGTGCTCTGGCTGGAAAGCGATCGCATGGGATTTCTCCTCGATGCGATCGATCAGGCGGCTCTGGACACGCAGCGAGGCGTCGTCCTCAACGAGCGGCGCCAGAGCTACGAGAACTCCCCCTATGGCCCGAGCACACTGGCACTGCTCGATGCACTGTTTCCGCCGGGTCACCCGTACCACGGAGCCATCATTGGTTCCCCCAGGGACCTCGCCGCCGCAACACTGGCCGACGTTCGCAACTTCTATTTGGACTACTACGCCCCCAGTAACGCGACCCTCGTCATCGCCGGAGATTTCGACCGCCAAGATGTCCTCGAGTGGCTCCCGCGCTACTTCGGGGGGCTCCGTGATAGGCCACGCCCCTCGGTGAGACCGATGGCCCCCTTGGCGGCAATTGCGCAGTCCCAACGCCTCATCATCGAGGAACCAGTGCAACTCAGCCAAATAGCGTTCGGCTGGGTGTGTCCTCCGGCATACACAGACTCCGATGCTGCTCTCCAGGTCGCAATGGAGATACTTGGCACAGGGCGAACGTCGCGTCTCTACCGTGAGCTCGTAGTCGAACGCAAGGTTGCAACGGACGTGAGCGCTTGGATCGATCCCAACGCGCTCGGCAGCATCGTGTCCGTGAGCGCAACAGTTGCAGAGGGGCTGGCCCCGGCAACTGTCGAGACGGAGATGCTGAGGACACTCGAACGGCTTGGAAAAGACGGTCCAACGGACGCCGAGCTTGCCCGGGGGAAACGCCGCCTGCTCCTCCAACTCTATTCCGACCTCCAAAGACTCGATGGTCCTGGCGGCGAGTCGGGGCGGGCCGGGCTACTTCAGCGATTCAACCACTACTTGGGTAACCCAGCGGCGGTCTCCGAGTGGCCGGAACAGATTGAGCGAGTCAGACGGGATGCTGTGCGGGATGTCATCGCGCAGCACCTCGGCTCCGAGCGCAGAGCAATCGTCATCACGGTCCCGAAATCGAACTCGCCCCGCCAGTAACCTACGCGCGAGCGGCATGCCGCCGCACAGAGCCCCCCCAAGCCACGAACAGCACCAGCATGCCCCAACAGCCAACACCCAAAGTCTCGAAAACGCCAGCAACGCTCCCTCGCTGCCTCCTTTCGGCGACTCTCATCGCGCTGTTGGTGAGTACGGCGTGCAAGCCACTCGTGCGAACATGCTCGAGTTGTGCCGAAGCCTCGCATCAGACTTCCGCTGACACCGCGGCGTGGCGAGCTGCGCTGCCCAGCCCGGGTCGCCCCGGACGCCTCTCCTACCCCATCCACGAGGACACCTCACTCCCGAATGGGCTCCGAGTACTTTCGCTGAACCGCCCCGCAGGCGTCGTCAGTCTCTCGCTCATCGTGAGACTTCCTCCGAGCAAGCTCGAGACCAGCGGGGAGAACGCCCTTCTGGCTCGCATGCTGACCGAGGGAACGAAAGCCCTGCCCGGTCTGACTTTCGCAGAGGCCGTCGAAAACCTGGGCACTCAGATCTACTCCGGCGCGGACCGGGACAGCGCCTATCTCTCAATCACCGTGCTACCCGAAGACACCGAGGCCGCGATGAACCTCCTCTTCGATGCTGCGGCAAACCCTGAGTTTGCGCCTGAACCCCTCGAACGCGTTCGCGCGGAATGGCTAGCAGGGCTCAAGGCGCGATGCGATGACCCATCCCAGCTCGCGGCACTGGTTGGCCTCCGCGCCCTCTGGGGCGACACTCATGGGGCTCCCGTCCAGGGTACCCCAGCGAGCGTCCGACGCATCTCGAGCAACGACTTGACTGCGCTGCACACGGCAAGATTCGTTCCTGGCAGTGCTGCACTCGTCGCGGTTGGACAGATCGGGCGGGATGAGTTGCTGAAGCTGGCGACGACAGCCTCGTCCACGTGGAAGGCAGCTCCGTCTATGGTGGTCGAGACACCTCCACCGCCGGCCCCCCCCGGCGGAACCCAGGTGCTGGTCGTCGAACGGAAAGGCGCCGTGCAGACTGCTCTGTTCGTCGCTCAACCCATGCCCGCACGCAACGCGCCAGGCCACGAGGTTCGTCTCGTCGCAAACACTGCGTTGGGTGGGCTCTTCACATCTCGAATCAACCAGAATCTGCGAGAGCAACACGCTTACACCTACGGCGCGTCCAGCTCGATTCTATCGACCCGCTTCGCCGGGGCTTGGATGGCTATCACGAACGTCGAGGCCCAGTACGCCGTTGCCGCGCTCCGGGAGCTACTCAAAGAACGCGCCGCCTTGGGAGACGGAACAGGCTCGAGACCACTGTCGTCGGTCGAGGTCGACCGGGCACGCGCTGCACTCGTGGCTCGAGTCGGCGCTCACCTCCAGAGCGCCGATACAATCGCCGATGACCTTGGTGACGTATTCCTCTACGACTTGGACCGGCGATACTACGCCGGATTCGGTCAGCTCTTGTCGGGGATCGACAGCGGCATGGTCGAAACCGCCGCCAAGGAGTCGTTCACAACGCCGCCTCCCGTGATCGTCGCGGTTGGCGACGCAGACGAACTGCTCCCCGCCTTGGAGCGGGCAGAGTTCTCCACCAAGCGGGCAGACACCGGCTGGCTCGAGATGACAGAGTAGGCCGGCGCCACACCTCAGTTCACTGTGGATCCAGATTGCACAGTCTCCACCTGCGCGGGCCGATCAGTGATGACGCGGGTGGACGCTCGCCCGGCGTAAGCGGCCACAACGCCGAGCCCCACCAGCAAAAGCGCCACCAAGCCGGCGAGCAGCAGCTTCCGCTCGCGTGTCATCCGTTCAATCTCGGCCTGCGGTGGCCGCGTCGTGGAAATGCGAAGCAGGCGCTCTTCGAGTGCGGCTCTATCGCTCACCACGATGCTGGACTCATCATTGGCCAGCTGATTCCCTAGCCTAGACGCATAGACCGGGTGGGGCGGCGCGTGGACAGCCTCACCAGACAAACCGGTTGATCGTGATGACGCAGGCCGCGGCGGCAAAGACTTAGAGGGCACCAATCATCAAATCTACCTCACGACGAACCAATTGCCTAGGACGCTCGCCAGAGAC
>CAYRKE010000074.1:4106-12789 GCA_964424695.1 uncultured Polyangiaceae bacterium
GGGTTCGCCCGGGGTTCGTCCGGGGTTCGTCCGGGGTTCGTCCGGGGTTCGTCCGGGGTTCGCCCCAGCCGCCAAGGACTGGCACGTGGCGAAATGGTGAGCAACTGTCTCTATCCCCAAACGACGACCGACGGCGCCTCGCACACACATGGTTCACCTGAGTGCGCCTGCTGCTGTGCTCGGACCGTCCCCCGTGCCCGCGGCACCGTATCCGTTCACTCCCCGCAAGGCGGATCGACGGCGGTCCGCCTTGCGGGACGGGCTGCGGTGCGGAGTCCCACTCGGCACTCCCCGAGTGGAGACCACCGGGGAACCTGCAACCCCCAACCTCGGCAATGCCAGCATGGCACCTGCACCGTGGGCAGGGTGAGGCCGGCCCTACCTGCATCGCGTGGACGGATGCGTGAACGATCCGCGACCGTTCGCAACCTCGCACACTGCACGTTCTGGGTGTGCCCCCATCGGCCGCTCTCACCCTCCGACAGCCAAGACGACGTCGCTCGTCCTCGCCCCGAGCTCCCTGGTCGTGCCTCGTCGACATCCCTTCAGGTACAGTCGCGAGCGTCTTCCAAGCACGCCCTCGTGTCTCGGAGACCGCCCGGCCCCCTCCTGCTCCGGTTCCGCGCAGCGCAGGCGCTGTACCCGGCGGCCTCGCCCCGAACCCTCGGCCATCGGCGCATCGGCGCATCGGCTGCGACAGCGCTCTTGACCGTGCCCGTCCCAATTGCCCGGGGGAATCCTCGGGCGCACCGGACGACACGGTGCTACATACTGGCCCACTGTTCGTCGCCAGAACCGATTGAGCTGGTCCGGGGCATGCCAACGGAACTCCCGTCGAAAAGCAACGTGATCCTCGTCGTTGACGACGACTCGGTGAGTCGTCGGGTGCTGAAGCAGACGCTCGTCTCGGCCGGCCTCGAGTCGGTGAGTCTCGACAGCGCTGAGGCAGCTCTCAATTGGCTTGAGGAGTCTGTTCCGTGTTTGATCCTTCTCGACTTGGTGATGCCGGGCGTCGACGGCTACGCGGTGCTGGCCCACGTCCGCGAACGTCGGCATCTGGTGGACACTCCTGTCGTCGTTCTCACCGCGCTCGACTCCGAGGAGGAGATCCAGCGCATCTTCGCGTCGGGGGCTGATGACTACGTCCACAAGCCGTTTCGGCCAGCTGAGCTGATCTCCCGCGTTCGCGGTCAGATGCGGCTCAAGGACTACGTCGAAAGACTGAGTCGCAGAGAGCAGAACGCGAAAACCGTCCTGGAACTGACCCAAACGCTGGCCTCCAGTCTGGACATTCGAGACATCCTGTTCACGGTGGCACAGCGCATCGCCAAGGTTGCAGACGTGGACCGCTGCAGCGTGATCCTCGTCGCTGATCCAGATGGTGTGGGCTACGTCGTGGCAACCAGTGATGACGAGGGGATGCGAGACCTTGCAATCGACCTCAGAAAGTATCCCGAGATTCGACAAGTGCTCGACACGGGAATGCCCCTCGTGATCCGCGACGCCGTTCATCATCCGCTGCTCGAAGCCGTGCGCCACGGAGACGCTGCACTCGAGTTCACTTCCCTCGCCATCGCCCCGATCTCCCACGACGGGGGACCGCTAGGAGTCATCTTTCTGCGGTCCCGAGGCCACGCCGCGTTTGCCGAACAGGAGATGGCGCTCGTTCGCACGGTCTCCAACACGGCAGCCATCGCTCTGAGAAACGCGCGCATCCTCCGGGACCTGAAGGCCGAGACGCGGCAGAGCACGCGAGCGCGACAGGAGGCTGAGCGTCGCGTTCAGCTCTTTCAGCGATATGCAGACTTCTTCGAGAGCGCGGCTGACGGCATGGTCGTCATCGACCGTGTCGGGATGATCCTTTTCGCCAATCCGCGCGCCCGGGAAATCCTGGGATTCACAGAGAGCGAATTGGTCGGAACGCGATTCGAAAACCTCTTGGTCGCGAGTGAGCGTCCTCGAGCCCAGCGCATTCTCCGGGGATTCTCGTCCGGTATCTATCCACGGAGCGTCGATCTCACGGTAAGTTCGGGCAGTGGGGCTGCGCTGATCCTCAGCGTCAGCTTCAGTTCGGTTCTCCATGAGGATGACGCGGTCCTGTTCAGTTTTCGTGATGTCACTCAGGAGCGCGAGACAGCCATTGAACTTCAGCAGACCAAGGAGTTCCTTGAACGAGTCATCGACAGCTCAGTCGACGCAATCGTGTCTGCAGATACACGGGGGGTGATCCTGCTCTTCAATGGGGCCGCAGCACGGCTGTTCGGATACGACAGCGCGTCAGTGGTCGGCAGGTTGAACGCGGCAGCGCTCTATCCGTCGGGAGGAGCCCGACGTGTCTTGCGCAAGATCCTCGATCCACACGTCAGCGGTCGACACCGCCTTGAGGGTCATCGTGTCGACGTGGTCTCCAAGTCGGGCGAGCTGATTCCCGTTTCGTTGTCGGCTGCGCTGATTCTCGAAGGCACGCGGCCAATCGGCTCCGTTGGCATCTTCACGGATATCCGCGAGAAGCTCCGGATGTCCGAGCGTTTGGAACTCGCGCACGAGGAGCTCCGAAATCGAGAGAAGCAGGCAATCGTCGCCGAGTTGGCGGGAACTGCAGCTCACGAACTGAACCAGCCGCTAACGAGCGTCATCGGGTATGCAGAGCTCCTCCGCCGCAATCTCCATGAGAAGCCCCATCTATGCAACGCGGCAGGCGTGATCATCAGCGAGTCCGAGAGAATGGCAGAGATCGTTCGCAAGATCGGACGGATCACCCGCTGGGAGACCAAGAACTACGTCGGCGACACCAAGATACTGGACCTTGAGCGAGCGACATCAGACCCCGACGCGGGGACTTTCCGATGAGTCCTGTGTGGCCCCCCCATGGTGAGGTGCAGGCGCCAGTCGCGGAACGCCCCGACGGCGCCGAAAACCCAGGCGGGGCGGTGACGCGCGCGCCAAGTGAGCTTCCTCCATCGATGGCCCGCCGTCGGGATTGGGCGGAGACCCTCCTCTCCTTCTCGCTTGAGCTTTCGCTCGAGGACAAGCCGCACGAGATGGTGGAGCGTCTGGTTGAGACGGTTGCCGGGTTGCTGCCCGGCGCAGCCGTGGGCGTGACCCTTCGGGCCCGCCCCGACCGGCCCCCGTACCTCGCAAGGAAGAAACCCGCTGGCTGTCGATGGGACGCCACTCCTCACCCGCGGCGGATGTTCGGTGGCGCGCCACGGGAGCGAATCGTCGAACTGTCGGAGGGCTCGTCCGGTTCGACGCTCCATGTTGCTACTGACGATGGCGCGGACGCTGCACAGGCTGTTCTTGTCGACTCGGTCATGCAGCACGCGAGCCGTCTGCTGTCGGTTTGCCTTGCTCGCGCCCGAGCCTATCGCCGTGCACGTCGTGGGTCTGCCGACCTGAATCGGCTCCAGCCGCACCTCATCCAGACGGAGAAACTAGCCTCTCTTGGCCAACTCGTCGCTGGAGTCGTCCACGAGCTCAACAACCCAGTCACGTCCATTATCGCGTATGCAGACTACCTGAGACGACGCGCCCAGTACGGAGAGCAGTCTCCCAAGGACCTCGAGTACTTCGCTCGGATCTCGGAGGCGGCCAACCGGATTCTGCGCTTCGCGCGGGAATTGACGACCTACTCGCGCCCAGCATCCGGCAACCCCGAACCCATCCCGATCACGGTTCCGCTTGAAAAGGCGCTACTGTTCTGCGAGCACGAATTCGAGCGCAGAGGGGCGAACGTGCTGCGGCGTTTCGACCCCGAGCTCCCCGACGTCTATGGGGTCAAAGACCAATTGACTCAGGTGTTCGTCAATCTGTTCACCAATGCGGCGCAAGCCATGAAAGACGAGGGCGGGACGATTGAGGTCACGGCCGAATCCGCTCGGCGCGGTTCTGAGATTATCGTGCGCGTGTGTGACGACGGCGTTGGAATTGCCGAGCCGGCGCTTGAGCGCATCTTCGATCCGTTCTTCACGACAAAGGCCGACGGGCGAGGCACTGGGCTGGGGTTGTCAATCGTGCAAGACATCGTCAAGGCACATGGCGGCACCATCGAAGCGGAGCGCCGCAACACCGGAGGCAGCCAATTCACGTTGCGGCTGCCGACGGTGAACCCCGAGGCCCCCAGTGACTCCGTACCACCGCCAGCCGACTCCGAAGAGGGCTGAACCGACGCCAGCGGGCTGGCGCGGCCCGAAAATGCTCGGCAGGTGAAGCGAATTGTCGAGACGAGCGAGCAGAGCGCTGACCGGTGACCGGAGTCCGGTGCTTTTCGAGCGGAATCGTCCCGGGACCCGAAGTCGGAGCGGCTCCGCGAGCGCGAAGAACTGGCGAACGGATCGGTTCGGTGACAGGTCGCTCCCGAGAAATCCTCCCCGCATGAGTGTCGGCTTGTGCCGCTGCCGAAGACTCTCAGGCAGCCCGCCCGTCAAGCTCGGTTCTTGACGAAGTCTCGCGAAACCCGGAGCGGAGTGTACGTAGGGTACGTGAGCACCGGA
The DNA here is from genome assembly GCA_964424695.1 of uncultured Polyangiaceae bacterium. Lineage (GTDB taxonomy): Bacteria > Myxococcota_A > Polyangia > Polyangiales > Polyangiaceae > JAEWRL01. The sequence goes on from CAYRKE010000074.1 coordinate 8,600, forward strand.
AGCGCAGCGAGACGAAGCTGGAAGCCGAGATCGGCGGGCGTCCTCTCGGACAAGTCTTCGGCAGTAGTACTAGCTCGTTGGCCGTATGACGAGCACAAGGGTTCCCCCGGCGTGGCTCTGCCCGGCAACGATGAAGCGCTGCCCCAACTCGGCCTTCACCTCCAGCAGAGGAAGGAAGTCCTTCCCGTTTGGCTTGTTGATCGCTGCGGAGAGGCGAATCGTGCCGGGCCCAAGTCGTTCGAGCAAGGTTGTCACGAGGACTCGACCGTTGGGCAGATCAAGCTTCGAGGCCGCGGACTCTCTCAGAGGAAGGCGTGCTTCCTGCAGCACGGCGTAGCTATCGAACGAGGAGAATGGCGGTCGCTTGAGTTCACCCAGGTCTCTGGCACGGGGATCGATCCCCTTTCCGTCGTTGGTAGCCAAGAGGACCATGACGTCAGCAAACACCGGAACGGGCTTTTTCTCGGCGCCCTGGCTCGGTGTCGGAGGTTTTCCGTCTGCCGGCCTCGCCGGGGCAACGGCCGCAGTTGTCCCCAGAGTGAGACAGAAGCCCATCGTCAGCAGCGTTCGAAGTCGGCCATTCATAGGTTCCGGATCCTGCCGCCGGGCTCGTCATCGTTCAACCAGACAACGGGCGTCTCGATATCACCGGCTGATACCAAGAAGATCGCCCCCGACCGGCCTCCGAGATCAACTCGCTCGATCGCGAGCGGTGGCTCGTCCTGGGCCGTGCCATGCGCGAGGCGAGGCCCGCGAACCGAACTGAGGCCGACCTCGAGCAGATGCCGCGATTCGGAACCCATCGCCTCCCGACGCCCCGTCGATCCCGGGTAACGGTCCGCTCCCAGACCAATGGCGAGAAGGCACCCCGCAGCGAGCGCGAGCCTCGTCGCGCCTCGCCAGCGCGCCCCGCGGGCTCGCTCGACCGTAGGTGGCTGCAACGCGTCGAGCCGAGACATCACGCTCTGTTCGATAGAATCGTCCCAGGCGTGCTTCGCGGGCGCTCCCATGCGCACCACATCTCCCACGATCCGCCACTCGTCCAGACACCAACGGTGTTCGACGTCACGCAGCAGCCTCAGAGCGACGCGGGCCCGCTCGGCGGGTTCAAGCTCGGAGTCGCAGTAGCGCATCAGCTGCTGGAGTTCTTCGTTCACGACTCCTCCGCAGCGCCGCTCGCCATAGGGTGGCGACCAAGCTGCTCCACGTAGCAGTCGGCAAGCGCACGCTGCATCTTCTGTCGAGCGTGGAAGAGCCGACTCATGATTGTACCCTTCGATACTGACATGATTTCCGCCATTTCCTGGTAACTCAACCCGTCGACCTCTCGCATCAGTATCACCGCGCGGTGATAGGAAGGTAGTTCATCGAGAGCGGAAGCAATACGGCGAGCGATCTCCCGACGCCGAATCGTCTGAACGGGATCAGCTCCTTCGATTCGGCCAAGCAGTGGGATGTCGTCTTCTCTGCTGACCCATCGTCCCTCGTCGAGCTGGGACTCACGGCGCGACGGGCGCCGCATGAGATCGATCGCGAGGTTGTTGACGATCCGATAGAGCCACGTGAAAAAACTGGATGCATGCTGAAAGGAGCCGATGCCGCGATACACCCGGATGAACGCCTCCTGAACGATCTCCTGCGCGTCCGCCTCGTCCCGCACCAGACCCAACGCCAGACCCAGTGCTCTGCGCTGGTGGTACCGGACGAGCTCGCGAAACGCTTCTCGGTCTCCGGATTGCACTCGAATGATGAGCTCACGGTCACGCTCCGCCTCGGCACGTCGGGACTCTCGGTTGGACGCGAAAGACCGCTGGGCATTCACGCCACCACTGACAGAAAGATCATGGTCGACCAGACGTCCGACACTCGTGGAACCGGGCACAGCCCGAAGGGGCGGAAGTGGGCGGTTCTGCTGGTGGGACTGGCGATGGCGTGGAGCACACTGGGCGACGGAAGGGGTCGGCATGTCGGCGGCCTAATACGCGGGATCCGTGCCAGTTACTCCCCGGCCTGGCGGATTGGACGCTCAACCACGCGCAGTCCCGGCGATTGCTGCGGATTTTCGAGTCGCCGACGCGGCGCGCCCGTTCCCACCCCCAATCCCGTGATCCCCGCGCGGGTTCGACTGGCATGGCAATCCGATCAGACGGGACTCTTCCCCCGCGTGCGTCCGAAGACACATCGACACTGCATTCCAGATTGTCGACGCCACCGGGCAAGGCAGTCCCAGCTCGAGCGTTGCTCGGTTCACCAGTCTCGTACTACTTGCGGAGCCACTCCCACCTTGGGCGCACCGCGGCCGAACACTCAGGTCGCCGGATTGCCGCTGCCACGGCTCGTGAAGCCGCTCCCGCCGTTGGGGCAGAGAGTACTCCCCGTCGGGCGCGGCGGGTTCCGTTCACCAGGCGTCGCTCGGGTTGCTGGTGGGTTGCAGCGATTCGGTTCCCCCTCCCGAGAGCAGCTTGTCGCGCTATGGCTGCGGCAGCTCGCCGAGCCGAACCTGCAGAACGAACTCCCGAGCGCCGCGCCGCACACGGAGAGCGGCGGTCTTGCCAACCCCATGAAGGCTGGCCTCCCATCGCAGGCGCTCTGGCGCCTCAACGGAACGCCCCTCAAACCCCGTGACGATGTCATCCACCCGAAGCCCGGCAACGTCTGCGGGCCCGCCAGCTGCGACCGACCGCACGAGCGCGCCTTCGACACTGCGCAGCCCCAGTCGCTCGACATCGCTCGTGTCGAGCGACGACACGGTAATTCCGATGGCGCTCCGGCGAATCGATCCGTCCTTCACGAGCCGAGGAAGCAGTTCCTCCACCATGTCGATGGGAATGGCAAACCCGATACTGTTCGCTTCAGCACGAATTGCAGTGTTGATCCCCACCACGGCGCCGCTCAGGTCCAACAACGGTCCGCCACTATTCCCTGGGTTGATACTGGCGTCAGTCTGAATGAAATCGTAGTAGCCAGTCCCATCACCGAGCCCACGAACGTCCTGCTGCGTCCGCCCCTTAGCAGACACGATGCCTGCTGAAACGGTGTGGGAAAGGCCAAATGGGTTGCCAATGGCAACCACCCAATCCCCCACTCGCAGTCGTTTCGAATCCCCGAGTCTCAGGTAGGGCAACCCGACCGCATCGAGCTTCAGTACGGCGATATCAGTCGGCGGATCGCGCCCCACCACCTTCGCGCCAAGCTCTCGGCGCTCGCCGACGACCACACGGATGTCGGCGGCGTGGGCGATGACGTGGTCGTTGGTCAACACCATTCCGTCAGGCGAGTAGATGAAGGCGCTCCCCTCGGCCTGCCCGAGAACGCGCCCCCCCAGCTGGGGATGCTCCACGGTCGTCTTGACGCTCACGACTGCCGGATTGGCAGATTCCGCCAGGTCGGCGAAACTCCCAGGGACCAGCTGAGACGAGCCCGCCACCACAGCTCCAGGTGGAGGAGGCGCCGGGAGCTGGGCAGGGGCCAGCCGCGAGCAAGACGATGCAGCAGCGGAAGCCGTGGGAGCCGTGCGCTCACACCCAGCCCCAAGCAGCAGCAGGAGAGCCCCGAAACGGACCCAATCCGCCAGTGTCACCGCGAACTCGCAACCTCCACGTACCGCATCCGGAGATCGTGGAGGGCCTGCTCGAGCACACTTTCCTCCTCACCCGTGAGGTTGCCGGCCGTCTTCTCTTCGATGAGCGCTAGCAGGTCGATGGTCTGCCGAGCCATGGGCAGGTTCCGCTCGATGCGTCCGCTCACTGGATTGTGGGCGTCCCCAAGATGAACTAGCGCTGAATGGCTCAGGGAAAGCACGAAGGTGGCGAAATCGACCGCCGGAAGCTCCTGCGCTCCCGGCTTCTGCCCGCCACCCCTCGCGTCGTCGTACATGGTCTGGCTTGCCCGAGATTGCGACTCGCCTGGACCCGGGCCGCCAGAATTCTCGTCGCTCACTGCGAACCCCTACCGTCCGTGTTCGGAATGATGAGGCCAGGGGGCGGCTCCGGCAGCCCCCCAGAACGGTCCACTGCTGAAGGCTGAGTGGCAGGCGATGCCTCGGGAACCGGTGGCCGCACAGCTTCAGTTGGCTGCGAAGCGACGACCTCGACCGGTGCGGGCGCGGCGCTTGGGGCCGATGGAGAAACTCCAACCGACGCCGGCGCGGCGCTTGGGGCCGATGGAGAGACTCCAACCGACGCCGGCGC
>CAYRKE010000074.1:12889-33072 GCA_964424695.1 uncultured Polyangiaceae bacterium
CCGACGCCGGCGCGGCGCTTGGGGCCGATGGAGAGACTCCAACCGACGCCGGCGCCACCTGAATGCTCGGCTCCAGAACCGGACTCGGGGCAGCAACGGGAGCCGGTGCAGCGGCTGGCTCAGCCGAAGACACACCCGAGAAGCCGGGCTGCGGGAGGTGCACAGATTCGCAAACCCCACTGCGGTCCGGCAATGACTCGAGATGGGCCGCAAGCTCATCGCCAGAAATCAGCCCCTTGGCGAGAGCCCGCGCGCGAACGCGCTGATCGTACTTGAGCATCTGCGTGTTGTTCATCGTTCCGCTTCATTACCACTGTCCCCGCTGGCGTCACTATCCGTCGTTGTGGGGAATGACGAAGTTGCGCCCCGGTTCACGGTCCCCGGCCCCGGGCTCCGAACGAGGCTCTCCGGCTCGACGCATGGTGGTGAGTCCGAGGGCTCCGATTCGTCGCCGAGAAGGGCGCGGCGCTCCGCCTCGGCAAGCTGCGCCGCCGAAGCCGGTCGAACGCCTCTGACCATCAACTTGTACCCGAGCCGCTGACCGGCCAATGGGTGATTCGAGTCGAGTTTGACGCCGTCTTCGCTCACCTCGAGCACCCGCATCACGAGGATCTTCCCCTCAGCGTTCTCCAACTCAAAGGTGTCTCCCTCTCGAACATCGGGGGGAAACTCGCCTCGCTCCACTTCGAGGATTCGAGAGGGATCCCGCGCTCCAAACGCCTCGCTCGGAGATAGGGTGATGCACCGCTCGTCTCCCGCAATGGCTCCATCGAGGGCCACCTCGAGTCGAGGCAGGAGTTCCCCGAAGCCGAATACGAATTCCCGGCGGCTCTCCGCCAACGGAACGGTCTGCCCGTCCTCGTCGGTCACGATGAATTCCACGTCGACGACCATCCCGGGGCCAACCTGGAACTCGTCAGCGCCTCTGGGTCGCGAGGAACTCTTCAACTGTTTTCGATGATTGCTCATGACTGAACCGCTGCTCCTCGACGGATGGGGCGGTTCGGCACGAATCGCGCGGGATGACAGAGTCGCCCTGCGATCGCAGACGCCGCCACCACATACGGACTGGCGAGATACACTTGGCCGGGACCACTCCTTCCCGGAAAGTTCCGGTTTACCGCGCTCACCGTCACCTGGTCGGCGCGAGTCGACACACCGGTACCTGCGCCGATGCAGGCGCCGCATCCCGGCGCCAGCAAGGTGGCACCCATGCGTTCGAACAGGGCTGCGTACCCCCGCTGCTCAGCGTACCGCCGCACACGATGGGAGCCGAACTGGATGTAGCAACTCACGTGACTCGCGATCCGCTCTCCGGCGGCAGCAGCGCTGGAGAACACGGCCGCGTACATGTCCATGTCGGAAGCCTTGCCGCCAGTGCAGGACCCGCCATAAGCGATATCAACTCGCGGTCCGTCGCGGCCAGAAAGCGCGTCGAGGAGCTGGCCATTGTGAGGATCCCCCGGCAGGGCCACCATCGGTCCAAGTTCGGTGACATCCAGCGCCACCGAAGTCCTGTACCGGGCCCCTGCATCGGGCCTGACCACACCGCACGCGAGCCGTTCGGCCGCAACGCCGCGCACAGCCGCGAGCTTGGCGAGAACGTGTGGCTCCGGAGTGACCACCGCCGAGAAGGCTCCGGCCTCGACGGCCATGTTGGTCAACGTGGCGAGCTCGTCCAGAGGCATGTCGCGCAAAGCCTCCCCGCAGAACTCGATCACGCAGCCCACCAGCTCTCCGGACCGGACGCGAGGCCGCGCCAACAGCGCCAACATGATGTCCTTCGCGCAGACCCCACTCCCCAGCGACCCGCAGAGTTCCACCCGAACCGACTCGGGCACCGTCACCCGCGTGAGCCCCGACGCCCACGCAAACGCGATGTCCGTGCTTCCCACGCCGATCGCGAGTGCCCCGATCGCTCCGGCAGTGCAGGTGTGTGAGTCCGTTCCGACCACGACCTGTCCGGGCTCCACCACTTCATCGAGCAAGTAGTTGTGACAGATCCCAGCGAATCCGCCGCGCTCCTCAACATCGACAACACGGATCCCCTGCCGCGAGCAGAAACGCCGCTGCTCGACGCCAAGCCCGAACGCGCGGTCGAGCAGACCAAGCCTCCGCTTATCTTGGGACATCGCTGCATCGACATCAGCCAAATGGTCCCGAAATGCCAGAACGGTGCTTGGTTCGCTGACACGACCCTTCTCCCCATAGCCCTGCGAAAACTGCGCGGCTGCCATGGCGGTGGTGTAGTCATGACTGAAGCGCCAATGCGCCCGAAGAAGCAGTGTCTCACCCGCCTCGACCCCGTTCGGCGCCGTCCCGTCGAGCCGTCGACCGTGGCAACAGAGCACCTTCTCAACGAAGGTCTGTGGCAATCCGCCGATCGGACTACCGCGAGGGTCGCCGTCTGCGCTGGCGGTCGGCACATCCGCTGGGCGGAGGGCGGAAAGGCCACCATTGGCCTGCCAGGCAAGCAACCCCCCGGCACCCACGATCTGACGACTGATGGGGTCCAGATCTCGCGTCAGCTCATCGAATGACACCTCTTCACCTGACTCGAGACGTTCCAGAATCCCCCAGTCGGTGCAGGTGACGAGTCCGAGATTGGTGCAGTTCTGGCGGTATATCTTGGCGAAGGAGCGAGCAAAGACCAACTGAATGCCGGCCGCGAGTTCTGCATACGGCGCGGTTTCCCGCGAACTCCCGCATCCCTTGTTCTGACCGCAGACGAGGACGGTCGCGCCACTCTTCCTGAGAGCCTCCACGCCCACCACCTGGCCCCGAAGACCGGTGAGAGCGAAGCGCCCCAATTCGCCGTCGTAGTAGAAGCACGCCCAAGCGGGAATGATCTCGTCGGTCGAGACGTGGTCGAGAAGATGGATGTCACTCCGCCATCCCAAACGCTCCCCGTCGAGCTGTCGGCGCAGCATCGCCTCGTCGGCGCAGAGATACAAGGCACGACCTTCAAGCCGTACGGAGCGGTTCGATGCTGCACTCACTCTCGTCGACCTATCGCCACTCAGCGCACGCCACACGTAGCCTCATTCTACACTCGTCGTTCCTCGCAGGGCCGACGCCCTGAGAGGGCGAGCAACGCCGTCAACGCTATCTCGAGTTCCTCCTCTGACGGTGGTTCCGCCCGCGCGGCGATACGCGCCTTGACCGCCCGCAGCTCCGCCCCAAACCTTCGGTATCGGTACCGTTCCGTCTCGCTATGCTCGTTGACAACCCAATGGGCAACGATGCTGCGAAGCTGTTCGACGTCCTGATCCATGAGCGGCGCAAGGTGGGTGGCAAGGGGATGAGGCATCGGTATGCTGAATACTAGCAGCAGCGCCGCTTTTGGCATGTGCCTAGCCCCCCCCTCCGGAGGAGACTGCGACCTCCAGACCGGGCAGATTTTCGGGTCACCCTGACCCGCCCTGACCCCACGCCTACCAGCCAGTTGTCCGCGCACTGGCCGCAGCAGCCCGTCAGGTTCCTGGCGGATCCCGTGGTCGCGGTCGCTCCGCGAGCCTGCTCGCTGGCTTGGCCTTGCGGAAGAACCTCTGCTAGCCCAAGCCGCACTCATCGGCCCCAGCCCCGCTCCCAGAGACCCAGGAGAAGGAACGTACGAACACCTCGCTACTACGCGAATCTGCTCGCTGGTCGGCACCTTGGGTTGTCCCGCACGCCGAGTGACATACCAGTCGTGACGACCTGGTTTGCCGCGCAGCGATCGGGTCATGGGTGTAGCGCATCCCGCCGAGGGATGCTAGGAGATCGGGCCGTTCTGGGAGGGCTGCCACAGTGCGTGGCAAGGCGGTTCACCTCATTACCATGCGTCCAGTCGGCAGTATCGCGTCGCTCTGTGCACTTTCCCTCGTCTCGTGCGGCCTGTTGTCGGAGTCATCGAAAGAGGTGGGTCGCAAGACGCCGACGTCGACCGCGAGTTCGATTCCGTCAGGGATCCCGCGACGGGCGGCGACTGCCGGTGAACTGGTCACGATTCCGGGAGGAAGCTTTCTGGCCGGAAGCCGCCCCGGCAGCGCCGGGCGCAAGCCGAAACTCGAGCCAGAGATACGGGAGCTCGAGCTCGGACCGTACCAGATTGATCGACTGCCATTTCCAAACGATCCGGCGAAACCGCCGCTGGTGAATGTTGCGCGCGAGGAGGCCATGCAACACTGCGCGGAACGAGCAGCGCGCCTGTGCACGGAGCTCGAATGGGAGCGTGCGTGCAAAGGGCCCGCCAGCGATCCGTATGCAACGGGCGCGGCATGGAGTCCCCGCTGCACACACTCGCCCACCAACTGCGCCTCCGGATTCGATGTCCTCGCCATGGGCGCGCTACGCGAATGGACGGCAAGTGCGATCGGCAGCGTCGATTCGCCGGTGTCGGGGGCCGCGGCCGTACGCGGTGCCCCAGCTGACGCGCCCGCAGGCGATCACGGCTGTGCTCGGCGGGCTGCCGTTCCGGCGAGTCAGAGGGCACCCGACTTGGGCTTCCGATGCTGCAAAGGGGCACCCAATGGGGCAGCCGTCGAGGAACCGAAGCTGGGAAACGCTTTCGAGAAGGCGCGACTCGAAAGCAGCCAGTTGGAGAAGTTGTTGGCCCGCTCCCCCGAGACTCGAGGCATCGCGCACGATATCGTATTTTTTCACGAACGAGACGCAGCCGAGACGGTCATCGCCCGTGGTCCGGGAGATCGAAAGGGCTTCTCCTTCACGTCGGCTCCGCTCATCTGGAATCCCGTGGCCGGCGCTCGGTACATGGTGGTCACAGCCCGCTCCGGAAAGTCGACATCGTTCGTCGCCGCGTTCCACGTCATCGGCGACTCCGAGTACGAGCTGGCGGGAAGCTTCATCATGGAGGACGAGCCCGGTCCGGTGGCGCTTGCCTACGATGCCTCCATCAGACCGAGAACCCACTTCAGCACATGCTGGGGATGTCCTGGAGAAACGGGCAAGATCATCTATCGGGATCCAGACCGAGTCGCCATCGTCCAACCTTAGTCGGAACACCGATCAGTCCGCTGGCTCCGCGCCGACGCGGAACTGCCCCGACCCAGTGGTACGTGGCACCTCCGTTCAAGAAGCGCTGAAGCCTGTTCGCTGGGCAGTGCTCAGCCACCATTCAGGGAGAGCTGCAGCTCGAACACCGCACCTTCGGAACGGATGCCTCGCGCTCGCACGGTTGCGCCGGCCGCAGTGGCCGCGACCTGTGCCGCGAAAAGCCCCAACCCTCGCCCGTAGCGTCCACCGGACGCGCTCTTCAGCTCTGCCTGCCCGGCGGCCGTGAAGGCAAGATCTCCAAGCGATTGGTCAAACGCCGGGCCGCGGTCGCTAACCGATACGACGCAGGCCCCCGCAGTGGTGGTCGCCTTGACGATGACGGCGCAGCCCGTCGGCGAATACTGAATCGCGTTGCAGATGAGATTTCCGAGTGCCCTCCCCAACATTTCGCGGTTGGATTCGACCTGAATGCCGCTGTCGACAGCGGCAAGCTCGATGCTGGTTCCGTGGCTCTGGGCAAGGCTGCGGTGGTGTTGAACAACGGCTTCGACGACCGGCGCGAGAGCGAGCTTGGTCTTTCCCGGTGCAGGAACGTCACCTAGAACCCGCCCCAGAAGCTCGAGATTGTCGATGATCGTGACCAGGCTGTCGCACGAGACGCGCGCATCGGCGAGAGCCTCGACGATGTCCTGATCCACCCCGCTCAGCATCGCCGTCAGATACCCAACGTTGGAATGCAGAGCTGACAACGGGTTGCGGAGATCGTGCGCCAAGAGCGCGAGGAGCTGCGCCGTCGTGCCAGGGTCGATTGCCAAGGTTTGGAACCGTGAGCCTTTCTGCGACTGCAGCGTGCCGCCACATGCCACGGTTGAGCATTATGGCCAAGTGCTCCACGGGCGTCACGTCTGGAGCAGAGCCCGACGCCTAGCGGCTCATCGAGGCGTGGAGCGACCCCTCTCCCCTGGATGGGTACCTCACCCACACCAACGGACACAGCGGCGCGCGGCGTTCGCGAACACCCGCGCACACGCGGCGCTACACGCCAACCACACGAGCAGACTCCGCGGCGAACGCATTCGCACGCCCCTCCGCTGAAGACCCAGGAAGCCTTCTCACAGCAAACTCGGGTGCGTCGCGCCTGCCCCAGTCAATCCGAACCCGGCCCCCTCATCCGGGCTCGACCCCCGAATGATCAGAGGAGCCGCACCTTCCCCCATCTCGCATCGCAGGAGCCGCACCCCACGACGGGCTCCTGCCATCGCTCGAACGACGCCGCCACATACAAAGCTTCCACCACGTCGCGGACGGTTCGTTGGGATGGGACAATCCCAGAGATTGCATTGGAAACCGGGGGGCCCACCTGAACCCACCACTCCCGGACGTCATCACTGGCTCTCAGAGCCAAGTGCCCAAGCAGTATCATACATGGTCACAAGAACCACCTAGACACACCCCATAGGGAGTGCCTTTGGAACCACTCGGGCCCGACTTCCCAATTGGCTATGCACGTCACAGTAGGCCACCGTCAGGATTCTGACGGGGCACTTGCCTGGTCGTGTGCCCATTGGGACACGAACGTCGCTAGATGGCGTGGGGACGCCCTAGTTTTGCAGCTATAGCTGCCCGTCTTGCCCCCCCAGCAGCCCGCAGAGCGTCAACTGAGGAAGATGGCGTCAGCGAGCCTGGCGCACATCTACCCCGCGGAAACGCTCCTTGAACTACTCGGAGGCGCCAGCGTCGTCGTCGTCAGGAACGTCGTTGACGCTGGGGATCTTCTTAACCTCGAGACGCGCAAGCTTCCAAGCCCGCTGCACTACCCAAGACAGAGATCTGTCGAGGCGAGCAGCCTCGTCCTTGATCTCCTGGAGCATCGCTTCAGGGAAGTACAAACTTTGCTTACGCTTGTCGCTACCGCTCTTATTGGGTCCGTTTTCCACTTCGCCCTGTCCTGAAGTTTGGCACGGGCACTCACCCGGCTGAGAGCCAGTATGTTTACATGGACAAGTTTCTCAAATCAAACCAGAAACTTGGATCCACCCGGGAATAGGCCAATGGGCCTCGCCCAAATCCAGCAAAAACATCATCCCTTGAGGCACTCCATGAAAACCCTTCTCGCGCGCCCAATGGGTCTTTGGCAGGTGACCTCACGAACGCTCGCTGCCCGCATCCTCTTAACGCGCCTGGTCATCACCGGTGTCGTCTTGGCGCGGCTGCTCGTCACTTCAAGCACGAGCGCGGATGAGTCTAAGCATTCCCCCTACGAAGTCCTCGATCAGCTGGCTCGAGTGCTGACCTTGGTGGAGCGAGAGTACGTCGAACCCGTCGAACGCTCGCGCCTCCTGGAGGGAGCCATCAAGGGCATGGTGAGTGAGCTCGATCCGCACTCCGCGTATCTGCCGAAAGCAGACTACGCCATCTTCCGGGGCGACACTCAGGGACGATTCGGGGGAGTGGGAGTGGAGGTCGATTTCCAGGCGGACCACGTCACCGTGATCGCACCGATCGAGGGCTCTCCAGCAGCGCGCGCTGGCATCTTGCCAGGAGATCACATCATCGCGATTGATCGGCTGCCCGTGTCCGGGCACAGCGCCCAAGAGCTGGTACGGATCATGCGAGGTGAACCTGGCAGCAAAGTCATGCTCACCGTCCGGCGCGCCGGGAGCGACGCGCTCCTGTACTTCGAGCTGACCCGCGAAATCATCGAGGTCGCGAGCGTGGCCGTGAAGCGCCTCGAAGGCGATGTCGCTTACGTGCGGATCAAAGCCTTTCAGGAGGGAAGTCACGAGGAGCTCGTCGGCGGGGTGGCTCTGCTCAGACGCCAACTGGGTCACGAGCTTACCGGTATCGTTCTCGACCTACGCAGCAATCCGGGTGGCCTCGTGGACGAAGCAGTCGCGATCGCTGACGAGTTCCTCACGGGTGGCGTGATCTACACGACTCGCCACCGCGGCATCGTGATCAATGAGGTCGTAGCAACGGTGCATGGGGCCTTCCGAACCGGGCCTGTCGTAGTGCTCGTCAACGAGTACAGCGCCAGTGCCGCAGAACTCGTAGCTGGGGCACTCCAAGATCAGCGCCGGGCCACCATCGTCGGGGCGCGGACGTTCGGCAAGGGCTCGGTGCAGAGCATCATCGACCTTCCAGGCGGTGACGGACTCAAGATCACAACGATGCGCTACTACACGCCTGCTGGTTTCGCCATTCAGGCCCGAGGGATCACCCCGGACGTACTCGTGGACGCATCATACCTTCCCGATCGAAGCTTCGGAGTCATTCGGGAGAGTGATCTCGAGAACCACTTAACGGGGGAGGCTGGCCCCGACGCGGCCGCGGAAAGCCGCCCGGGCACAGAAGCAGCCCCGGGTTCCCCGGCTGGGGACACGCACCTCGGCGTCACTCGAGACGTCCCCAGCAACCCGGTCGGCGGCAATGATCTGGCGCTGAGCATCGGTTACCAAATCGTGCGGGGCGTTCTGGGCAACCCGTCCTGAGGCCCCCACGACGGTCGTGGCGAAGCGATTGGTGCTCTAGACTCAGGCTTCGGCCATCAGCTGCCGCAGCACATATTGGAGGATCCCTCCGTGACGGTAGTAGTCGAGCTCGACTGCGGTGTCGATTCTCACCAGAGCATCGAAAGACGCACCGCCACCGTCGTCGCGCGTGGCTTCGACGCGGACAGTGCCCCCGGGACGCAAACCGAGCGCGATGCCGGAAATCGCGTAGCGTTCGTGGCCGGTCAGCCCAAGCCTCTGCAATGACGCCCCTTCCGGGAACTGCAGCGGAAGGACGCCCATCCCGATGAGGTTGCTTCGATGGATTCGCTCGTACGACTCAGCGATGACCCCCCTCACCCCGAGCATTCGCGTACCCTTTGCGGCCCAGTCGCGAGACGACCCTGACCCATACTCCTTTCCGGCCAACACCAGTAGCGGGACACCCTCGGCAGCGTAGCGCTCCGATGCCTCAAAGATGGTGGAGACTTCCCCGCTCGGAAGATGCGTCGTGCATCCGCCCTCGGTGCCAGGAGCCAACTGGTTCCTGAGACGCACGTTGGCGAAAGTGCCGCGCACCATGACCTCGTGGTTGCCGCGCCGGGAGCCGTACGAGTTGAAGTCCTTGGGCTCGACGCCACGCTCCATCAGGTACTTCGCTGCCGGCGATGTCTTTGCGATACTGCCCGCGGGGGAGATGTGGTCGGTGGTGACGGTATCGCCGAGCACCGCCAGAACGCGCGCCCCCGCGATATCGGCGAGCGCGGGAGGCTCGACGGGAACGCTGTCGAAAAACGTGGGGCGACGTACGTAGGTGCTGTCGGGTTCCCACGCGAACCGCGCACCGGCAGGAATCGGCAATGACTGCCAACGCGCATCCCCCATCGACGCCGAGGCGTACTCCTTCGTAAACATCTCGGCGCTGACGTGCTCAGCCACGGCCCGGGCAACCTCCTCAGGCGCGGGCCAGATGTCCCGCAGGTACACCGCCTTCTTCTCGGAGTCGAAGCCTACGGGCTCCGTGTCAAAGTCGATGTCGATACGGCCCGCGAGCGCATAGGCGACGACGAGCGGTGGGCTCGCGAGGTAGTTGGCTCGCGTGTCCGGGCTGATACGACCCTCGAAGTTGCGATTCCCGCTGAGAACGCTGACCGCCACGAGCGCCCCCTCATGGATGGCAGTCGCCACCTGGTCGGGCAGCGGCCCGCTGTTCCCGATGCACGTCGTGCAGCCATAGCCCACGACGTGAAAACGAAGTGCCTCTAGAGCGTTGAGGAGACCTGCGCTCTCGAGGTACCGAGTGACCACTTTCGACCCAGGTGCCAGGCTAGTCTTCACCCAAGGCTTGACGGCTAGCCCTTTGGCAACTGCGTTCCTCGCCAGAAGACCTGCGGCCAACATCACCGACGGATTCGAGGTGTTGGTGCAAGACGTGATGGCGGCGATGACGACCGACCCATCGCGAAGCTCAAACCGCTCGTCGCCCAAGGATACCGCCACGGACTTGGTCGCGCTGCCACCTCGAAGCTCGACCATGTGCTTCATCCATGCCGCCTTGGCATTGGAGAGCTCCACGCGATCGTGCGGGCGCCTAGGACCAGCGAGCGTGGGGACCACTTTCGACAAATCCAGCTCGAGAGTGTCGCTGAAGCGCGGCTCTCGCGCGCCAGCGATTCGGAACAGCCCCTGGGCTCTCGCGTACTCCTCGACAAGCCGGACGTGCTGCTCGCTCCGCCCCGTGAGCCGCAGGTAGTTGAGCGTCTCGTCATCGATGGGAAAGATGGCGCAAGTCGAGCCAAACTCCGGGCTCATGTTGCTGATGGTGGCGCGATTGGCGAGGGACAATCCCGCCAGCGCGTCGCCGTAGAACTCGACGAACTTGCCTACGACCCCCTTGTCGCGGAGCATGCGCACCACGGTGAGGACGAGGTCGGTCGCCGTCGCTCCAACAGGCAACGCTCCGTGAAGCTTGAAACCGATGACCTGCGGCACGAGCAGATTGATGGGCTGTCCCAGCATGGCTGCTTCTGCCTCGATTCCCCCTACGCCCCAGCCGAGTGCGCCAATCCCGTTGATCATCGTGGTGTGGCTATCGGTGCCGACGACGGTGTCGGGATACGCGAGACCGTCCGCAAGGAAGACGACCCGAGCGAGGTGCTCCAGGTTCACCTGATGGACGATACCCGTGGCCGGTGGGATCACGCGGAAGTTCTCATAGGCAGTCTGTGCCCAACGCAGCAGCTTGTAGCGCTCCTCGTTCCGTTCGTACTCCCGCTCGGCGTTCTCCTGCTGCGCCGACGGGCTTCCGAAGGCGTCCACCTGAACCGAGTGGTCGATGACGAGCTCCGAGGGAAACAGTGGGTTGATCCTCTGGGGATCACCGCCCATGGCCTCCATGGCGTCCCGCATCGCAGCCAGATCGACGACGGCTGGAACTCCGGTGAAATCCTGGAGCACGACGCGAGCTGGATGCATCGCGATCTCCGTGTGAGGCTTCGCTCTGGGGTCCCAGGCCGCAAGCGCCTCGATATCCTGGCGGCTCACGGCCTTGCCGTCCTCGCACCGCAGGAGATTCTCCAGCAGGATCCGCAGCGAAAATGGCAACGCCTGGAGCTCGAATCCGAGGGACGAAGCGAGCTTGGGTAAGCTGAAGTAAGTGTGGGCGTCACCAGCCACCCCAAGGACAGTTCGCGTCGAGAAGGAATCCAGTGAACGATGGGCCATGTTTGCCTCGCTCGAGCCCCTTGGGCAGCCGCCGCAAGAGCTCGGTTTTTGGTCGATGCGCCGTGGGCTGGCACCGTCGACCTGCCGTGTGCGACAGGGCAGGACCGATTGGAGAGCCGGAGACCGCCACGGGATCTGACGGGCTCCGTGGCAACGTACTAGAACCGGAACGGTCGGGCGTAAAGCTACCTGCGGCGTACCTATTCCACCGAGCAGCCGCCTGGCCGCTCGGCGGTTCTGCGTAGCCTTTGGGGAAGCCCGTCTCGCTCACGTCAAGGTCACCCTGCTGACCGCGCTCGCTGGTCGAAAAGTCGCGGTTCACCTTCCGTCGAGCCGTTGGTCGCTCTAGGCTCCGCCGCAGGCGCGCTCTGCTCACCCGCGCCGGGCTATTTCGACCGATGATTCACACAGACGGCTTTCCCGAAACCTCCTTCCCCAAGAACCGCATCGAAGTCCTGCTCCTGGAGAACATCCATACGAGTGCCGGCCGCCTCGTCGAGCAGGAGGGATTCCGACTGGAGATCCGTTCTGCCGCCCTTTCTCCGGACGAGCTCTCCAGCCGTATCGCTGACGTTCACCTCCTCGGGATTCGGAGCAAGACAGAGGTCACTGCAGAAGCACTCGAGAACGCCCGACGCCTTCTCGCGGTGGGCTGTTTCTGCATCGGCACCAATCAAGTGGACCTCGTCGCCGCCAATCGGCGAGGGATCCCCGTCTTCAATGCGCCGTTCAGCAACACCCGCAGCGTTGCCGAGCTGGTGATCGCAGAGATCATACTGCTGAGCCGCCAGCTCGGGGATCGCACGCGCGAGATGGCGCAGGGCGTTTGGAAGAAGGTCGCGAGCGGATCGCACGAGATCCGAGGCAAGACCCTGGGGATCGTGGGGTATGGGCACATCGGCACGCAGGTCGGTGTCCTGGCGGAGGCCCTCGGAATGCGCGTCATCTACTATGATATCGCGCCGAAGCTCCCCATGGGGAACAACCGGAGCACCAATTCGCTCGAGGAGCTCCTCGCCGACTCGGACTTCGTCACGCTGCACGTACCGGACACCGAGCTCACGCGCAACATGATGAACGCCGCAGCCATCGCCCACATGAAGCCGGGCGCCTGCCTGCTCAATCTGGCGAGAGGCTCCATCGTCGAGCTCGGGGCGCTCGCCGACGCCCTGCGCGGGGGACACCTGGCCGGAGCTGCCGCCGACGTATTCCCGAAGGAACCCAAGGGCTCCGGAGACCCATTCCAGAGTGAACTTCAAGGACTGCCCAACGTCCTACTCACCCCGCACATCGGTGGCTCGACTGAGGAAGCGCAGGAGGCGATCGGCCGTGAAGTGGCCAGCGCCCTCATCAAGTACGTGAACACCGGTGGCACCACCGGCGCGGTCAATTTCCCCCAAGTCGAACCGCCGCCCCTGCTCGGACGACACCGCATTCTGAATACCCACCGCAACGTGCCCGGGGTGCTCAGCGCCATCAACAGGATCGTCAGTGACGTGAAGGCGAACATCGAAAGCCAGATCCTCGCCACGGATCCCAACGTCGGCTATCTCGTCATGGACCTCGACCGAAGCCTTTCTGAAGAAGTCAAGGCGGCGGTTGCCGCTCTGGACACCAGCATCAAGACGAGAATCCTCTACTAGGACGGCCCTTTCACGGGAGTTTACTATGTTGCCCCGCCTCGACTCCGAGCCCGGCATAAGCCCCACATACCGCCATTTCCTCGAGGCTCTGCGGGCCTCGAGTTATGCGGGAGAGATCCGTCGCGACTATGCGTCGCGCCTCGTGCAGGCTACGGACAACAGCGTCTACCAGCTCCTGCCCGCTGCCGTGCTCTTCCCACAGAACGCAGACGACATTGCCCAGATCGCCCGGCTCGCTGCAGGTCCCCGCTTTCACAGCGTCTGTCTCTCGCCCCGCGGCGGCGGCACGGGCACGAACGGACAATCGCTGACGCGCGGGATCGTAGTCGATACATCGAAGCACATGAACCAGATCCTCGAGCTCAACGCTGCTGAGGGCTGGGTGCGCGTCCAACCTGGGGTCGTGCTCGATCAGCTCAACCGCTATCTCGCTCCCCACGGCCTCTTCTTCGCGCCAACGCTGTCTCCCAGCAATCGGGCAACGATCGGCGGAATGATATCGACGGATGCCTGCGGAAAAGGATCGCGCATCTATG
This sequence comes from uncultured Polyangiaceae bacterium, assembly GCA_964424695.1. Classification (GTDB taxonomy): domain Bacteria; phylum Myxococcota_A; class Polyangia; order Polyangiales; family Polyangiaceae; genus JAEWRL01. Next base: position 26,279 of record CAYRKE010000074.1, read on the forward strand.
GGAAGACGAGCCAGCACGTGCTCGAGCTGGGTGTCGTGCTCACTGACGGTACGGCGTGGACGACCCATCCAGTCTCGACCGAGGAGCTCGAGGAGCTCAAATCGCGGCCCGACCGCCTGGGAGCCGCAGTGCGCGTCGTTGACGAGGTCGCGACCCAGAAGGCGGCACTCATCGCGAAGCAGTTCCCCAAGCTACCTCGCCACCTCACCGGCTACGACTTGGCGCATGTGCGGCGAGAAGACGGCCGGTTCGACCTCAGCGCGATCATCGCAGGCTCCGAGGGAACGCTGACCTGGATCACCGAGGCCAAGCTCAAAGTGCTCCCGATCCCCAAGGTCAAGCGGCTGGTGGCGATCCGCTATGCCACGTTCGACGACGCACTCGCAGACGCCGAGCTCTTGGTACGCACTAACCCTGGCGCGATCGAGACCATCGACGAGCGCATCCTCACGCTGGCACGAAGCGACATCATCTGGCACAGCGTCGGGCACCTGCTGGTGGATGCGGAGGGGCAGCACACCAGAGCGCTCAATCTGGTGGAGTTCGAGGGAAATGACCGAGAAGCCGTCGAGGCCCAAGCCAACGCCTTGACCTGTGCGCTCGACGCCGAGCGGGGCAAGCCGGGTCACGCGATAGGGTTCGCCGCGGTCTTCGACCCGATTGACGCCAAAGCCCTGTGGGAGCTCCGAAAGAAGGGCGTGGGGCTCCTGGCCAGCCTGCCGGGCAAGCGACGCCCGGTTGCCTTCGTCGAAGACACGGCGGTCCCCCCGGAACGGCTCGCCGAGTATACCAAGGCGTTCCGCAGGCTACTGGACGATGCTGGAGTCGAGTATGGAATGTTCGGACATGTCGACGTGGGTTGCCTGCATGTTCGCCCTGCGCTGGATCTCAAGAATCCCGCTGACGCGCGCTTGCTGCGGGACATTTCGGACCGTGTCGTTGAGCTAGTGAAGAGCTACGGCGGGCTCATGTGGGCCGAGCATGGCAAAGGGTTCCGCAGCGAGTATAGCCCCGTGTTCTTCGGCGAGGAGCTCTTCGGGGACCTGTGCCGGATCAAGGCAGCCTTCGATCCGCACAACCAGCTGAATCCAGGGAAGCTCGCGGCGCCGTCGGGCAGGGTGCAGGATCTCGTCAACGTCGACGACGACAAGCGCGGGCAATTCGACGGACAGATCCCCGAGCGAAGCCTGGACCGGTATGCCATGAGCGTGAACTGCAACGGCAACGGGGCCTGCTTCAACTACGACGCGGACTCTGTAATGTGCCCCTCGTCGAAAGCGACTCGGGACCGAATCCACTCGCCCAAGGGGCGCGCCGTCATGATGCGCGAGTGGCTTCGGCTCCTCGGCGCCAAGGGCCAGGACGCCGCGCACGAGATCGAGCATACGGAGACGCGCATCGACGACCTGGTGGTGGGCGCGATGAGCCGCGCTGCCGGAGAATACGACTTCTCTCACGAGGTATACGAAGCCATGGACGGCTGCCTCGCCTGTAAGGCTTGCGCAACGCAATGCCCGGTGAAAGTCGACGTTCCCCAGCTCAAGAGCGAGTTTCTGCAGCTCTATCACCGGCGCTACCTGCGTCCGATCCGGGACTACTTCGTGGCGGCTCTCGAGTTTGTCGTGGGCTGGATGGCCCTTCTCCCACGCCTGTTCAACTGGATCGTGTCCCTGCGTTGGTTCGAACTGGTGATGCGGAAGGTGATCGGCATCGTCGACACGCCGCTGCTGAGCGAACTCACGGTCGAACGCGGACTGGAGAAGCGCGACGCACTACCTTTCGACTGGCACTACCTCGAATCCCTGAGCGAAAAGGAGCGCAGTCGCTCGGTCCTGATCGTTCAAGACGCCTTCACCACCTACTACGACGCTGAGGTCGTGTTGGCGCTCTACGACTTCCTGTCGCGACTCGGATTCAGCCCCACCTTGCTCCCGATCCGGGCAAACGGGAAGGCACTCCACGTCAAGGGTTTCTTGGCAGCATTCCGGCGTACCGCAGCGCGGAACGCCGACTTCCTGCAACGCGCAGCGGCGCTAGGCATGCCCCTGGTCGGAGTCGATCCGGCGGTCACCTTGACGTATCGGGACGAATACCCCCATGCGCTGGGGGCTGAGCGGCCCGTGGAGATCATGCTCCTCCAAGAGTGGCTCGCCTCGGAGCGCCAAACCCTGAGCGAACTACTGGAACTGGCAGGCTACGAGCCGCCCGAGGAACGGGAGTACACCCTGATGCCCCACTGCACCGAGCAGACGGCTGCTCCTGCGTCCCAAACGCAGTGGAAGAGAGTCTTCGCAACCTTTGGACTGGAGCTTCGCACGCCGAGCGCCGGCTGTTGCGGCATGTGCGGCATGTTCGGGCACGAGGCGCACCATCGGGACGAATCGCGAGCCATCTACGAATCGAGCTGGAAGCAGCAGCTACCGTCCGATCCCGAAGCCCGTCGACGCACCCTGACAGCCGGGTACTCGTGCCGAAGTCAGGTCAAGCGATTCGACGGAGACCGACTCCGGCATCCCGTCGAGGTGTTGGCAGAGCTCACGCGCGACCTGGAACCCAAACCGTGGTCGAAGCGAAGAACCGAGCCCAGTTCGGCCGCGGCCCCAGCGAACGGCTAACGGGACAGGCGGCTGCGCTCAGGCGTTCCGAATTGTCACCACCCGTAGGCCCTTGAGGGGTGTGTCGCATGCCAAGAACTTGGCCCTCGGCGGCGCGGTGAGTAGCGTCGCCGCATGGCGGCGCGAAGCCCCTTTTCTGGCCATCCGCACGGTGCCATCGCCCCGCTGCTCCTCCTGGCGTCGTTGTTCGCCGTTCGGGTGGGGTCGGCAAGCCCCTCCACTGACGACGACCCAACGGGTGTCGACGCCAGCCCCCCCGAGCCTGCTGGAGAAGCCCTCGCGGACTTGGGGCGCCCCACTGTCAAGCTCGACCAACTCAAGCTCCCGCCAGGAGTACCGTATGGCAAGTTCCTTGCGCAGCACCTCAAGCGCGCCCTCGCCCGAGCGGCTCGGACAGCCGACTGGGGGGCCGGAGCTGGTGCCCGCATCGAGTACCGCGTAACGGTGACCGAGCTCAAGCTCACGCTGAAGGACGGGGTGCTCCGCGTCGATTGCGCGATGCTCGGGCAGTTGCCGCGGGGAAAAAGCGCGAAAAGCCGCCTCTCCTACGGTGGTTCTCCGAGCCAGGCGCGGGCAGTCATGGTTCAGGTGCTGGAAATCGTTGCGCGGGGCGTCGTGACACGACTCGCTGAGCTAGAACGGGAGCGCCGAAGCCAGTATTGGTAGGCAGAGCGACGCGCGCTCTGCAAGACTACCGCTCATGCAGCTCCCTAGCGAAGACGCTCTGCGTGACATCGTGCAGCGGTACGGCCAGCTCCTGGTGCGCCTCGGCAACGACCTGGGCAAGCGCCCGATGGTACTCCCGAATGCGAAGTCCTTCCCGGATCCCTTTCGTGGGGATGAACCCTCCGTGAAGCGACTCGTGGAGCGAATGCAGGCGCACGCTGGGATGGACGACATCCCGATCCAAACGCGACTGCTGCGACCCGACGACGGAGGCGATGGCGCTGACTGCAGCACCGGTGGCAGCTGCAGCACTGGCGGATGCTGCGCCCCCAGCGCTGGAACGCCAAAGGGCCTGCAGCGCCTCACGGAGAACCCCAGCGGCGATGGTTGGGTGCTGCAGTTCGATCCGCTCGAACTGCGACATTCGGTGGCGCTCACCGCCTCGGTAGCGAGGGCACTCGCCAACGTGTTTCTGCTCGAAACGCTGGTCGAGGGGCAGACCATCGAGAATCCCGTCGAAGTGACCAACGACCTGGTTGCCGTCGCGCTGGGCTTCGGAAGCCTGATGATGAATGGAGCCTATATCTACGCCAAGAGCTGCGGAGGGCCATCAGTCCAGCGGGTCACGAGCCTTGGCGTCGGCGAGCTCGCCATGGCTTTCGCGCTCTTCACAGCGCATGGCGGCTACGAAGGCAAGCTGGCCTCCCGAGAGCTCGGTGTGACGCAGCGCGAGCTCTTCGACGAGGCCCGAGGCTGGGTCGAGCCAAACAAGGAGCTCGTGCGCGCACTCCAGGAGCACCCCGCGACGCTGGCAGAGGGTCACTTCAGAATCAGCGAGCCAACCCCCTGGCTCCTCCGTGTGCTGGGGGTGCGGAAGCACCGCAAGGAGCGCGACCCACTCGACGGCTACAACAGCCTGGAAGACGTTGCCGCAGAACTCGTTGCCAGCCGGCCCAAGCAAGCCGCTCCACCGGACCCCAAGCGCGACGAGCTTCGTGCCCTGGTCGACGAAGCCCTGTCTGAATCCAAAGGGGGATAGCGCACCCCCACTAAGCGGCCGGACGGAACATGCTCCCGACCTGGCTGTTCAAGGGCAGTTCTTGCTAGAGTGACCTCCGGCGCCCGTCGCGCCTCGGTTCACCATGGCAGTCGCACAAGGAACCTGTCCAAGCTGTGGAGCTCCTATCGAGTTTGGCCTCGGCTCGTCAATGGCGAAGGTCTGCGACTATTGCCGCGCCACCGTGGCGAGGACCGATCGCGGGCTGCAAAACCTTGGTCGAGTTGCGGATCTTGCCAACACGCCATCGCTCATCGCCATTGGCGACGAGGGAACCCTGCGGGGGCGCCCCTTCTCGGTCTTCGGACGCGTGCAGCTCGACTATGGCCAGGGCCCCTGGGACGAGTACTACGTCGCTTTCGACCATGGACAGCGCTGGGGCTGGCTCGCGTACGCCGAGGGGCGCTGGTACGCGACGGAGAAACTCGAAGCTGTACCGATCCCTCACTTTCAGACCCTTAGGCTAGAACAGGGCGTTCAGCTCGGGAGCGCCGGTCACTTCCGCATCGGGGAGCTCCGCTCCGCTCGCGTGGTCTCCGCCGAGGGGGAGCTTCCCGACGCTGAGCCGCCCGGGTTCGTGAGATATTACGCCGATGCCTTCGGCCCCCAGTGGGCCTTCGCGACGTTGGACTACGCCGACGGACGCCGGTCTCCTGAGGTCTTCGTCGGCTGGGCTTTTCTGGAACCCGAGTTGAAGGTCACCCAGCTCGGGCCACGCAGCATTCACAAGGTCCGCACCGAGCAGCTGAAATGTCCAAACTGCGGGGGCGACATTCCCAAGCTCAGCGGCGACCGCGTCGATCGAGTGGGGTGCCCGTATTGCGGCGCGCTCTCGGAGATCGCGACAGCACGGGTGATCTCCCAGCAGGAACGGGCGCTGGCGAGCCCAGACATCCCCATCGGGTCGAAGGGGACCTATCGTGACGACGATTATGTCTGCATCGCCTACCTCCGGCGCAGCACGACGTTCGAGGGCGAGCGTTACACCTGGGAGGAGTACCTGCTCTGGTGCGCGGCGAGCGGGTATCACTGGTTGGTCAAGGATCCCGAGACGGGATGGAGCTGGGCGACCGTCGTCAATCTCGCCGACGTTCGCCAACTCAGCTCGGCCTCCGCCGTCAAGTTCAATGGCCGGCACTTCGCCCTGCGCAACCGAAACGAGGTGCGCGTCGACTATGTCCTCGGTGAGGTCTACTGGAAGTGCACGGTGGGTGAAGTCACTCGCTCCTCAGACTACGCCTCGGGTCGCGAAGTGCTCACGCGAGAGGAGTATCCGGGAGAGGTCAAGTGGAGCCACTCGATGCCCATGCCTTGGCCAGTCATTGCCCAGATCTTCTCGCTCCCTGTGAACGGTCCCGGTTCCGTCGTTGCAGGCCCTGGTGACTCCGACGAGTCCTCGGGCGGTTGGGGTGGCCGCGCCATAGGGATCGTCTTCGTTGTCCTGATCTTGTGCGCCATTGCCGCCATGGTCGATGACGACGACGGCGGAGGCGCGGGAGCCACCGTTTTCGGTCTCGGCACGCGAGTGGGTTCCTCCGGTGGCTTCCGCGGCGGCGGGATCTATAGCGGCGGCAAGTGAACGACCGTGATGCGACCACCACTGAGGAGGGCCTCCAGCGCTTCGTGGCGGATCTCGCCCGCAGTTGGCTCTGGTTCGCAGGCCTTTGGCTCGCCGCGGCCCACGAGTTTGGGCGCCTCACCGTCGCAACCTCGCCGCTGCTGCCTCGACTGAGCATGATGCCGGTGCTGACCGAGGTGACGCTGCTCACCCTGGCTGCCCGATTCTGGCTGCGTCGACATGGCGGGCTCCGAATTGGAAGATCGGCCACTGCCCTGCGGCTGACGGGGCTTGGTGTCGCTCTCTCTCCCCTACTCTTCCGCGAGGCGCTCGGCGGCGGCCTCGTCGAGCTGGCGGTAACCCACGTCTGGCTCCCGGTCGTTGGAGCCCTGCTCGGGGGGTCCCTGATGATGGCTTGGTGGGACTTCGGCACGCCGAGCCTATCGCTCGGCGTGGTACCCCTGTGGCTCAAGCCCGAAAGGATCCTCGGTGCGGTGGTGGTCTTCGGGCTCGCCGCTGCGCTGCTGGGGCGGATCGGATTCGAGCGGTCGCTGCCTCTACTCGGCTTGGCCATGACTGCGGCAGCCAGCGTCTCGGAACGTCTCACCCAGGGTCTCTACGGACGTGCCGGAGCGGGATCGATGGGGGAACGGCGCGTCGCGGTCCTGGGAATACTGGCCTGCGTCGGGCTCTTCGCCTTCGGCGCGAGAACCTCCACCCGCGGACTGCACACCTCCCTCGAAGCCACTCCCGTGTACGCCTTGAGTGACAGGTTCCATCGACTCGAGATCACGACCGCGCAGTCGCAGAGTCAGTGGCTCATCGACGGAGAGCTCCAGTTCTCCAGCATGGACTATCCCCGCTACTACGAGAGCCTCGTCCATCCGGCGCTCCTGCG
>CAYRKE010000075.1:0-32841 GCA_964424695.1 uncultured Polyangiaceae bacterium
CGGTACCCGGGCTTCGCACGTCCACGAATGACGGCAGTCCAACGCCTGCGTTTAGCTCCGTCGCCGCCTTCGCTGAGGAGACGTCGAGTTCTTGTGTGGCGTGTGCGCGCGTGTGCCCGGGTGTCGGTGCTGATCTTTCATGCCCACGCCGAAGCACAGCCGCAGGGTGTGCCCAGACCGGGTAAGATTCGCGAGGTCGTCGCGCCGCACGATTGCCGCAGCGGGTCACCGGCTAGTTCCCCCCCGCGGACCGAAGCGGCCTGGAATCACGTTCGTCACGTTGGGCGGCGAGAGCCAGGGCACGCTGCGCGATGAGCCCGAGCGGCAGCACCTCGTCTGCTCCGCCCATCTCCACTGCGACCTTGGGCATTCCCCAGACGACGCAGGTCGCCTCGTCCTGCGCGATGGTGGCGGCACCCGCCTCCTTCATCTCCCGCAATCCGCGCGCCCCGTCGGCACCCATGCCGGTCAAAATGATGCCGATGGCGTTCTTCGCTGCAGTTCTTGCCACGGAACGGAACATGACGTCCACGCTCGGACGGTGCCGGTTCACGAGTGGACCGGTCTTCACTTCGACGAAGTAGCGCGCACCGGAACGTCGCAGCACCATGTGCTGGTCACCTGGAGCGATCAGGGCAACCCCGGGGACCACCGAGTCTCCGGTTGATGCCTCACGAACGTCGATCGCGCACATGGTGTTCAGACGCTCGGCGAAGGACTTCGTGAACAGGGCCGGCATGTGTTGGGTGATCACGATGCCCGGTGCGTTGGGCGGCAAGACCCGCAGGATCTGTTCGAGGGCGATCGTTCCTCCCGTGGAGGCCCCCACGGCCACCACCTGGTGCGTGGTGCGTGCCAGCGCGCTCGGCAGCCGAGGTGGGGTAGCATCCCTTGTTGCCAAGCGCCTGCCGACGTCCACGCGCGCGGCCGCTTTGACTCGCTCGACCAAGTCCGCAGCCATCTCTCCCACGGTGTACGCGGCGCCGGGCTTGCACATGACCTCGACGGCGCCGGCGTCCAGTGCCGCAAGCGCGAGCTCTCCGCCCGCCTGCGTCAACGACGACACGATGACGACAGGCATGGGACGGTAGCGCATCAACTTGTGCAGGAACGTAATGCCGTCCATCCGCGGCATTTCGACATCCAGCACCACCACGTCGGGCGAACGCTCGACGATCAAGTCTCGGGCGACGAAGGGATCCGGGGCGTCGCCCACGACCTCGAGTTCTGGGTCCTTCGCGAGCTCGCGCCGCAGAATCTGGCGCACGATGGCTGAATCATCGACTAACAGCACTCGAATCGGCACGGCCATGCTAATAGTCCACCACTAGCGTAGCAATGATGCTCTGTTCGTCATCGGTTACGAACGTTACGGAAAACGCACTCGCGCCGGCATGGGTCTCTGGACCGTCTTCGGTGACTAGTTGGACAACTGGTGTGCCGAGGTCGTATTCGCCGCTCTCGCCGAACAACTGGGCCATCAACGCGCCGGAAACCATGTTGGCGATCTCTCCCACCGCGTCGGCGGCGTTCTCGCGCGCGCCGCGATCCGAAGCCTCCGTACCCAGCAGGTTGCCGGCTATCTCGACCCCAAGGTCCATCGGCAGGTGGAGCACCAGACGTCCTCGTTCTTGACCCGAGAACGCGAGCTCAGCTCGCAAACGCTCGCCGGACGTGGGGATTACGTTGCCGGGTTCGGAGAAGACGAACGCGGCCTCTTCGAGGACTCGCTGCAGAACGCTGCTCAAGAGCGGTGTTGGATCGATCATGTCCCCTTGTCTCCTTGCTCTCCCAGGATCTCCTGCACCACATCGCGGAATGTCTCGGGTCGAAACGGTTTCTTGATGTAGGCTCGAATCCCGAGTTCCTCGAGACGCCGAATGTGACCCGCGTTCTGGTCGCTCGATACCACGACGACCGGAACGCTCACCAGTATGTGGTCCTGGGACATGTGCTCCATCATCTCGATGCCGTTCATCTCGGGCATGTGGACGTCGGCAAATACGATGTCGACCCACTGCTTCTGCATGATGGCGAGCGCTTCCGCACCGTTGCCCGCTTCGTGCAAAGACTGTACCGGAATCCCCGCCAGCTGGAGGGTCTTCTTGACCATGGAGCGAACGGTCTTCGAGTCATCGACAATCAGAACTGCGTACGCCATCAGCCCATCTCCTTCCGACCTCCAACGTTGCGTGCGTCGGCAATGCGCTCCCAGGCTGCACTGGCCGCGGCCTCCAGTTGCCTTTGGCGTAGACCGAGCCGCGCGAGGCTATCTGGGGACGGCTGGCGAGCGAGCTCCCCGATGTCACAGCCGCAGCCGAGAAGATGGGCCAAGGCGTCGGCCACGTGCACCAGATCCACCAAACGCTTGTCGTCGAGGGCCTGGGCGAGGTCCGGCTCGTGGTGTAGGCGCGCAATGGGGCCAACAAAGGCCGGGAGCTTCCAGTGCTGCGCTAAGTCTGCCCCGACCGCCGCATGATCCGTGCCGAATAGCGCCCGCTCGGTGGCGAGCATGCTTCGCCTATCTTGGTTGAGGCTGCGTGTGACCTCGGAGCCCGCCTCGGCGAGGAAGCTCGCCAGCGCCAGCTTCCCAATATCGTGCAGAAGTCCACCCAAGAAGGCTTGGTCGGGGTCGAGCCTTCCCACGGGCGCCGAAAGCTCCAGGCTGAGCAGGGCTACTGCCACCGAGTGGGTCCAGTACCCTTCGGAGTCCACCTCGTAGCCAGGCAGGCGTGCCGGAACGACCGTGGCTAGGGCAGAGGTTACAGCCAGCTGTCGCACCTTGCGCAGTCCGATGAGCAGGCAAGCCTGGCGGATGCTGTCGGCGCGTCGTGGCAGGGCGTACAGCCCCGAGTTGACGACCCTCAACAGGTTGGCGCTCAGGGCTGGATCGTGGCGAATGATACGCTCGACGTCGTCCAGGGTGGCCTGAGGCTTCGCGAGGACGCTGTCGAGCTCCGCCAATGCGCTCGACAGGGTGGGGAGGGCGCGTATACGGCTGGAGAGAACGCCAGAATCGATCACAGCTCGATCTCCTCGCCTCGGGAGGCGACCGTGACCCTTCCGGTGTCCACCCAGAGGCGCACCGTGCGCGATTTTGCGCCGCCGACATCCTCGGCGTGAATCAGCACGTTGTTCTTCCAGAGCATCTTGCGCAGGACGGTGTAGTTGCGCCTGCCAATCTCGAACGTCCCGTGGTCGTCGTAGAGCTGGCCTCCACCGGCGACCTTGACGACGAGGTTCTTCTTCTCGGCTCCCAGTGCGTACATCCGCTCGAACAGGAGCGGTACCCCGGTGTCCGCGAACATGGCGGGTTTGACCTGGGCCTTTGCGGCGTTGGTGGTCGACAGTGGCAACATGTAGTGGATCATCCCGCCGGCTTTGCGGACGGGATCGTACAGGATGACGGCGATGCACGAGCCGAGTGCGTAGGTAACCAGAACGTCGCTACGATCCGCGGAGGTGACGAGCTCGGACATGTCCACCGTCTTCTGGGCCATGCCTATCTCCTTGGGGGCGTAGCGGCGCCGACGCGGGCGGGGACTGCGCTGAGTCTGCGAGAGTAGATCGATGGCTTGAGCATTCGCAGTCCTGTCTTCACGCCGGTCAGGGTCTCCGAGTGTCCGATGCAGAGGAGCCCGTCGGGCGCTAGGAGGCGCTCGATCTGGTCCACCAGGACTTGCCGCACCGCCTGATCGAAGTAGATCATGACGTTGCGACAGAAGACGACATCGAACGGACCTTTCATCGGATACGGCGGAACGGCTAGATTGAGCCGCTTGAACAGGACGTGGGCTTGAAGCTCGGGGCTCACCTGCCATCGTCTCCGGCCCTGCCGATCGGGCTCGATCATCTCGAAGTACTTCGCGCGATGAGCGTGCTGTACTCCGCGAAGGCCGATTTCGTCGTAGGCCCCAGCCTTTGCTTGCTCCAGGACTCGGGTAGAAATGTCCGTCGCCAGAATCCGCCAGTCGATCTGCCGCGAACCGAGGACTTCCGCCACGGTGATGGCGATGGAGTACGGCTCCTGTCCACTCGAACTCGCCGCCGACCAAATCCGCAGCCGCGTCTTGCCCCGCGTGAGCCACCCGCTCAGGAACTGGCTCAGCTCTACGAAGTGGTCCGACTCGCGAAAGAAACTGGTGAAGTTGGTCGAGATGGCATCCAGAAAGCCGACGAGTTCGTCCCCGCTCGGGTCGGCCTCCAGTCGCGCCAGGTACTCGCTTTCGCTGCCGATGCCCAGTGCCCGCATGCGTTTGGCAATGCGCGCAGTGATGAGCGCCTCCTTGCCATCATGCAGACGGATGCCGGCCTGCTCGTAGGCGATTGCGGAGAAGCGACGAAGGAGGAGTGGGGTCACGATTTACTCGTTCCAGGTTTGGTCGTGCCACGTGGGCGTCGCGGGGCCGCGGCGGCCGCCGTGCTCAGTGCGAGGGAGCTGGGCTTGGAGGCGCGAGCTCCTGAGCGCGTGGCCGCCGGGCAGTGTCGCCCCTAGAAGTCCTTGAAATCGGGGTCGTCCTGGAGCGGAATCAGTTCCTCGGGTGACAGGCGAATCGTGGACTTGTCCCGGCCGTTGCCGGGCTTGGACCGGGACTGTGCTTGACCACGCCGCGCCTGCGGCGCAATCGAGAGCGACTTGGTGCGTGGCGCGCGAGCTTCGCCACGCTGAGGCGCCCTGCTGCTGTGAGCCAGTGTGAACCGGCCGACGAGGACTCCGAGTTCCTCAGCTTGACTCGAGAGCTCCTCGGCGGCGCTCGACGATTCCTCGGCGTTGGCCGCGGCAGTCTGAACTACCTTGTCCATCTCGGCCACAGCCTTGTTCACCTGGTCGATGCCACGGGCCTGCTCCTGGCTCGCCACCGCGATCTCGCCGACGATGTCGGTGACCTTGCCGGCTGCTCCCACGATTTCTGTCAGATTGGTGGCGACTTCGCCCGCGATCACTCGACCGTTTTCGGCGTGCCCCACAGACATTCTGATCAGGTCCTCGGTCTTCTTGGCAGCTTCCTTGGAGCGAAGAGCCAGGTTGCGGACCTCCTCGGCGACCACGGCAAAACCGCGGCCTGCCTCGCCCGCTCGAGCCGCCTCCACAGCGGCGTTGAGCGCGAGCAGATTGGTTTGGAACGCGATGTCATTGATGTCTTTGATGATCTGCGACGTGCCTTCGGATGCCGCCTGGATCTTCTCCATGGCGTCGGTCATGCGCTCCATGGCATGGCCACCCTTCTCCGCGGCTTCTTTCGTGGTCTGGGCCAGCGTCTTGGCCTGGATCGTATTGTCGGCATTCTGCTTGGTCATGCCGCTCATCTCTTCGAGGGAGCTGGACGTTTCCTCGAGTGCACTGGCCTGCTCCGACGAGCCCTGCGCCACCGACTGGCTCGACGCAGCAATCTGACGGGTTGCGCCGGAGACCTGTTCCACGGCATCCGCCACGGAGACCAATGCGTCGTGCAGAGCCGTCGCCGTGTTGTTGAGCGCCACCTTGATCCGCGCGTGGTCGCCCCGGTACTCGCCTTCCATGCGGACTCGCAGGTCGTAGTTGGCCAGGGCCTCCAGGACGCGAGTCGCTTCCATCACGGGGTTTATAGTTGCGTCGAGCGTTTCATTGAAACCCACAACGATCTTGCGGAAGTCGCCCTGATGCCGGGAAGCGTCTGCGCGAGTCTTGAGCTCTCCGGCGATCGCAGCCTGGGCGAGTCCGTTGGCATCCGCGACCAACTGGTTTACGGCCTCGACGCACTGGTTGAGGTTGTTCTTGAGCTCATTGAAATCGCCGTTGTACTTGTCCGTGATTTTCGGCGGAATATTGCCCTTGGCGATGCGGTCGATGTAGTCGGCCGCTACGTTGAGGGGGCGCGTCACCGAGTCGAGGGTATCGTTGAAGCCCTTGACAATCGGGCGGAACTCGGGCGCAAGTTGTGAGGTGTCGCCGCGCGTGGCGAGGCGGCCCTCGGTGGCTGCGCTCGCGAGCTGCTCAGCCTCCTTGATGATCAGTCGGATCGCGTTGCCGATGTTGCGGGTTAGGTACAACGCGAGCAGCGCCAGCAGAACGAAACTGATCACCAGCACAGCGATCACCATCGACCGGTCACGCTCACCCTGTTCCTCGGCAGTCTTGACGGCTGACTTGCCTTCAGCGACGTTGAGTTCCTGGAGCTCGTGGAGCTTCGCTTCGGACTGGGCGCGCGCCTCACGCGAGCGCACGGTTGCCTCCCACTGGGCGTCTTCGGCCTGCTTCAGGGCCTCGGCCGAGGCACCGCTCGATGCTAGCCGCTGGCGGTCCCGGCTGCGAGCAACGAGGTCCTCGACCGTCCTCTTCCAGGTCTCCATCAGGGGCTGAACTTCACGCCAGACCCGCTGTTCCTCTGGGGTTTTCTCCAGCGGCTCGTAGGACTCACGCCCGTTGTCGATCTGCCGCAGGCCTTGCTCGACCGCCCGGTATTCCCCGTCGAGGTTAGCGATCCGGTACAGGACCAGTCCTCTCAAGGCATAACCGACGCGCGCCTGGCCTTCCGTGATCTCGCCCAGACCGTATAGGCCGGGGAGGTTGGTGCCGCCGAGGTCGTTGATGCTTTCGTTGGATTGTGACACGGCTCTGAGGCCGCTCCAGCCCACGACGACGGACGTCAATAGGGCTAGGGCGAACCCCAGGAAGATTTTGGTTCCAGTCTTCATGTTCGCGAGCATGTCCAGTTTCTCCTGTTTCCCCCCCCCCCGGCGGCGACTGGAGTCTCTGACTCCGTCGCCTCACCGGGACAGGGGCACGGTGCAGAGCCCGCGTCGCGGGCTCCAAAGGGTTGCGATGCTGTCTTTCGTGTTGGCTTCCTGCGCCGCGACTTAGGGTGCAGGCTTGCTTCCGTCCTCGCGCTCAGAGGCCGGAAGCAGCTCCGATCTCGGCCGCTTCACCCGCGGTGAGGACCCTGGCGATGTCCAGGAGGAAGATCACGCGCTTGTCCGCCTTGCCGACGCCCAGCACGAAGTCGGTGTCGAGTGAGCCGACGCCGAACCGAGGTGGAGGTTCGATCTGCGAGGCGGATATATTGAGGACCTCGAGGACCTCGTCCACCAGAACCCCCATCGTGAGCGTGTCATCGCGGGCGGTACACTGGACTACGATGATGACGGTCTGATCCGTTGCCTCTGTGCGTGGCATCGCGAACTTGAGTCGAAGATCGATGACGGGGATGACCTTGCCGCGTAGGTTGATGACGCCGCGGATGAACTCACACGTCTTGGGGACGCGTGTGATGTCCATGAGGCCGATGATCTCGCGCACCCGCAGGATCTCGAGGCCGTACTCCTCGTTGGCGAGCTTGAAGGTCATGTACTTGCCCGCCAAGCGGCGACCGACCTCGTTTTCGCCCATTCCTGGCTGGTTGTCGTCTCGTTCTGATTCCATGGTGGATCCTCTTTGCTCCTCGCCTAGGCCTCGGCGATGCCTCGCCCTGGTGGCTCGTCCATGCGACGGTGGTGGGTTGTGCTGCGCCCGCCCATTCCCGCGATGGCGACGAGCTCCTCGATGTTGATGATGAGGCCCACCCGTCCGTTGGACAGAATGGCTGCACCGCTGAACATGTTACTGCGGATGAACCCACTGCCCACGCTCTTGATGACGACCTGCTGCTGTGTCAGGACCTCATCGACGACTAGGCCGATGCTGCCTGTTAGCGTCTCCAGGATCACGACCAGCGCGCGGGTTGGGTCGTTTTCGCCGTCCGGTATGTCGAGCAGACGGGCCATACGGAGCATGGGGAGTGCCTCGCCCCGCACGACGATGAGCTCACGGTCGCCGGCCAACGTGGCGAGCATGTCCTGGGTCGGTTGGAGGGATTCGATGATGCTCCGGGTGGGTAGGATGAAGCTCTCCTCTCCGCAGCGAATCACCATGCCGTCGATGATGGCCAGCGTCAGCGGTAGAACGAGGCGGAAGGTGGTGCCCTTGCCCGGGACTGACTCGGTGATGATACGTCCACGCATGGCGTCGATGTTGCGCTTGACTACGTCCATCCCGACACCGCGCCCGGAGATCTCGGTAACCTGTTTCGCCGTGGAGAAACCGGGAGCAAAGATCAAGTCGAACACCTCGGCGTCGCTGAGTTTGGCGCCCGACTTGACAAGTCCCTTGCTTACGGCCTTCTCCAGCACCGCCTCACGGTTGATCCCACGGCCATCGTCGCGGACTTCAACCACGATACTGCCGCCTTCATGTGCGGCAGAAAGCAAGATGGTTCCCGTCGGAGGCTTGCCCTTGCTCGTCCGTTCGCTGGGGGCCTCTAGGCCGTGGTCAACGGAGTTGCGGATCAAGTGCACCAGGGGATCCGCGAGCTGTTCGACCATGCTGCGATCCATTTCGGTCCCTTCCCCTCGGACCTCGACCTGAACCTCCTTGCCAGCCTTACGCCCGAGGTCGCGCACTAAGCGGGTCATCTTCTGGAACTCGCCGCGGACGGGCACCATGCGCATGCGCATACCGATTTCCTGCAGCTCACGCGTGATCTTGGCGAACTGGCCAAGGTAGTTGCGGAGGTGAGAGGGCAGGTCGCGGATCTCCGGCGCGTGCGATACCATCGACTCGACAATGACGAGTTCGCCGATTGTCTCGACCAACGAGTCCACCCTCCCAAGGTCAACCTTGACGACCTCGCGGATCTTTGTGGCTTCGCGCCCGCGTGCCTGATTCTGGGCGCGCAAGGCATGGGCGACTGCCTTGGCGGGAACGGCCTCTCGTGCGACTAGCTCTTCTCCGAGCTTTCGCGCACTCTGCGGCTGTGCCGCTAGCGCTTCCTCGATCTCCTCCGCAGAAGCCAGTCCCGCCTCTACCAGGATCTCGCCGATAGGTTGGCCCGGCCGTGCCGAGGGCAGCGGCGTCTCAGCCGCAGGAGGGAGCAGTCCCGCGTTGACGGCTCGAATGCGAAGCAGAACGGCTTCGACTATCGGGAGGTTCGACAAGCCGCGGCTTTCTTGGACGGCCGCCCGCAGGTCCGAGAGCATGGCGCGCATGGCTGTCGTGGCATCGAACACCAGATCCAGCACGGTCCCGCGAGCATCGAGCACGCCAGTTCGCACCCGGTCCAGCATCGTCTCAGTGTCGTGGGCTAGGCTGGTGATTTGAGCCAGCTCGAGACACCCGGCTACGCCCTTGATCGTGTGGAAAACGCGAAAGAGTCGGTTCACTCGCTCGGCGTCGGAGCCGGACTGTTCTATCTCGAGCAGGACCTGATCGACTGCTAGGAGACCCTCGTCCGTCTCATCGAGGAATTCTCCGACGAGGTCGAGATCCGACTCCTCCCAGACCTTGCTCTGCACGGCTTCGCGCTCACTCGGTGGTGGGGTCGACGAGGGTGAAGCTGCAATCGGTTCCGCGCGGGGATCGGGCGGGCTTGCCTCTGACACGAGTGGCACTGGCTCTCGCACCTCCGGTGCGAGGACTTCTTCCGGCGCATTGTTCCCGAGTAGCGTTTCTGCGGGGTCTGCGTCGGGGGAGAGCGTGGGGGTCGCGGTGCTCGGGGTCGGTGGCGATGCGGAAACCGTAGAAGCGGGTTCTGACGAATGCTCGGCGAGGAGGCGCTCAACGAGACTGGCCCCGGACTCCTCCGGCAGGAAGCGTCTGGCGTAGCGTTGGAGCGCTCCTTCCACCCAGTCGAGGGCACGGAGAACTCGGTCACCCTTCTCGGGGGAGGGTAGACCCATCTCGAGGACCGACTCGATGCCGTGGCACACTGCGGACAAGTCGTGGAGCCCTAGGAGGCCAGCCTCGCCCTTCAAGGTATGGAGCCGGCGCCGCAGCTCCGCGGTGGTTTCGGGAAGTCCCTGCCGCATGTCGAGTGCAAGCGAGTTGAGCTCGGGTAGTCCGACCTTCAAGTTGCCGAGGAACTCTCCGAAGATCTCGTCGTCGACCTCGGGTGGCAGCTCGAGAGCCATTGAATGTGTCGGGACAGCCGCTGCTTGATCGAATTGGACGCTGTGTCCTCGCTGGCGACTCCGCGGCTTCTTGGCCTTGCCGGCGCGCAGCGCCTGCTGTAGCGCTGCCAGCGCCTCGCTGATAGCGTCGAGCGTCTGCTGAGCGTCGGTGACCTGTCCGTCGGTGAGGCGACGCACGAGTTCGAGGCACTCGTATGCCTTCGCCCCAGCCTCTTCGCCATGCTTTGCAGCAAGCGCAGCGAGCTCCGCTACTGCATCCTGGGATCCGGCAAGGGCGCGTGGATCATCGGGATCTGCCGTCAGGATGACACCCGCGATCTCGTCAATTAGGGCGTGAAGCTCTGGGACTGCCAATGGTCCTCTGTGTCTGTCGATTGCGGAGCGTTGCACCAGCGGGCTTCCCGGTGTGGGAGGTCGGCGGTGACGCTTCTCAGAACGGCCGGCGACGCCGTCCCATTAGGCCCGCCCTTGACATTGCGGGCAGCGGGGAGGGAGGGCGAGTGACGCTGGCGCGGAATCGACGAGTTGTTCGAACCGGAGCCGCCTGATCCATGCGCTGGACCTGTGCGTATGCGAACGCTGGCGTCCAGCGCTGGTGGGAGACATCAGGGGCGGGCGCAACCACCGACGGGCACAGCTGTGGCACCGGCGAATACGAGCCTCCAGGGGGACCAGAGCAGCAATTGCTCCCTTAGCGATCCATCCTTGGCCAGGTTTTGCAGGATTTTGCCCAGAGACTTCGAGGCCATCAGCGCTCGGGGGGGGCAGCCATCGGCCACGACACGCGCGATTCGGCTGACGGCTGAGGGCTCAAAGCCCCAGTCGCGCAACCCCTCTTGGGTTCCGGCTCCGCTGGGTTAGGTTGACTATCGCGCAAAGTCAGCAGCCAAGAGCAACGAACCGGGAGCAGATCTCGCCAGAGGCGGTGCTGCTGTCGGCAACCTGACCGGTGCTCTAGCCCACCTTCATCTCCCGCGCGATCACCTGTGACTCGCGAGGTGTGGGTCTCGCGATTGTTGCGAGCCTACCTGTGGCGCATTGGACATGGGGCTCGCACCTTACGCGATTGTCACGCCCCCAAGTACGCACTCCGGCGCTCGCTGCGCCCTGCGCGTCGGGCGGCTCAGGCCCAGGGGACCCCCGGGCGCGGTGTCATGGATCCGGGCGCCGCCAGCGCCTGAGCTCGCGTGGGCACCCGGCGTCCAGCGCGCGTTGCAGCGGGCGGGCCTTCCCATCGGGGCGACAAGGGAGGTGGAACCACGGGAACCGGCCCGGAGCGGACCGCCGATGCAAGAAAGCGTTGTCCGCGCGGCCCTCACACGCTTCGGGGAGAGCTTCTCGGTGTCGTTGGTGTGTCCAACACTCACACGCGGTGGGACCGGGTCCCCACAATCCACTGAGTTGCGGACATGCGGTTCATGCGTGATCACCCAGGTCGGGTCCGGTGCGGACCCCTCCGCTGGCGCACGCCTCGTTGTGTGCCAAATTCGGCGTGTCTCACGACTTCCATTGGGCCTCGCGGGGGGTTCCTTCGGGCGCTCCGAACAAGGCCCCCTGGAACAGATCCGCTCCCAGGTAGACCAAAGCGTCGCGCTCCCCTGACGTTTCGACACCCTTGCAGACGACGAGCATTCCGAGTTCGCCTTGGCAGAGTCGCAGCATCGCGCGCACGATGCTCTGCCGGCGCGTTGACTCGTCGATTCCATGGATCAGCGAGCGATCGAGCTTCACGTAGTCCGGCTCGAGTAGCCCAAAACTCGAAAGCCCCGCGTAGCCGGCACCGAAGTCGTCGAGCGCGATTCGGAAGCCCATCTCCCTGAGTCTGGTGAGCCGGGCTCCCGCCTCCTTCACGGAATCGAAGGAGAGCCGCTCAGTGAAATCGAAGACCACGCGCCCGGCAATCGCTGTGAGTGGAGCATCTTCAGAATAGATCGAAAAATCGTTCAACTCGGCATGGTGCAGACCGACGAAGAACAGTCCATGACGAGTCTCGTGTGCTGCCGCCTCAACCCGACCGCGGACAATCCTGCCGAGCTCGGGAATCCGGCCAAGTCGCTCCGCAGCATCGAGCAAGTCGCTCGGGTTCGACAGCGCCGGTTCGTCGGAGCCCGCCACGGCGTCGAACCCAATGAGCCGCTTGTGGGACCAGGATACGACGGGCTGGTAAGTTACACACAGCATATCGAGCGCACGCTGGAAGCGGGCATCCAGCGCAGCGCGATCGCCGAGGGACTTGCCCGTGCTACCCTCGAGCGACAGCGCTTCCCGACGCAGGCGAGCAAGCTGTCGGATGCTGCTCGCGCGGCGCACCGCGCTCCACAGTGTCTCGAGGCTGACGGGCTTTGGTAGGTACTGCAGCGCGCCGTACTCAACAGCCTTCATCGCGGAGCTTAGATCTGGATTTCCCGTTATCAGGATGACTGGAACGTCAAGATCGTGCCGTCGTACGAGCTCCAAGAACTCGATTCCGCTCAGTCGCGGCATTGCGATGTCAGTGACGATCGCGTCGAAGGGCTGCCCCGCAAGGTGAGCCAGCGCTTCCGCGCCGTCCGATGCTTCCACGACCTCTCCCAATCGGCGGAGCGCCGAGCCATAGTCTCTGAGAACGGCCGGGTCGTCGTCCACCAGCAGGACCCGGCAAGGGGTGTCAGTCGTCATCGATTCTCCTCTCTCGATCGAGGGCTTTGCGCGCCATGTTCTGCAGTCTTGTCAGGGCTTCCTCCGAGCGTCACCCATGCTAACGGTATTCTATTACCATTGCTTAGCTCCTGGGCGGAGTGCCGCCAGAATGAGGGTGCCTATCAACGCCCGGCGTGGCGTCAGCCGGGCGGGATTGAGATATGCGCTCGCGGACACGCGCACGAAGCGTTGCGGCATCGAATGGCTTCTCGATATGCTGGGTGGGCAGCTGGCTCAGAAAGGCCTGGTCTTCTCGGGTGAGCGTGCCACCCGTGAGGAAGATCACTGCGGCAGCCTGACACGGTGCGACGCCCTCGAGCTCCCGGAGTAGAGCGGCGCCGGTCATTCTCGCCATCGAGAAATCGCAGAGGATCACGTCGAAGCGCTCCCCCCGACGGACCTGTTCGAGCGCGGCCTCTCCGTCCGCCGCCAAGACGACGTCGTGGTCCCTTTCCAGCACACGCCGGGCGGCCTTCGCACTCATGGGCTCATCCATGATGACTAAGACCCGGCCTCGAAGAGCTGCCACGGCCACTGGGTTGGCTGCCAGAGCCGGAAGCTCCCTCCTACCCCATGCTGGAAAGACGAGGCGAACACCGCCGGTGCCTCCACCGCGGTCGACCTCAGTCATGGTGCCACCATACGCGCTCACGAGACGGTGAGCGACTGCGAGGCTCAGACCGGCACGTCCGTCGTCGATATCGATGGGGAGGATCGGCCCAATCACCTTCTCGGAGTCGGCGGCTGCGGGCTCGTGCGTCGAGCTCGTGATCTCGACGCAGACGTGGTCGCCATCCTCCCGTACGGCGAGGCGGATCTCGTTCTGATCGACGTGTCCCTCCTCGATTGCCCGCGCCGCGTGGACGACGAGGTTGAGGATCGCGTGGCCAAGGCCCGGCTCGGTCGCAGCGATTGGCCGAACCTTCTCGTACTGCCTGACGAGCCTTGCACGGTGGCGAATCTCGTAGTGTGCTAAGCGCAGCGCCGCGTCCATCACGGAGCAGACATCGACCGGCCCCCGCTCGTCCTCGTCGACTTGCGAGAACCCTTTCAGGTCGCGAAGAAGCTGTCGCACGCGTTCGGCGGAGTCTCGCGCATTGCGGAGTCCGGCCACCAGACCATCGACGACCTCCGCCGGCACTGGTTGGTCCCGGAGCTTCGGGGCATCCACCTGCGCAAGTTCGAGATTGACGATCACCGAAGCCAGGGGATTGTTCATGTCGTGCGCGATACCCGATGCGAGTGCTCCAACCGACGCCATCCGGTCAGCTACGACCGAGGGAGCCAGCTCTGCGAGGGGCCGTGCGATTTCGTGGCCCATCCCCAGGACGCCGGTGATTTCTCCGGTCGGTCCAACACGCGGCATCAGACGTATCGAGAGATTCCTGCCACCCGTAGGGGTCTCGATGTGGCACTCGATCACGACTCGCGTTCCTGCTAACGCATGCCGGAATGCGGCGTTGTGAACCCCCCCGTTCTGGTCCCCAAACAGCTCAGCAGGCGTGCGCCCGAGAACCTGCTGGGGCTCAAGGCCGGTGATGGCAGCCCAACGACCGTAGACCCCATCGTACCGCTGCTGGATGTCGAGCGTGAAGACGAGGTCGTCTAGTGAACGGACGACCTCATGGAGAGGTTCCACAGGACTGAGCCCATCTCGGCGCGTGACGCCACGCTCCAGGAAGCGATCGGCACGACGCAGCCAGTTCGCCGCGAGCGAACCCAGCCGCCCGCCTGCCGAACGTGCGGCTTCCAAGGAAGCGCTCGCGCGCGCAGCACCCGCCAGTCTCATGACAATCCGGCCCATCACAGGCTCAAGAAGGGTGCCAGTGATGAACGTCTTGGTTCGCCGAGGCAGCGGCTCAGTCATTCCCACCATCCGTTGTGATCCCGGAGCGATTGTCTCACAGACTTTCTCGCTTGCACAGCCCGCGAGCGCGGCATGATGGCGACGCGAGCATGGTCACCCTGTCAGGCCTTTTTGGCGGTCTCGTGTGGGCGCACCGTGCCGAAGTCGCTCGGAGTCCCTTGCTGGCCTGCCGAGCCCGGGGTTAGCCCGGTGGCCTGTGCGTCGCTCGACCCGCCGGACCCGACGGGACAAGAGGCCTCGGTTCGCCCAGCACACTCGCGCGGGGCATCGGAGCGAAGCGGTTTCCCGGCGCGGAAGCGAGCGACCCGTCCGTTGACGGTGCGCCTCAGATTGGCTGAGTCGAAGGGTTTCTCTAGGCGCAAGTTCTCGACGTGTCTGAGATACCGGCGAGCCCGCTGTGCGAAGGTGCCGCCAGTCATGAATACGAAGCGCGAGGCGAGCGCCGCGTCCCTCTCGAGCATCCATTCGTGCAGGTCAACGCCGGTGATGTCAGACATCATGACATCGCATAGTACCAGATCGAAGTCTGAGTCCCTCTCGAGGATTCTCATGCCATCCGCACCGCCCGTCGCTTGAACCAGCTGGTGTTCCCGCAAGACGCGAGCAATCCCGGTCCGGACTCCCTCGTCATCATCAATGATCAGGATGCGACCGGAGACCGTGGGCGCCGGCTCGGGCTCGACTTGCGGGGCGTGGCTGGTGGGCTTCTGCACACGACGGGGAAGGCGGACCGTGAACCTGGTGCCTTTGCCCATCTCGGTGTGGAACTCGAGCGTTCCACCATAGCCTTCAATGATGGTTCTCGATATGGGAAGCCCCAGACCCGAGCCGCCTCCGACCCTTTTGGTTGTGAAGAAGGGATCGAAGAGCTTGTCGATGTGTTCGCGAGCAATTCCCGAGCCGGTGTCCAGAACCTCGGCGCAGACATCGTTCCCGTCGGTCCACGTCGTAACGCGGATCTCGTTGTTCTCTGCATCACCAATGTCGATGGCATGTGCCGCATTGATGAGCAAATTGACGAAAACTTGAGAGAGTCGACCACCGTTGGCCGAAACGGGGGGCGTCGGTCCATAGTCCTTGACGACGCGCGCTCGGTACTTGGTCTCGTTGTGCGTCATGTTCAGCGCCAAATCGACCACCTGCGTCAAGTCGACGGCGTCGAGCTCGCTCGCGTCGACGCGTGAGAACGCCGAGAGCCCTCGTGTGATGTCGCGAATGCGACGTGCGCCCGCCAGGGTATCGTTGAAGCGATCGAGGATGTCGCTGAGCAGCGCGTTGCCAGTTTGCCTCAGGGCGGCGCCAACGGCCCGGGAAGCATGTGGGCCAATGCTCGCGCCGAGATGCTGCTCCTGGCGCTCGGGTACCGAGGACAACGCGGCGGGCAAGTCTTCTGCGAGTGTCTCGAGGTTCGAGAGAACGTAGGATAGAGGGTTGTTGACCTCGTGCGCCACTCCTGCAGCGAGAAGCCCCATCGTGGCGAGGCGATCGGCCTTGGCTAGTCTCCTCTCCAACGCTCGCCGTTCGGTGACGTCCTCCCCGGATGATAGTGTGCCGATGGCGCGGTTCTCGCTGTCTCGTACTGTCGCATTGTTCCAGAGTACCCGTTTTACGCTTCCTGTGAGGGTGACTATCTCGTATTCGATGTGCTTGTTTGTCTCCGATGTGCCGCTCAGCACGCTCTCGAAGATGCCCTCGACGCGTTCGCGGTCTGTCGGTATCACGAATTCCAGGAAGTCTCGTCCCAGAAGCTCGCGCGGTGTACTTGCCTCCAGAACCGCGCATCCGCGCGGGTTGATGAGGGTGATCCTTCGGTGCGTGTCGAGGCCGAGTAGCATGATGGCTGCGACATCGAGGTATCGCTGTGCTCGGTCTTTCTCCGCGCGCAGTGCGAGTTGGTCGCTTTTACGCGTCGTGATGTCGCGCGAGCTGACAATCAGCATGCACGATGCCGGATCATCCCCGACGACGCGGCTAATCGACTCCAGCCAACAGTACGTTCCGTCAGCGCGCCGGAACCGAAACTCGTATCGTCGCTGTGTGGACGATTTCCAAGTCTTGGCGATCTCGCGCATGAGGAAGCCACGGTCCTCCTCATGGATGTAATCGAGTCGGGATTTGCCAACGAGATCTTGGGGGGTATACCCGAGCTGCGCAACGGACTCGCCGACATAGGTGTAGCGGCCCTGCTGGTCGAGGAGCGTGACCATGTCGAAGATGTTGGCGGTAATCAGAGTCAAGAGGCGGTCGCGGTCGGCTTTGGCGAGCTCCGCCAGCTTGCGCTGGGTAACGTCCTCGAAGGCTCCGATGAGCCTTGTGCATTGGCCGTTCTCCAGCACGGGAATACCGCTACTGTGAACCCATAGGCGACTTCCCTTGGCCGTCGTGAGTGGAAGCTCGATGTCGTAGGGGGTGCCGAGGGTCAGCGCGTTCTCAACGGCAGACGCTAGGCGGGCACGATCGTCAGGGGCATAGAAGGCAAGACCCGAGTCGAGGGTTGGGACGTAGTCCTCTGAGACCTCGTGGAGCTCGCGGGTAATCACGGTCCAGGAGACTCGCTTGGTTCGTGCGTCCAACTCCCAGCCACCGACCCGCGCGAGCCGGCCCGTGGCCGTGAGCAGCTGCTGGGTGTCGAGCAGAGCTCGCACGAACCGGTCGTGTCGCAGCGCCAGCGAAAGGGGCTCGGCGAGACTGGTGGCTCGGTCTGCGTCTCGCTCAGTGAAGCTGCGGGGCTTGTTGCCGAGCACCATGAACCCCTCGGCGGTCGACTCGACGATGAGTGGCACGAAGACCAGGTTGGTGAGGAGCCCGGTTCCGTGGAATAGCGGTTCCAGCTCGGGTACGGATAGGGCGTCGTTCTCGAAGAAGGCCTTCCCGAGGCGACAGGCGCTGGAGAGCAGGCTGTGGTCGGAGACCAGCACGGAGAGAGGGACACGGAGCTTCTCTGCTGCGGTGTCCGAGAAAGCCACGCGGTATTCGTTGGGGGCCTCCCGGGTTGCGAGGAACGCGAGGGTCGCGCCAGTGAGCTGTTTGCCGAGCGCGCAGATGCGTTCGGCGGCGCTTCGGAGGTTGGCTGATGTGAGAATGGCGCGGTCTGCGGCCACGAGGGCAGCGCGTTCGGTTTCGACCCTGCGGCGTTCGCTGATGTCTTGGATGACGGCGATGCAGCGCTTGGGTTCTCCGGCCTCCAACAGGAACGTGGCGGTGATCTGGGCGAGAAAGAGCTCACCATTGCGCCTTCGCATGAGCTCCTCGGTCTGGAAACGGGCTTGCCGTTCAGCCAACGCGCGGGTCAGTTTTGCCTGGAAGCTCCTTTGGTGAGTCTCGTCCGGATGGAGGATGGAGACGTGGCGTCCGAGCAGTTCGCTTGCCGTGCAACCGAAGATGGTCTCGGCCGTTCGATTGGCGCTTTCGATGTACTCCTCCGGCAGTTTGATGGCGAAGACGGCCTCGCCGACCGCATCATGCAGATGCTGGAGGTAATCCCGACTGGCGACGAGTGCCTGCTCGGTGATGGTCTGCTCCGTAACGTCTTGGACGAAGCCATACACGCGCGACGGGGACCCATCATCATTTCGGTGAATTTTGACACGACAGGCCACGCGTCGGATGGGGGTATGGCCGTCATCGACGCGGTAGTGGAGGTCACATTGGCTTCCGCGTCTCTCGAACACCGACTGTCGCAGTTCCTCGAAACTCTGCCAATCCTCTGGGTGGACCACGCGGCGCAGTTCCAAGCGTGGGATGCGGCGCTCCGCGATGCCGTGGATTCGGCAGTACTCTTCGGTGAGCGTGAGTTCGTCTCGAGCGACGTCAAGCTCCCAGCCCCCAACGTGGGCGAGCTCCTCCGCGCTGCAGAGCATCTCTTCGAGCTTCTGCCGTGACTGCGTCGCGGTGACCCGTTCGGTGACGTCCGTGCAGACGCCCGCCACCAGGGATTGGCCGAATCTGTCCGCCGACACCTGAAACCCGCGCTCGTGGATCCAACGAGTCTCGCCGTTCGGGCGGAGGATCCGATACTCCACTGTAGAGTTTGACCGGTCTCGGTGCAGGACATCGAGATGCGCCTGGAGTAGGGCGCGGTCGTCCGGGTGCACGCTCTCGATGAAGCCCAGCGAATCATCCGCCAACTCGGATGCTGGACGTCCCCAGATAGCATCGTACGCGGGGCTGACGTAGAGCGTGCGTCCGATCCCCGGGGTCGCGATCCAGAATGCGTCGTTGACGGTTTCCGCGATCACGCGGTGGAGTGTGGCCTGATCCAGCAGCGGGCGTTCCTCGGTCCTGAGCGAGGTGACGTCGCGCAGAATGACGAGCGTCGCGGCCTGATTGCCCCAGGCGATTGCTCCAGTGCGGACATCGATGGTTCGCTCTCCGTCGCGGGTCGAGACCCTGAGCTCCTTGTGGGGGCCGACCGTCGGAACCTCGAAGTGGGAGCCAACGGTGGGAGGAGTGTCACCCAGAAGCACTTGGGAGGCTGCTCGGTTAGCGAAGCGCACGACTCCCTGGGCGTCGACGACAAGAATACCGTCTAGCGAGCGCTCGAGAATGACGCGAAGCCAGTGGACCTCGGGCTCGAATCCCCATTCACTCGGAAGTTCGGCTCCTAGTTCGTGCCAGAAGACCAAGAGCCCGTCGCCGTACTTGCTTGCGCGGATGCTGTACGCTCGATGGGGGCACCAGGCGGAGTCCTTCTTGGTGCGGTCGTCCCCGAACAGGCGCATCTCTTTCACCAGTGGCTCGCCGGTGTCAACGACGCGAAGGCACTCGCCGTAGATACCATGGACTTTCGCCGCAGGGAGGACTTCGCAGAGGTTCCGTCCGACGAGCTCTTCCCGGCGAATGCCGAAAACGGCACATGCTTGAGGATTGACGTAGTCGAGCCTCAGGTCGATGGGCTCGCCCTGTGCATCGCGGACCACGGTGCAGACGGCGCAGCTGTCGGGCATGCCCTCAGCGATGGCGCGAAACGCAGCGTCGAGTCGCCTGCCGTCCTCGCCCGCCGTCGTCATTGCTCGTTGCCCCCGTTCGTTCGATCGTGAAGACCACGAGCGTCCTCTCGCCTCGGCTCCGAATCACACCGAGCAACACTCGTCGGGGGGGACGGAGCCGCAATCCGTTGCTCGGCTCCATTGGGAGTCACCGCGGGGACCTCGCGTGCGCAGGGGCGAGGCGGGGCCAGGAGCTGTGGTTCAGGGCCAGGCACTAGAACGTCCAGTAGAAGCGCCGAGACGTTCCAGTTCAATGCATTTCGCTCGCTCCCCCATCCGCGCCGGCACCCTTCCAGCTGGCACAGCAGAACAGTCCCGCGTGTGGCGATTCTGCTCGGTCAAGGAGACTGTAGGTTGGGGTGGGCAACATGCGCCGAGTCGCTCTCACGCCTCAGGCAAAGCGGTTCGAGGCCTCGGCCCACCCCTCCGTGCCCCGCCCGCCGGTTGGGTCAGAGAGGGGCCGCGTTCGCGCAGTCAACTCGCGTGGTGCTCAGCGCATTTCGGGCGCTTGGTGATTCAGCAACTGCGCCTGCCTGACGCAGAGCCCGGAACTTGAGTCGCGGTTCGCCAGTTCCCACTCGAAGTGTTGACCCGGACCAGGGGCTCGGCCGCCCCTCGCGTTGCCTTCTCGCTGTCAGGGCACAGGTTGCGGTAACTCTGCCACGCGCTCGCTGCGTCGTCCTGTTGAAGTGCCTCGGCCACCAACGCGTAGGCTCGAGTGGCGCTGGCGTCCCCAGGATCCGCGCTCCGCGCAGCACGGGCCGCGCAGAGGGCTTGCTCCCTTTGTCCCCTGTTCAATGCAATATGTGCCAGGGCGACATGCGGGCGGGCATCGTTCGGGCGATCGACGGCCAGGGTCTCGAGCAGTCTCGAGGCAGCTTCGATCTTTCCTGACGCCATGCGCGTCACGCACTCCATGAGCTTTGCCTCGAACGCAAGATCCGGGCTTGCGCAGTCGCATAGGCTCGCAAGGACGCGACGCGCGGACTGCGGATCCCCCCGTTGAACGAGCTCGGCAACCTCGTCCAGGCGTTGCCACTCGTTGCCCTCCGATGGCTCGGCGTGGATCGTGACAAAGCCCTTGTTGTCCTGGGCGGAGAGAATGTGAAAGCCGGCGCGCGTCAGGAGCGACGAGAGTTCCCGTCGTGAAAATGCTCTCAGTACCGGGCATGCAAGCTGCTGCGCCACGTGTGCCGAAGGTTCGGCAACGAGAAGCCAGGCGTTTGGTGCGAGCTGCCTCCGGAGCGATACCAGCACGTCGCGCGGTGACGGTACCTGGCCCAGTACGTCGATCACGACGGCGGCGCTTGCCGGGCGTAGCCCGAGATCGCGGGACGCATCGCCGAGCAGGTACTCAGCGCGTGGCTCGTACTGTCGCGCAAAAGCCAGCGCAAAGCGGTCACGGTCGATGCCCAATACCCGCGAGAATACCTCGCGCAAGATCCGTGTGCCAGTTCCGCTCCCGCAACCGACGTCCAAGACCATCCCGGGTGTATCGGGGAAATCGATGCTCTGCCAGTAGAAGACCGACGTCACCGGCGCGGGCCCGTCCAAGCAGGGATACCGACGGACTCTCCCCCGCTCCGCGTGCACGATGGCACCGGAAGGGAAGTGCGCCCAGCATTCACCGGGCCGCGTTCCCTGGACGTACTGCGGCTCGAAGCGGGCCGCGTTCTGGGGGAGCGTGCGCGAGAGACTCACGCTATCCTGCTGCCGATACCGGGCGTTGAGACCCCTGCCGCACCGCGGTATTCCATGCGTCGTGCAGCGGGGCGAGGACCCGGATCACGTTGTCGAGGTGCTCTACCTTCGCGTCTTTCATGACGGAGAGGAGTTCGTCGAGACAAAAACCGTAGATACCCGTCAGCTCGGCGCACAGTTCGGGAAATACATCGTGGTCCAGGGCGACGAGGAGCTCCGAGATAACGGCGTGAGCCTTGACGGCGAGCTCGCGGCCGCGAGTGGGTTCGCCGTGCTCGAAGCAGACTTTCGCTCCGTTCAGGAAGCGGAACAGCCCATTGTACAGAGCGAGCAGGATCTCCCTTGGACTCGAAGTCGCTGCCCAGACCTGTTTGTAGCGTTGTGTGGCGCGTTCGTACATGGCGGTCGTTTCCTACTCGTCGGAGGATCTGGTTACTTGCTGCTCCCGATGCTGTAAGACTGCAAGTACGAGATGTCGTTGGTGCTTTGCGATACGGTCCCTTCGATGGCGCTGAACTGCGAAAGGAGCCGTTGTTCGTAGGTGTCGAGGCGCGCCTGCTCACGCGACGCCCGATCCTGGAGGGATTTTGCCTGAGCATTGAGCGTGTTGTGCTTCGTGCTGAGCACGCCTGTGTTGCTTGCAGTCGTGTCGGCCGATAGGTTGCGAAAGATGTCCATGATCCCGTCTCCGGTGCCGCTTCCCGCAAGAAGCTGGCTCACACCCGCGGGGTCTGTGGTCATCGCGCTCTTGAACTTGCTGGAGTCGAAGCTGAGGGTTCCGTCCCTTGTCAGGCTAATGCCGATGGAGGCAAGGTTCGAGTGGTCGGTTCCCGTTGAGACTTGGGTCGCGACCACGCTTGCCATCCGTGAGGTCAACCCCCGGAGTGTCGAGTCGCCCGCCAGCGCCGCGTCCGTGGCCGCGGTGCTTCCAAAGCCCGCGACGTCGTGGATCTTGTTGATGACCGCATTGTAGGCGTCGACCACGCTCTTGAGCTTCGTGCCGACGGAATCGGGATCACTCGCGACGGTGAGGGTTGCCGCCGTGTCGGTCGTCTTGGTCACCGCGAGGGTTACGCCCGGAATCGCTCCGACGATCTGGTTGCTCTGGCTCTCGACGAGGATTCCGTCGATCTCGACCTTGGCGTTGGAGGCTCGCTGCTTGATATTGGCCTCGAGTTCGAGCCCCAGATCGAAACCTTGTTGGTCGATGCTGAGGGTGTTGTCCGAACCCTTGTCGAGTCCATTCAGGACCAGCCGGTGATGGGTACCATCGTAGACGGTAGTGGCGGACACTCGCAGGCCGGCGCCGTTGATCTTGTCGACGATGGAGTTGAGGCTGTCCTGAGCGGTGATGGCAAGCGTGGCGGACTTGCCGCCGAGGCTGAGGCCCAACGTGCCCTCGTGCCCAAGGGCAGAGGTGGTCGAGCTGTACGTATTGCCATACACCCGGGCTTCTTGCGCAAGCCCCAGGACCTTCACGCCGTATGTTCCGGCGACGGCAGTTCCGATGGCTGAGGGAGAAATCGCGTCGGATGAGCTGGTCGCCGTGTTGCCTCGGGTCTCGTTCGCGTCGTCGAGGGCACGAGCTGCCGTGCCGATCTTGGCGAAGAGCGAGCTGATCGTGCTGATGTTGGTGGCGGCACTCTTTGTGCTGGTGATGCGAGAGTTGATCGCATTCAGGGTGCCCTTGTTTGCTCCCACGAGGGCTTTGACGATTCCGTCTACATCGATGTTCGAGCCAATTCCGCCAAATGAGATTGTGCCGCTCATGGTGTGACTGCTTTCGATTGGTCTGGGTCCAGAAACCGCGACATCGTGCGTCTACCCGGCGGAGCGCTGACATGGTTCATCAGCCACCCAGTAGGTTCATGGCCATTTGCGGGAGCTGATTGGCTTGGGCCAGAATGGAGACGCCGGCTTGTGACAGGACTTGGTTGCGCGCCATCTTTGAGGTTTCCTCGGCGACATCGACGTCACGGATGCGCGAGTTCGCCGACGAGAGGTTGAGGCGCATCGTCTGGATGTTGTTGGTGGCGACCTCGAGCTTGTTCATTGCCGCGCCGTAGGTGGCACGCGCGTTGGAGACTGTTGCGACAGCTGCATCGATCGCGGAGAGGCTGTCCAGCGCATCGGCTGCCGTGGTGCCCCCAACGCTCGCGTTGGCCGGGTCGGTGATCCCAGTCAGGTTGAGTCCGTTGAAGGTTACGCCGATCTGGTCATTGGGATCGTCGTTCAATCCGACCTGGAAGGTGACCGTCGTGGTGGGGTTGCTGCTGATGAGTTCGGCGTTGTTGAACTTGGTCGAGGCTTGGATTCGCGTGATCTCTGACTGGAGAGAGGTAAACTCGTTGCTGATGTAGGTCCGATCGGTGCTGGTCAAATTGCCGTTGGAGGCCTGCATCGAGAGCTCTCGCATACGGCCGAGGATGTTGTGGATCTCTCCGAGTGCCCCTTCCGCTGTCTGCGCCATGCTGATGCCGTCTGCGGCATTCCGCTCGGCGACGGAGTAGGATCGAATCTGGCTCTTCATCCCTTCACTGATGACCAGCCCCGCTGCGTCGTCGGCAGCCGAATTGACTCGATAGCCACTCGAGAGCTTCTGAAAGCTGCTGACGAGCGCCTTCTGGTTGCGCGACAGGTTGAGCTGGGACTCGAGCGAGGAAACGTTGGTTTGGATATTGAGAGGCATGGGCTACGCTCCTTCTGGGAACCTTGGAGCGGAGCCAATGCAACAGTTGGGCCAGGTGCTGTCTGTGGATCGAGACTACTGGGGACGCACGGCGCTGTAGGTTTCTCGGACACATCTCGCGCCAGCGGCGCGCCAGAGTGAACCACCCTGGCGCGCCGTGCTGTCACCCAGTTGCGGCTGAAACCTTAGCCGATGAGATTCATTGCGTATTGTGGGAGCTGGTTGGCCTGTGCCAAGACCGAGATGCCCGCCTGGGTGAGGACCGAGTTGCGTGCCATGACCGCGGTCTCTGAGGCCACATCGACGTCAACCATGCGAGAATTGGCTGCCGAGATGTTGAGGCGCATCGTCTGGATATTGTTGGAGGCCACGCCCAACTTGTTCACGGACGCGCCGAAGCTTGAACGTTTCTCGGAGACTTTCGCGATGGCAGCATCAATGGTGGCCAGTGAGTCAAGGGCATTGCCGGTTGTTGCCCCCGCAACGGTGGTCGAGCTTCCAATCACCGTCGACAGGTCCACACCCTTGGTCACGACCCCGATTTGATCGTTGTCGTTCTTGTTCAAGCCAACCTGGAACGTGACCGTGCTCGCCGTTTCGTTGGAGATGAGCTTCGCCCCATTGAACTGGGTGGATTCCTGGATTCTGCCGATTTCCCCCTGGAGAGACGTGAATTCAGTGCTCAGGTAGTTGCGATCCTTTTCGGAGAGGCTACCGTTCGCTCCCTGCATCGCCAGTTCACGCATGCGACCGAGAACGTCGTGGATCTCGGACAGGCCGCCTTCGGCCGTCTGCGCCATGCTGATTCCGTCGGCCGCGTTTCTTTCTGCGACGGTGTAGGAACGGATCTGGCTCTTCATGCTCTCGCTGATGGCGAGGCCAGCCGCATCGTCGGACGCTGAGTTGATGCGGTATCCGCTGGAGAGCTTGTTGTAGCTGCTGGTAAGAGCTTTCTGGTTACGGCCGACGCTGCGCTGGGCTTCGAGGGAGGCGACGTTGGTCTGGATATTGAGTGCCATGGGATGACTCCTTCTTGGAGGTTGTCGTCGGGCCGTCATTGGTCCGACTGGGCCAGGCTTCCTTGCCTGACACTTGGGATGAACGGGTTGGCGCCTCGGTGCTTGAGCGATTTCTGGGGCGGCGCGCAACATTCCTGGCGGAGCCCAAGGGCGACGGTGAAGGTGGGCTGCGCCGAGCGACTATTAGGGGAAGGGGAACCGAGCGCCAGAACCCTGACGCTGGAGCGCTGGATTCCTGGCGCCTCCGCTGGGCGCGAGCCCTTGCCGCCTCCGAGTTTCCCCAGTTGGCTGGCGTTCCGAGTTGGGCCGAGGGCGTCGTGCACGCCTCCGCGGCTTGGAGCATCTGGTCAAATTCGTGCCCCGCCGCGGCTCCGACTGTGCCGAGTGGGGTTTGCCGGCACTGCCTCCCGTTATTCACGCGGCGGCATCACGGCTCGCTCTCGAAGTCATGTGGTCTTGCCCCGGGTCACCCTGGTTCGGGGTCGCTCCACCGTCCGAGAATCACGCTCGCTGACTCAGGTCCGGCACTAAGCGGCCGTCCCGAGGAAGCGCTTTACAGGTGTTCAGGCGTCAGACGAAACGGCGACAAGCTCGGCAGAGTCGCAGGATGTCTGCGAACGATCACCGTTCCCCGACGAGGTTGGCTCGGTCGCCGCAGGGCTCGCTGGGCTGCAGGGTTGAAGGACCGCCTGGGGTTTTGCGTGCAGCGATAGCGCCCCGACTCGCGCCTTTGCCGGCCCATCGGTGCCCTGCTTCTGTGTCGCGACCGCCGATTCTAGTTCACCAACGTCAACGGAGTCGCTGGCAGCGGCGCCGCGATTCGCCTCGACGATACTGTCGCGAATCTCGCCCCGCAGGATCTGCATGGAAGCTGGCGCCGTGATGCCGAGACGCACGACACTGCGCGACAGTTCCGTCACGACGACCTCGATCTCGTTGCCGATCACGATGCGCTGACCCTTGCGACGAGCAACCATGAACATGCATTCGTCAATAGCACAGCCCGTGCCACTAGCGTAGAGTTCACGGCAGGCCGTCGGGGATGGTCGCGAGCAACTCGGTGCCAGGGCGCGGTGGGTGCAGGGACCAGCGTCAGAACAGCGCCGACGTGGTGTCGAGTAGCTTGCGCATCACCGTCACGGAGGTTTCGAGCGCCTGACCGAGGCTTACCAGCTTGGAGTACGCTCTGTGAGCCTCCACAGCGACGGCCTCCTCCGACGAGGTCTGGAGGGTCAGCTCGGCCTGCTCGAGGACTCCGTCACTCGTGCTGAGTCGGTCGAGGGTGACGCCCACAGTGGCGCGCGAGCTCAGGATCTGCTGATGGCCGGCATCGATCGTTTCGAGGGAGGCTCGGACAGTCGCATCGTCTCCAGACAGGATCGCGTTGCGAAGGGACGCCAGGTCGGCGAACACGTCGCGGCCTCCGCTGGCAGTGAAGGCTTGAGCCCCGCTCGGGTTGGTTCGCACGGTCAGCCCGGGACCGAGGGCTAGGCGGTGTTCCGCGTCGTCACCCTGGAACACACCATCCGAATCGAATGGGGCTTGGTCCGTCTGGCTGCCCGCGAAGAGGTAGCCCCTGCTGCCGCGCGTATTGGCGAGCCCAAGCATCGAACTGCGAAGCCCATCGAGCTCTATGCCGAGAGCGTTGCGCTCGGCGTCCGTGATGGACCCGCTGGATGCTCGGACAGTGATCTCGCGGACGCGTTGCATGATGGTGCCCGATTCTGCGAGCGAAGTCTCGGCAAGCTCGAGGTCGCTTTGCGCGCTCTGGATCCCGCCCCGGTATCGGCTCGTCTGCTCGAGTCTCGCCTTCTGCCGGAGGTACTCGGCTGCGGCCGTCGGATCATCTGACGGAGCGTTGACTTGGCGACCCGTGCTGGCCTGCTGCAGGGCCTCCTGTTGGCGCGCTTGAAGGCGACTCGTGTTGGCCGCCATCCACTGATGATTCATGGAATCGGTGACACGCATTAGCCGACCTTCTGGATGAGCTCATTGAGAAGCTCGTCGACGGTTGTCAGGATCTTGGACGCGGCCTGGTACGCCCGCTGATACTGGGTCAGCGACACCATCTCGTCCTCCAAAGACACATCGCTCTTGGAGGAGCGGAACGACTCTGCTTGCTCTAGGATCGTCTGCCGCAAGTCCAGGTCAGACTCCGCGGCCGCCTTCCGAATGCCGATATCACCCACGATGCTGGCGTAGGCTTCCGCATACGTTGTGTCCCCTCCGGATGCGACGCGGCTCGACGCGAGTTCGGAGAGTGCGAGGGCATTGCCGGCGCCCCCTGGCAATGTGCTAGCGTCGCTTGCTGCGGCAAAGCGTTCGGGATGGCCGGCAACCTGCGCAGAAAGGCGTATGCCGCGTGCGGATCCTGCTACGCTTGCAGGCACGTCGAACAGCCGTCGCCCGGTGCCCCCATCCTGACCAAATCCAGCGGAGTGTTGAGCGTTGATGGCGACTGCGGCGTCATGCACCAGGGTGTCGAACGAATCGATGATCGCAGCTAGGTCCTGGTCGCGCACCTCTTTCAGTCCAGCAAGCTTGCCGCCGGTGAGATGGGCCGTCACGTCGGTACGGGTGGTACCATCCCGCTCTTGGGAAGTCACGCGCAGCGTTCCGTCGGCGCCGAGCGCGACACCGAGCTCGCTCGCGTTGCCTCCTTCGACGAGCGTGGCCCCGGAAGCTTGCACGAGAAGCTGGCCATTTGAACCTTGCACCGTTCGGACATCAACGAGCGCGGAGAGCTCGAGCAGCTGCTGATTGCGCCGGTCAATGAGGCTGGCCGCGTCGCTCTGCGTCCCGCGGGCCAGGGCAACCTGACCGTTCAGTTTGGCGATGTCCTCGGCTAATGAATTGACGCGGCTGACGGTCTCTTGGGCCTGGGTCAGGAGGCTATCGCGCGTCGCGGCAAGGTTGTTGCCAATGTCGCAGGCTTTGGCTGCGAAGGAGTCGGCGGCACTCAGCGCGCGCGACCGAGCCACAGGGTCTCGTGGAAACTCCGCCACGGACTTGAACGAATCGAATAGGGCCGCGAGTGTGTCACTCAGCCCGGCACCCGCGAAGTCGTTGAAGACCCCTTCGACCGAGCTGAGCTGGCTATCACGTTCAGAGGCCATGTTCTGCTGTCCGGAGGCCGTGAAGAGTCGCTCATCCGCGTAGCGGTCGATCAGTTGGCGGGTTCCCTGGACATTGACTCCAGGCGCCTCGGTACGCGTTTCGAGCACGACCTCGCGTCGCGCGTAAAGCGGTGTGCTGGCATTCGTGATGTTCTGACCCGTGACATTCAAGCCGTAAGACTGCGCGTTCAGCGCGTCGCGTGCCGTGTAGAGAAGTCCGGTCAGAGCTGCCATCTGCTCACCCTCTCATGTTGAGGCGGACCGCGCCGCTCGGAAGCTGCCGTCCCGCTCCGATCCCGGTGGGGGAGCCACTGAGGAGGGCAAGGGCGCCCAGTACCTGAGCGCGAGCGTGAACGACCAGCATCTGGTTTCTGGTGAGCTCGTGGGCTACCGCTTTCAGCCGGATGCGGTGGCGCGGCTCCTGCGTGCCCGAGGCGCCCTTTAGTTCCTGGTCCAGAGCCTCCTTTCTTGCTGCGAAGCCCTCCAGAGCCTCCAGGTCCAGGCGGACCAGTGCGTTACGCTCGAGTGAGACCAGCTCCAAGAGCTCGGTGAGGAGATCGTCAAGGCTACGGGTGGTGGATGTTGAGTCCATGGGGGCGGCTCACGACTCGAGCCTACGCGAGGCCAAGCATGCGCTCGGCAATCCGCGCGGCATCGATCTGGTAGCTTCCACTCTCCACCTGTGCGCGTAACGCCTCCACCTTCTCGGACTCGAGCTGTGCGCTGTTCTCTGTCGCAAGCGCACGAGCCTCTTTCGAGATCGAGACCTTGGCGGCTCCGGCGTTTTCGCGTGGAGGTTGTGGTTGCTCTTGGATGGTGGACGCTTGCTGGGCATGCCCAATGGGCTTGATCCCAGCGCGCTGGTAGGCATTCACGGCAGCCTGGGACGAGATTCCCTTCATTCAGCCCTCCGGGGGTTGATGGTTTGGCGCGATGCGCCAAGGATTTGACCACGGAGTGACGAACGGCTGGCGCCAGCAAACCTTGAGGGGATTCTGTTTTGCGAAATCGGCCCTGTCATGGCTCCTTCGAGCCTCCGCCGGGCCTGGTTGGAGTTAGAGGGGAGGCCCTGTTCGAGGACTCCCACGCACTGCTGAGTACATCGGCTAGACCGAGACCCCCGGCTTGGGCAACCGCGGTCGCGACGGCGTCCACGATCATAGAACCGTACACATTCTGACCGGAGCTGTTCCCGCCTCCGCCGAGGCTGCCGCATTTCTCGACGGACTTGAGCACCTCTTTCAGGAAGATCGCTTCAAACTGGCGAGCAGCTTCCGTGAGCGCGCCCTGGGCCTCGGTCGGGCCTGGAGCATGCACGGCGGTGGCGGAGACGGCGGGAGTGAGGGGAAGGGTCATTGCACGATGATTTCGGCGCGGAGTGCGCCCGCTGTCTTGAGCGCCTGCAAGATGCTTGCCATGTCCCGCGGCGAGACCCCGAAGGTAGACAGTGCTTGAGCCACTTCAGCCAGCGATGCCGCGCCTTTGACGTACGTCAGGCCAGCCGGGACCTCCTCGGCTTCGATCTCGGTTTGGGGCAGCACTGCGGTTTCCCCGGAGGCGAGGGGTGCTGGCTGTGTGGCGGTGGGCGTTTCGCGGATCGACACGGTAATGCCACCTTGCGCGATTGCCACTGGGAGCAATCGGACGTCTCCACCCGCTACGATGGTTCCCGTCCGCTCGTTGATCACGACTCGCGCAGCAGTCCCAGGCTCGACCTCGATCTGCTCGAGCTGCGCGATGAGCGAGACCGGCAGCTTCGCTAGCTTTTTGGGTACTGTGACAGTCACGGCTCCAGCGTCTATCGCCTGGGCGGTACCAGCACCGAGGGACTCGTTGATGGCCACCGCGATCCGCTCCGACGTACCGAAGTCTGGCGACCGTAGCGACAGCGTGACGGTGTTCTTGACAACGAAGCTGGTCTCGACGGAACGTTCGACCAATGCGCCGCTGGGAACGCGCGCGCTTGCCGTCGAGTTGGTCTGCTGGGAGCTTCCAGACGAGCCCGAGGCTCCAAAGCCGCCAACAATCAGCGGCCCCTGGGCTACGGCGTAGGTTCGACGATCCGCGCCGCGGAGGGAGGTCTGCACCAGCACGCCGCCTTGGAGCGAGCGGGCATTACCTATCGAGGACACCGTGACGTCGAGCTTGGTTCCGTTTCGCGCGAAGGGAGGTAGCGTGGTGGTCACCAGCACCGCAGCGACGTTGCGCAGCCTGAGTTGTTTGGCGTCGGCTTGTACCCCCAGCCGGCGCAGCAGGGCGCGGAGCGACTGCGACGCAAAGGGCGCGGACACATCGTCACCGGTGCCGTTGAGTCCCACGACCACACCGTAGCCCACGAGTTGGTTGTCTCGGGCTCCCACGATGTCACAGAGGTCGCGGAGGCGGTCGGCTCGTGCCGGCACGCTCACTGTCACGCAGAGCGACACGAAGAACGCAAACAGAATCGATCGAAGTGAGGCGTCCATGTTGCCTATAGCGGGTTGATGAAGTCGAGGAACTTGGTGAGCCAACCACGTTCCACCTGGTCCGCCACGTCGCCGCGCCCAGTGAACTCGACCCGAGCATCCGCGATCAGCGATGAGTCGACTGAGTTGTCGCCGTCGATGTCAGATGGGCGAATGAGCCCCGACGTGTAGAGATGATACTCCTCGTGATTGATCATCACGACCTTCGTCCCTTCAACGAATAGGTCGCCGTTTGGCATCTCCTTCTTGACTCGAACCCCTAGCCTGCCAGTGAGCTTTCCGGCGCGCTGGGTGTTCCCCTCTCCCTCGAAATCGTGTTGGGCGGTGAGTGCGACGAGCTCTTCCGGATCGAGGTCTGGGTAGGCTTTCTTGAGAGCCGGAATCAGCCCCATCATGGAGCTGAGGCTGTCGCTGCGCGAAACGTCCTTGGAGAGGTTCACAGACGCGCCACCCTGCGCGTCCGCCTCTTCGTCGATGCGAATCATGACGATGTCACCGGCGCGGAGCGCTCTCGTGTCTTCGAGGAAGCCGGCGTGCGCCTCGGAGTACAGAGAACCTTGAGCTGGCTGCGCGGATTTTTGCGCAGCGGCGTACTCCCCGGGCTTGTAGTCGCGCTCCTGAGGATCGAAGCTGCGGATGTGGGGCGGACCGCATGCAACGAGGATGAGACAGTACGCGAAGCTCTGCGCAATCGAAGGCTTCATTGGACGACCACCCTCGCGGTATGTTTCGATTCGATCCGTGCACGCAGCACCTTGCCGGTCCTTGCGACGCGGAACATGTGGGTTTCTCCGATGATGCCGGACTCCATGGCTGCGGCGGTGGCGGTGAGCGTTACTCCGGCGGTCTCGATGACGAGCGATACCTGAGCCCCCCGTTCGACGTCTGGTTTCGCTGCGTGGTCCGTCAATCGGACCACGAACGAGAGCGTGAGTCTCTGAATGACGTTGCCATCACGGCCGACCTCCACAACGACGGTCGAGTGGAACTCGCCGGAGCGACGAGGAAAGCGGGGCAGCGTGACTCCTGCAAGCGTTGCCGAAGGCGACGTCAGCATGGGGCGGGTCGCCGATAGCTTGGTCAGGATGGCCCCTTCTGGCAACGCAGCCTCCACAGTAGGCCTGACCCACGTTTCGATATCGGTCTCGCTCCTTCGCACCACGGCGGCGTTTACCCGGATGGATGCCGGCAGCGCAACGCTGCTGGGCCTTATTCCAGCGCGTTCGAGCACCCGCGCCAGTTCATCACGGGTCACGAGCCGTGAGCCCCCTGGCGGCGGTGCTGCAGCAACTTCGATGCTGGCGAGTTGCGGATCCACGTTCGGCAGGATATCCGCCAGGAGGACCCTGTCCGCATCGACGACACAAGCGGTTTCCGCGGCTGCTGACGTGTCGACCAGCTGCAGCGAGAAGAGAACCAAGAGGATCACAATGAGCCGCTGCATGTTACTTGAGCCGGGCAGCAGACTGCATCATCTCGTCAGCGCTGTGGATTACCTTGCTGTTCATTTCATAGGCTCTCTGGGCGCTGATGAGGCCGATCATTTCCTCGACGATGTTGACGTTTGCTTGCTCCAGGGAACCCTGAAGGAGCTGTCCGCGGCCCTCCTCTCCTGGTCGCCCAATGCTGGCTTCGCCGCTGGCCTGCGAGGAGCGGTAGAGGTTATGGCCGATCGCATAGAGACCACCCGGGTTCTGGAAGGTGGCGATGCTGATCTGACCCAGCTCGACCGGGGTGGTGTCAGTGCCTACGAGCGCGGTTACCGTTCCATCCGGTGCGATGGACACGTCCTGCGCATCTGGAGGGATGACAACCGGCGGATCGAGAGGTAGCCCCTCCGGGGTGACGAGGCGGCCTTGCCCATCCGTCTGCAGAGAGCCGGACCTGGTGTAGGCCATGGTGCCGTCAGCTTGCTGCACGGCAAGGAAGCCATTGCCTTCGATCGCGACGTCGAGCGCGTTCTGCGTATTGAGAAGGGTGCCCTGCGAAAAGGACCGTGCGGTTCCTGCTACGCGCACTCCACTTCCCAGTTGAACGCCCGAAGGGTCCATCGTTGTTGCGCCCGTCGGCGCCCCAGGAGCACGAATGGTTTGGTAGAGGAGATCCTGAAACTCCACCCGCTGCCGCTTGTACCCGACGGTATTGGCGTTTGCGATGTTGTTGGAAATGCCGTCCAGGTGGGCCTCTTGGGCGGACATGCCTGTTGCTGCGATGTGGAGCGACCTGAACATGATGCTCGGTAGCTCTGCAACAGAAGTGCCAGGGCCAGTATCGAGCCGAAGACTTGCGTCTCTCGCTTCCTGGGGTCAGCCCGTGGCGTGCGTGAGGCGACACGCCGTGTCGTTCAGCTGGCGGTGTGCGCGGGCGGCGGGCATCAGCCTGCGCGAGTGCCATCT
>CAYRKE010000076.1:0-1101 GCA_964424695.1 uncultured Polyangiaceae bacterium
CGGTTTCGCGGTTTCGCGGTTTCGCGGTTTCGGGGCGGTGCGGCAGGCGTTTGGTGGTTTAGGCGCTATGGTTGCGCATCGACCCATGAAGCTCCTGTTCGACTTCCTACCTCTGCTGCTCTTCTTCGCTGCCTTTCGCGTGTTTGGCATCTACGTCGCGACCGGCGTGGCCATTGCTGCTTCCCTGGGCCAGATCCTCTGGTTGTTTGCGCGGAGGCGCAAGATCGAGCCAGCGGTGTGGGTGAGCCTCGTCATCATTGTCCTGTTTGGCGGGGCAACCATCATCTTGCGCAACGAGACCTTCATCAAATGGAAGCCGACGGTCCTGTACTGGGTCGGGGCGGTGGTCATCGCTGGTGGCGAGTTGCTGGGGCGTAGCGCGCTCCGTGGTCTCCTTGGTTCCAAACTGACCCTCCCAGAACCGGTGTGGAAGCGGCTCAGTTGGGCGTGGGCTGCCTTTCTCGGTTTCCTGGGGGGCGCCAACCTGGCAGTCGCTATGACCTGTTCCACCGCGACGTGGGTGTCCTTCAAGGTGTTTGGCTTGCTTGGCCTAATGCTCGTGTTCATCGTCGCTCAGAGTGTCTTCCTCTCGAAGTACCTGGAGGCACCCGACGAGGGCTAGAGCAACAAGAGGCTGTGCGACAGCTGCACCGAACTGGACGAGTCCACGGAGTCTACGAGTCCAGCGAGCTAGACGATGCTGGGTTTCACTCAGCAGACGCCGAAGGCGGCAGTGAGCTGGGGTAGACTCGTGCCGCTTACTGCACAAGTCGACGAAGGCTCTCGGCCCGAGCGCAGCGATGGAGCGCCGAAGGCGCAGCGAAGGCGGTTGGGGGGGCTGCGTCCTCCGGCATCCCGGCTGATGTTCAGGTTCGCGGTGATCGCGCCGATGCTGCCACGTTCTACGACTGTTACGCTCGACGGACCACTGAGCCACCTTCCACCCAGATTGCCAGCGTCGAGGCTGCCGACGTCGTGGGCTTCAGACGCGCTGCCGAGGGCGCAAGCTTGCTCGCGGCCCACGCCACAGCATTGTGGGAAGCGAGGCAGCCCAGAGCAAGCAGCCCAGAGCAAGCAGCCCAGAGCAAGCAGCCCAGAGCA
>CAYRKE010000076.1:1201-32761 GCA_964424695.1 uncultured Polyangiaceae bacterium
AGCCGCAGGCCAAAGCAACACTCGTAGGATGTATAGGGTCAACGGAATGGCGGCGATAGCGGCCGCAGGAAGCCCGTAGACTCGCGTTGGCGAATTGTGGTAGGCGTAGCCTACTCGTATTTACGAGTAGGGCGCCGGTGGCTTGTTGCAGCCGGCATTTGTTGGAGGAGACGGATATGAACAAGACTACCTGTTTGATTGCTTGCTGCGCGCTGTTTGCTGTGGTCGGCTGTGGCAAGAGCAAGGTGCTGGAGGCTGCTGAGAACTACGAGAAGGAAGCCTGTGCATGCAAGGATGCAGCCTGCACCACGGCAGCGGCCCAGAAGTACGCCGAAGCCGTTGCCAAGGACCCGTCCTCCGTGTCCGGCGGTGACGCCGAGGCGATCACCAAGGCCACCACCAACGCCACTGCATGCACCACCAAGCTGGCGATGAGCGCTGCTGGCGACGCCATGAAGGCTGCTGGCGCGGCTGTTCCTGCTGCCCAGTAATCAACGACGCGACGCACGGCTCACTGGCATGAGAGCCGCAACGTCGCAGTATATGGGGAGCTAGAGCTTCTGGTCGCGGACACCGCGCCGCGGCATTTGTGCATGAGCGCCCGCGTCCGCTGCGGCTCGGGCGCTTGTGCATTGACGCGAGTCTCAGTGGCCCTAGCGGTCGCGACGCTGCAGAGGGTTGGCTTGGGGCGAGTGGGGAAGCAGGTACAGGGAGCAGAGGGGCAGCGCTAACGAGGGGGCATGGGAGTAGAGTCACAACCTTACGGATGCACTTGAGCCGGGAAGAGCTCGAGTGGGACCCTGTGCGGTGGGGTTTCGTGCCGCGCGGATCGCGGCCGGTCCCTCACCTAAGGCGCGAACGGATGCGGGGGTAGAGGGCTCTACTCGGTCTGGTGATCGCGGAGGAACCGAGCGCTCTCTTCAGGCACTCCGGTATTGATGAACATCCCGGTTCCCAGTTCGAATCCGGCGGCTTTGGACAGCCGAACGATGATGGAGAGATACCAGTGGAGGTGCCGTGAGTCGGACTCACGCGGCGAAAAGGAGCGGACGACGTAGTTGAACGGCGGGTTCCCGATTCCGTCGTAGATACGTCGCATGGTTCGCCGCAGCAGCTGCGCCAATGCGATCAGCTCAGTCTCGTCGATGTCCCCGAAGTAGGCGCGGTGGCGCTTGGGAAAGATCCAGATGTGGAACGGCGAGAGGGCTGCGTACGGAATGAACACGGCATAGTGCTCATTCTCCTCGATGATGCGCACCCTGGCTTCCAGCTCAGCTGCGAGGCAATGGCACGTGAGACAGGTACCGACTTGGTCGTAGTGGCGCTGCGCCTGTTCGATCCGCACCCGGACCTGGCCAGGAACCACCGGCAGGCCGACGATCTGAGAATGCGGGTGGCTCAGCGAGGAGCCTGCGGACTCGCCGTGGTTCTTGAACAGGATCACATGTTCGATCCTTGGATCCGCGTAGAAGGCGCGCATCCGCTCGCGAGATAGCCGGAGCACATCCCGCACGCCCTCGACCGACATGAGGGCAGTCGTGCTGCCGTGAAGCGGGCTCTCGATCAGGACTTCATGACGCCCCACGCCAGCCATCGAGCGCGTGTACCCGCTGCCGAGGTGAATGGCGTCCCCGAGGGGAGCGAGCGCCGGGTAGCGGTTCGGCACGGCGCGTACGAGCCATGAGCCCCCGGATTCGATGCGAGCGGTTTCCCCTGGCGTCATGTGCTCGTTGCCGGCGCAAAATGGACACTCATCGGCGTGGGACCGGGTGTCGGAGTCACCGCCCGCGTGGCCATAGTCATCGGGCCGCTTGGCACGCTCGGTCGATAGGATCACCCAGTCACCGGTCACGAGGTTGTGGCGTAGTTCGGGCATGGAGGGACTCCCGGAAGAATGCATACCCCGCGGGAGCGGCTGCCACAAGACGCCCAGCGAGACCGCGGCCCACCGCGGCGCTTTGGCAGCCCTTGAGCCTACTCGCTTGCGTGCACCGTCACGATGACCTGGTCAGTGGGGTAGGTGAAATCCTGGATGACGCAGACGGGATCGGCCACGACGTTGCCGAAGTCGGCAGCCACGGTTCCGAAGCCGTAGCAGATCTCCACCTGGTAGGTACC
The DNA here is from genome assembly GCA_964424695.1 of uncultured Polyangiaceae bacterium. Classification (GTDB taxonomy): domain Bacteria; phylum Myxococcota_A; class Polyangia; order Polyangiales; family Polyangiaceae; genus JAEWRL01. The sequence goes on from CAYRKE010000076.1 coordinate 3,320, forward strand.
GGGTGTCGCGGATGCTTCGAGCCAGCAGTTGTTGACGGCGTCAGCGGTTCGGACGAGGCCGTCCCACTGATAGTAGATGGACCCAGCGTAGCTGGACTCGGCTATCTCCTGGACCTGAGGGAAAGCGGCGCCGCAGACCCCTTCCTCGGTACCGCACGTGGGAAGATCACAGGGATCGAAGATCTGCACCGGGGCGCTGTCACGGGTCACCGCGAGCCAGTCGGGAGTGCCGGTCATCGCAACGGATTGGACATAGACGGACTGCGGCGTGTCATCGAGGTACCGGAACCCGAAGGAGACGCCTCCGGACGCGCGGTTGTCGGCCACGATGGTGCCGATGAACAGAGGCCCCTCCACCTCGATCTCGGCGTCAATGAGGTTCACGTTGGTTTCGCCAGATTCCGCGAAGCCGGAACATCCGCTCCAACCCAGGGTGTCCACGTTGCCCTCGTAGTCCCAGCCGTCGCAGGGGCCGTCGGTGTCGGTCTCCAGGAACACGTAGGGGGTGCGGTCCGTGTCGACGTCACACTGGGCGCCCGAAGGCGTGCCGGACGTGGCCTCGCTCCAGACGAGCGTCGCGCAGACTCGCGCCGTTGGATCGTATCCAGCTACAGCGAACCGAATGGAGCCGGTCGGGAGCTGGAAGAAGGTGAGGCTCTCCGGATCCAAGACCAGCCGCGCTGGGTCCGAGCTTGCTCCGGCTGCTCCACCGCCGGAAATCGGAGCCATTCCGCCTTCCGCCGCCGTTCCGGTCGTGCCGCCGCTTTCCTGGATACCTCCGTGTCCTCCCTCCTCGCCTGGGAGTCCCGCCCCACCAGAGGTCGCGCTCGCCCCACCGAATCCCCCGGCCCCGCCCGCGGCACTGATGGAGCCCCCCGCCGCGGTTCCGCCCCCAGAGCTCAAGCCACCTGTCGTTTGGGCACCGCCAGTGCCAGTGCCCGAACCTCCGGACGCAGGGGAACCACCGGTAACGGGGCCGATCCCCCCCGACTCTGTGAGGCCACCGGTGGTCGAGCTCGTGCCCCCGAGCCCTGTGCTCCCGCCAGCCGAGGCATTCGAGCCGCCAGCGTCGGATGAGTCCGGATCCGAGTCGGAAGCTCCGCCGGTTGCCGGACTCGTCTCGTTGCCACCAGCGCCGCCACCGCCAGCCGTGCCGTCGGAGGCGAGGAGACAGTGGCCGTTGTCGCAAACGAGCTGCTTGCCGAGCGTCGCGCAGTCCTCGTTTCGTCTGCACTGGGCCAGACACACCAACGTCGACGAAGTACCCTGCTCGCAGCCGGAGACTGTTGCGCACTCGGCTCGCTCCCCGAGATCGGAACAGTCGCTCGCCGCTTCGCACGTCTGTGTGCATACGCCACAGCTGCAGCTGAGAGCGCCGCAGTCGTCGTCGGTGGCGCACTGCTGGTACCAGTGCGTGTTGCTGTCGGTCCCCGATTTCGACTTACCTCCGCACCCTGGTACCGTGACCAAGGCACCAACGAGCATCAGCCCAAGGTGAGTGAGGCTCCTGGTGGCTCTCCAACGCGCGCCGTCGTTCCGAGTTGTTGCAGTACTCACTTCTCCTCCATTTCCACGCTCTGCCCCAAGTAGAAGCTCACTCGTGTGCTGCGGTCCTCGTTGGGTGGGTGCTCCCGATTGTAGTCCGAAACCTTGTCCCATAGCGCTTGCACGGCTCGCCGAGTCGCAGCCAGTAGCGCGAATACCTCACGCTCGTGGGGGTGGCCCGGTTCAACAGTGAAGGTGAACGTCGAGCCCCCGAGCCTTTCGGCGAACTCGGGGTTGGCGGGTCCGTGGCGGAGTTTGGTGGCGATCGCCACCGTGACTGCGCGGAAGTGGTCGAGTACCGCGGCCTCCCAGCCGTGCTCGGCTTCCAGGGGTAGCACGAGGTTCTGTGATATCAGCTTTCCATCGACCTCTGCGACACGGCCGCTCGCGAGCAGCTCGTCGAGGGCACGTCCCGCGAGGAGTTCGTCGACGCCCAGCACGATCGGGAGCTCCTGGCGTGACGTGGCTTCTCGCCTGAAGATCTTGAGCCAGGCAAGATTGGCAACGCTGTCGAGGCTGTCAGCATCCATGAGGCGGCTTCGTACGTCGTCACTCGTGGCAGCGTACACGGCACGTTCTCCCGAGCCGGTAACGCTCACGAGCCCAGTGCCGACCAGGTCCTTGAGCACGGATGCGACCTCTCGCTCCCCGTCCCGTTCGAATCGTGACAGCACACGGGCCCGGGTCGGCTGCTCCCGCTCGATCAGTTCCAAGACGGCTTCCCAGAGGGTCCGCTCACGGACGCTCTCGCTCTCGGCCACGCGACGCATCTTCTTCTGATAGGAGCGCAGAGCCAGGCCGAACATATCGGCGGCGACGTGCTGGCGAACCCCCTGGGCTTCGATCTCCCGTGCCAGCTCGATGAAGACCTGGTCGGCGATGTGGGCGAGGGGAGCTCGGACCCCCGACGCAGTCGAGAGCTGCGCAATGAACACGGTGGTCTGTCGCACGATACCGTCGATGAGGAGTCTCAGGTTCACCCGGCGAAGCTAGCTCGGGGGACCTGCTCCGGGTAGACGTCCGAAAGTTCGTACACCGGTTACGGCACCGGTCTTCGGAGTCTCCCATCGATTCCGCGTCGTGTCGGGCGCCTGGCTCGAAGTGGCGTGGGCTGGCGGGAACGGAGGTTGAGCGCAGCGGATAGACGCTTCCCGGCCAGAGTCTGGTGCCGGGAGTGCCGGCGGTCGGAGGCGCGAGGTGAACCGGGCCTACTCCTCGACGTGGGCGCCGCCGCCGCACGTCGTGAACTGTCCAGTCAGCGTGAGGAGGGTCAGCGCACGAAGCGAGCGCGGGAAGTACTCTGCGTCGAAATTGCCATCGGCCGTGGGAATGCCCACGAGTTCGGCGGCGAGGGCATCCACGGCCTCCTGACTGTGGGCCATGGCGCCGACCGCCCAGGGACCGATCGTAATCGCCGTGTGCGCCCCCGAGTTGGCGTGTTCGGCGTCCAGGGTTCCGTCGATGTGGTACCAGAGCCCGAGTTCCGGCAGCGACTGCGACAGCACCCAATTCGTGATCCGATCGAGCCAGCCCTTGGCTTCCGGCGTGCCCCACCACAGGTAGTCGACTCCGATTCGCCACGGCGTCCTTGCGGCGTCCGTGCCGTAGTCATCCGAGGCGTCGAAGGAGCACCCAGAAACCGAGCCTCCGCCCGAGGAGCCCCAATTGCGAACCAGGCCCGTGTTGCTGTCCGATGCTCGATCCAGCAAGACGTAGGTATCGTTCGCCAGTTGGTTCCAGAAGTCCGCACTGTCGGGGACGACCTCGGCAAACGCGCGGTAGTAGCCCGGGGCGAAGTAGGAGTAGTTGATGCATCCGTTGTTTTCGAAGAAGTCGCCGTCGCCCGGTTGCAGGAGGGCCACCGAACCGTCCCATCCGATGGAACTGGCCTCGAGGGCGTTGATGACCCTCGCGGCATCGTCGAGGTAGCCGCCGCCCCACTTGCAGTTCGCCATGATGAGCGCCATCGCGACGTCCAGATCAGCGTCAGAAGCGGCGTTTTCCGGATACTCGTTGTACTTGGTGTCCCAGTGCGCGTCGCAGTCGTACCGAAGCCAGTGCATCAACCCCCAGTCATCCAGGGCCAAGTTGTAGTAGGCGAAGAGCCCGTCGAGCGCCGCCCGATCGTCGTGGGCTACGCTCAGCAACATCCCATAGCCGATCCCCTCGGACACCGTCGAGTCGAGTCTCGCGTTCTCCCAGGGGACCCGATACACGCCGTTCCCGCAGTCCTGCAGATGCACCGCCTTCCAGTCTTCGTAGGCAAGAACGGCGTCGTCCCAATCCGCTGTGGTGGGCGCGAAACCATGAGGCAGCACGATGGGTGTCGGGTCGTCGCCTCCGTCTCCGGCGGATCCCGCCGTGCCAGCGGCGGCACCGCTCGCCTCTCCGCCCGTCTCGGCACCGCCGGTTGTGGCTCCACCGGAAGACGTGCCCCCGGTCGCGCTGCCGCCGGTTCCGGTTCCCCCAGTGGACGCTCCTCCGGTGGCAGTGCCGCCCGTCGTCACGCCTCCGGTCGAGGTTCCCCCGGTGGCGGTGCCGCCGGAAGAGGCGCCGCCCGTGGTGGCGCCGCCACTGGCGCTACCACCGATGCTGGTGCCGCCCGACGCGGATGGGTCGGATGTCGCACCGCCGAGCGACGGGGTGATGCCGGTGCTCGAGCCTCCTCCGGACCCGGCGCTGGCTCCGCCACTGGCGTTCTGCGTGTCAGTCTCTCCGGATGCTGGGTCGTTGCCGCCAGAATTCGCTTGATCTTGGACGGCTGCCGACTGCCCACCCGTGCTCCCCTGGTACTCAGGCATGTTGGGAGCGACATCTTCGGTGCAGGCGATCAGGACGAGAGGTATCAGGAACAAAGAAAGGCGGGCTGTGCTCATGGGATTCAGAGAGATGCTTCTTTGGTGCGGGCATCGCCGCCCCACGGAGCGAGCGGCTCTGTGGCCTAGGGACATTCTGTGCGAACGACTAAGGAGGGAGTTGAGCTCGCGGTGCCCAGTTCTGCGCCAGTGAATGCGCGGGCCTCAGCCAACTACTCAGAGAATCTCACCACGAAATCCCGAAGCGTGCCAATCCAGGACAGAGCTTGAGCGGTGGTCGGCTGAGAGAACGATGCCGTCTCCAGCAAAGAATCACGGAAGATCTCAGTGGTCGCAATCGAACAGGCGCCGGAGCTGTTTCGCTGCCCATACAGAATTGCGTTGAGAACATCGGGTGAATCGAGTGTACTCACTGACCACAGTTGGCCGCAGAGGGCTTGAGAGGCCGCTCCACGCGCGTGCGCTTCCGGAGCCCCCCGCCGGCTGTGCCCGGGATGGCTGGTGATCCGAGGGCGCTCCACGCGCGTGCGCTTCCGGAGCCCGCCCCCGAGCCCGCGAGGTGGGCGTTCCGGTGCCCGGGTCCCGCGCCCGAAGTCCGGACCGTGGCGGCGGGCAGCATTGCCACCGGGCAGACGAGGTGACGTTATTGCCGAGTGCACGGTACCCGGTTTGTGCCCTACACGGAGAATCGGCGGCGAGCCGCCTCGCACGAAGGGCCTCCGCGCAAGGGGCTTCTGGCGCGCTGCAGGGGGGGCCAGAAGAGGAGGTTGTGCTACGGCTCTCATCCGGGGAGGCTGTGCTCTGCTGCTTGCTGAGCCTCCGGCGTAGGGCGCTCCGGTCCCGGGCTTTCCGTGGCCGTGCACATTGGGGGGGCGCCGTAGGGTGGGCTAGCCCTTTCGCTCCTGCTTCGCAAAATACTCGAAGGTTCGCCGCATGCCCTCCTGCGTCGATACGACCTGGCGCCATCCGAGGGACTTCAGCTTGTCGTTGCTGAAGCGTTGCCCCTTCCACATGGTGCGCGTCTTGTAAGGCGTGAAGATGTCGGGCAGCTGCCCCCCGGAGTATCGATGATAGGCCTCGACGACGCGCGACCCGAGCAGCAAGACCGGATAGGGCACTGGGAGCGATCGAATGGGTGACACGGCGCGTTGGAACGCCACGAAGTACTCATGGCAGGTTGGCAGATCGTCATCGTGAACGTTGTAGACTTGGCCAACGGCCTCTGGCCTCTCTGCTGCGACAACGATCGCTTCGGCGCAGTTGTCCACGTAGCTCAGCGGCAGCACGTTCCGGTGTCCCAGCTCCAGGAACAGCCCGGGCAGCTGCACGCCAATTCGCCCCGAAAGGCGGCCACCGGTTGGGCCGTAGATGACGCCGGGGCGGAGGACGACCAGGGGATAGCCCTGCCTCGCTCGGTACTCCCAGAACAGCTGCTCCTGCCGGAGCTTGGCCTGCGAGTAGATGTCGCGGGCGGTCGGGTTCGGCTCAAGGGGCGTGTGCTCGTCCAAGACCGCACCGCGCGGGCGCCCCGCCGTCCCGTAGACGCCGAACGAGCTCACAAGGACGATCTTCGGTGGGGTGGGTTGTGCGAGCGCAGCCTCGAGCAGGTGTTTGGAGCATACTACCGAGTTGAGGAAAATATCCGCGGGCTGCCCATTCGGGGCAGCTGCCAGATGTAGGATAGTGTCAAACCCCTCGATGGCCTTGGCTGCTTGAGCCGTGGATCCCAGCGTCCCCTCGACGTAGTGGACCGTGACGTTGGGGTTCTGTCTCTGGATCGACTCCAAACGAGCACGGTTGGCTCCGCGTCGAACGAAGCAGTACACGTCGCCGGCGCCGTGGTCGATGAGCCGCTGCACCAGCGCGCTGCCCAGGAAGCCGTTCGAACCCGTGATGAGTGCTTTCACTTGCTCTCTCCCGCGCTGCTTGTGGCTCGCTGTCTCGCCAATTGCTCCCAGATTCGACTCATGAGTTCGGAGATCCAGATCAAGGTTCTCTCGGGGATTGGCGGAGGCCCTCCACTGATGATGCTCTGATAGAAGGCCGAGATGAGGTAGTTGAGCCCTGCGAAGAAGTGGAACTCGGAACGGGCAAACGCCGCCACGTTTTTCAGCCCTTCCTGTGCCATACGTCCGGAACGCTCGAAGGCGGGCACGAGTCGTCCTAGCGCACTCGGCAAGGGAGACGTGCTCTCCAGCATTACGGTCCTAGCGGAGAAGTCGACGGTCGCGGTGTTCTTGGTGCCGTATGCCTTGAAGACATGGGAGACCGGACGGGAGAACGAAGAAAACGTGGCAGTCGCCGTCGTGCGGTGGCCTCGCAGCATCAGGCGCAGTTCGTCGGCAAGGACATCGCGCGCATCGCCGAATCGCTGGGGACGAAGTGTGCTGCCGAATGCCAGGAGCTCCGGATGGTCATCGGGGAAGTACTCCGCGAGCTTGTAGAGCATGTGGTCGATGTTGTTCTGAAGCAACGCCCCGGGAAGGCGGTGGACCCAGTGATCACCGTCGGCGAGCAGTGCCGTTCCGAAGGGACCCGCGAGATCGTAGCCGTAGAAAGACTCGAGGTGAACTAGCTCTCCCAGCTCGCCGGAACTGATCAGTTCTCGCAGCCGCCGTGCGGGAGGATCGAACAAGTAGCTGTACCCGGCGGTGATCTTCTTTCCGGCATCGCGGGCCAGTGCCACGAGCTTCAGGGCCTCATCGTGGGTTGGAGCCAGAGGCTTCTCCACGTAGATGTGACAACCCGCCGCAAGCGCCTGCTCCGCAAGACGCAGGTGTGGACCGGGTGGCGTGGCAATGTGCACCACGTCCGGTGCTTCCTTGGCGAGCATCGTGGCGCAGTCGTCGTAGATGCCAGCGACGCCGAAGCGTGTCGCCAACTGCTCGGCCATGAGCCGTTCGGAGTCACAGACAGCGACGACGCGGGCCAAACGGGGAAGCTTCTGGATCTCCCCGACGTGCCCGTCGGCAATCTTCCCACAGCCGACGATTGCGATTTTTAGCGTCATGTGCGCCGTTATAACCGATCGAGCGCGAGGCGGGGAAGCGCGATTCCGATGCTGCGAGGGGGCGTAGCGTTCAGATTGCCGGGCCGCGCCATCTGAGCGCTGATCCGTTTCGCGACTCGTCGTTCTCGCGGAGGTACTTCGGTGCTGGCTGCCGACCGCTTCCGCTAACGAACGTTGGGTGATTGCAGCTGAGCTGGACTGAGCCACTTGGGGGTCTGTGTCGCAGTCGATGCTCATCCGCGAAGCTGGCCGAAAGGCGGCACGCTTTGCCTCGAGCTGCCCGGGGGGGGCGCAGCGAGAGTCTCGCCTCCCCGCTGTGCACGGTGGCGCGCGCCGCGCTACGCCTCTGGGCGTGAGTCTCCTCCTACTGAAGCTTCTGCTCGCGCCGACGCTCGTCGCGCTGGCCTCCCTGGCTGCAAGACGTTTTGGACAGCGTGTGGCGGGACTAGTGGCCTCGCTTCCCATCGTGGGAGGGCCAATCTTGGGGTTCTTTGCGTGGGAGCACGGCGAGGAATTCGTCGCGCGAGCTGCCGAGCAGACGCTGGCGGGCACGGCCTCCCTGGCGGCCTACTGCGTTGCCTACGGCTGGATGGCTGCGGCGTTGGGGCACCGGCGGAGGAGGTGGGCGTTTGCGGTTCTGCCGTTGGCTTGGGGGGTGTTCGTGGCCACGACCTTCATCCTCGTTGCGATGCCGGTGAGTGGCCTGGCGTCGCTGGGGCTGGGCGCGCTGGGACTTGGTGTCGGTGCGCGTTCGTTGCCTTCGCTCGGGCTCGATTCGGGTCTGCCTCGTGGAGGGCCGGCGTCGGGCCGCCGGGTACTCTCATACCCAGCAGAGCTGGGGATCCGCATGACAGCGACCGCCGCCATGGTGGTCACGTTGACGGCGGCGGCGCGGCGTCTGGGGCCCGACCTGTCCGGCCTTCTCACGCCGTTTCCGGTTGCCAGCACTGTGCTTCTCGTGGCTGCCCATTTCACCGAGGGGCCGCGGGCCGCCATCGAGCTGCTAAGAGGTTTTTTGGCCGGGATGTGGGGCTTCGTCGCCTTCTGTGTTGCCGTCGCTTGGGGCGCGGTGCCCTTGGGCGCGGGGCCATCCTTTGTCCTGGGCGGTCTCGGGGTGGCGTGCGTTCAGGCAACGCTCTCGTTGGCTCGGTACCGCAGCCGGAGGTGCGTGGCGGAGGGAAGCTGAGCGCTAGCCGCCAGGGATGACCAGCGCTCCGGTGCAACACTGCTGGGAGAACCACGGCCGATTGGAACACGGCCTTTGGAACCCCGCGGCGCCGGTTCGAGATCCCCCAGCTGCTGCTGGCGGTCGCTCTGGCCAGCTTTCGCGCGACGGAATCGACTACTTGAGTGGTTTCAGCGGGACCTTCTTCTTCAAGTAAGCGCCCCACTCGGATCCGTCACACGCCGGGCCCTTGCCGAGAGCGATGTGTGCGGGCCGATCGGCAGTCGGTGGCCAATTGACGAAGAGGGAGGCTCGCTTGTCTGGCGCACAGATGCGCACCGCCTGCGTCTTCCCCTTCTTGAGCCGAAGGACGAAGCTTACGACTCGTCCAGGATCCACGCTTTCGTAGTAATCGCTGAACTTTTGGCCGAAGTTCTCCATCTTCTCGTAGCCAACGTAGTGCTCGCGGCACGTCACCTGGAGCCACTCGCGGAGCACCCGCATCTCGCACTTGTCAGGCTGTGAATGCACGTTCTGGGTGTTGACTTCCTTGCCCTGAAGCCATTCGTTGCCTTGCGGTGGGTTGGAGCGCTCCGTCGGGATGAGCGGGATAGGTCCCTCGTCGACGACCGGTGCTGGTTCGGGCGTTGGCGCGGGCTGGAGGACGGTGGCGGTGGCGGTAGCGGTCGGGGCAGCCGTGGCGGTGGTGGCGACGGCGGCCGTCGCGGCGCGCGCCTTTTCGGCCACATCCTTGGGTACGCAGACGCGGCTCTCGCAGAGCAGGCCGTTCTTGCAGTCGGAGTCCGATGCGCACGTTGAGCCTGCGTCACCCGTCTTCTTGTCGGGGAGGCAAGACGTGGCGACTCCTAGCAGCAGCAGGGCGACGAAGGGGGGGGCATGCATGATGGTTTCTCGCATTCCAGGACCAGACTCTCACGTGCGGACTTCGCAAATCAATCCCAAGCTCAGCGGACCACCGGCTGACGTAGCCCCCCGACCGTACCTTCGCTGCTACTGCGCCACGGGGCTGACGCTCCGGGGGGATTCGCCAATCTCTCTCAGCATCTGGAGGTCGTCGGCGCAGGAGCGGCCGAGGGTAGTGAGGTAGTTGCCGGTCATGAGCCCGCTGGCTCCCGCACGGAACACCTCGACGTGACGCGCACCCAGGTTGGGTTGACGCCCTCCACACACGAGGAGGTCCTGGGCCGGGAGAGCGAAGCGCATGAGGGCGATGATCTTGAGGCAGCGCTCGGGCGTGAGGTTCGGTGAAGAGGTGTGGGGCGCCCCTGGCACGGAGACGAGGAAGTTGATGGGCACGCCGTCAGGGCAGAGATCGCGGAGCTCCAGAGCGAGCTCCAGCACCTGGAGATCACTCTCCCCGACCCCAAAGAGCCCCCCCACGCACAAACCGAGTCCGACGTGCCGCGCGGCACGTATGGTGGCGAGCTTCTCGTTGTAGGTGTGTGTGGTGCAGATGGTGGGAAAGTGGCTGCGCGATGTCTCGAGATTGCAGTGATATCGGGTCAGTCCTGCATTCTTGAGGATCGTCAGCGCCGGCTCATCCAGAAGGCCCAGCGAGGCGCAGAACGGTGGCGGCGTGACGTTGGGTTCACGCGAACTCCGTGCCGATCGAAGGGCCTCCGCGACGCGCAGGACCTCGGGCATCGAAAGCTGGCGCCCCGACGAGACCAGCGAGGCTCGGTTCAACGGGGCGCGCGAGTGCTCCACGAGGAATCTCTCCATCGCATCCGCGGCGAGGAGTGGATAGACGTCAATCGCGGCTCTGGAAGCGCGCGACTGGGTGCAGAAACGACAGTCTTCTGAGCACTGCCCGGATTTGACGTTCTGGATGGAGCAGAGGTGCACGGCGCGGGGCGCCAGCCGCTCCCGCAGCAGTGCCACAGCCGGGTAGAGCTCGGGGACGCGATCGTCTGCTGCCGCTGCAATGGGAACCAACTCGTCCGCGCTGGGGACCAAGCCTCGGGCGAGCCGCGTCACGAGGTCCAGGGCGTACGTCTTGAGGTTGATGGGGCACATGGGAGGCGTCGACCTTCTGGTCCCGGCCCGAGGTGCGGTCAAGGGTCCGAGATGCAGAACGCCAAACCGAGTGGGCTGCCCCCCCGACCACCGCGGTGAGGCGCTTCGGCTCGCTTCGCCTACCGGGTCGTCGGTCCCTCCAGAGCGACGAACGGCTGCTCATGCGGCCTCCATCGATCCGAGTCGTCCCCGCTAGCGAAGTCGGGGGCGGCTCCGAGAGCTGTCAGAGCTGGTAAACGCGTCGGTGCTCTAGTCGAACACGGTCGAATTCAGCCACTCCTCGATTACCTGGAAGGCATGCTCCTGCCACTCAGGCCAGATGAACATGTGATTGGCCCGGTCGACGATGCGCAGCACGCTTGCTCGCTTGGTGTCGCTCAAATGGGCAACAGCATACAGATCCGTGAACTCCCAGAGGAATCCGTCGTTGTTGCCGTAGATGAAGAGCACCTCGGACTTGGCCATCGCCGCTTTGGCCGCCTTCACGAAGTCAGGGTTGAGGCCGACCGGGGGTTGTGCATCGGGTGCGGGCGCCGACTGGGTCTGTACGGAGCGGGGCAACAGACTCCGCACCTTGCTCACGACCTTATCCTTCCCGCGAAGGAGCAAGGGGGCTCCGTCGTGCCAGAGACGCGCATAGTCGGTTTGGAAGGTCAGAAACCGCAGGATGGCGCGCGGTTTGAGGAGCTTCGCGAAATACGGGCGCATGTTCTTCATCGCCATGGCTGGCGGTTCGCGCCGCGAATAGTCGAACTGGCTGCCGTCCAGGACCACGGGGCAGCTGATGAGGGCGTAGCCGGCGATGCGATGAGGGCTCTCGACTCCTGCCAAGAGCGAAGAGACCGCGCCGCCGCAGACTCCTGACACGACCCAACCATAGTCATCGAAGCGGTTCTGCAGGTACGCGAACGCGCTCTGGTAGCTCTTGATGAAGCGACCCCGCTCGATCTCCCCGAAGAGATCTCGGTTGGCAAGCTCGGGAATGGCCCCGTCGCTGTCGCCGATCCCGATGGGGTCGAACCGGAACACGGTATAGCCGCGTGCGGCGAAGTACCCCGCCAGATGATGGTGCGCTCGATAGGCGCCAGCCTTGTGGACCAGCCCACCATGCGAGAGGATCAGGAGCACCCTGCGTCGTTCGACGCCTGGCGGGGGTTCGCTCAGGATTCCGACCAGGTTTTCCCCGTTCGGCCCTGAGAACTCAACGATTTCCTGTGCTACATGCATGGTTCGAGACACTGCTCTGTGGCTCTGAATAGCGGTTCGCGAGTCTGTCGGTACGATGCTTGCTGGATCCAGTACGGCGTGTCGCGCACCGCTTGAAGTTCCATTCGGGGAAGGGCGGGGGAGAGGAGCTTCGTCTGCCGATCTCCATTCCCCATGCGATCGGTGACGATGACCTTGACGAGCTCGGGGTAGGACCATTCGGCGAACTTCGTTTCCCCCAGTTCGGCGAACATGTTGGCTGTGATCGGGTACCCGTCGACCTGGTTGAGCTTGAACCCCTCGCGTTCGCAGAAACCACGCTCCATCGTCTCCTGAACGATGTCTTCCCGCGAAGCCACGGCTGCCTGGTACACGATCATCGAGCCTGCCAGCGTCTTGCGCAGCTCACCGAAGATGTACTCGCTTGCATCCAGGACAGGGTCCCACAGGATGGGGGGCGCAATGTTTCCAGGTAGGCTGCCGCGGCCCTTTCCCAACGCTTCTAGCAAGAATCGAGCTCCGAGCCGCACCCCCACAGGCACGATTCGGGCAGTGGGGAAGCGGTCAGCGAGCCAAGTGCTGAGGAATGTGATGTCCGCGATAGCGGACTTCATGGAAAACTCGCTGCAGTCTCCCGAGCTGTCCCCCGCGCCGAAGTAGTCGAACCGCAGGCTTGCGATACCTCGCGTCGCCAAGACGCGCGCGCACTCTCGCAGCACGGGGTACGACCACATGTGTTCCTCGAAGACGGTCGGGCAGAAGAGCACGACCTGACTCAGATGCCCGTTTGCTGGTAGCAGCAGGGCTGTGTAGAGATCCGCTCCTTCAGACCTCCGAAGGTATCGGATCTCCTGCACGCGCTCGAGATTGGGTGAACTACTGGCCACGGGGTGTATCCAACTGACTGCGCTCTCAGAGAGCTAGGAAACGACGCGGACTACGAGGATTGGCTGGGTCGCGAACGCGAAGTCTTCCGCCTGACGCCGGATGGAGCGGCCCTCACTGGACAAAACCAGCTTCGCGGACCGAGCGATTGAACCACGGGATGAAGAGCCGCGTCACGGCACGCGCGCCTTCGTCGGTCGGATGTGAATCCTCTTTACCCATCGCGAACTGCGGCACCAGCACGTTCTCGTCCGGCTTGCCCTCCGCGATTGCCAGGGCATTGAAGAGGTCGAAGATCTTGAGGTTCTTGACGTCCTTGGCGTAGCTGGTGTTGAGCCACTTGGCCCACTGCCGGGCGCGGCTGGCCGCCTCCGGGCTCGTGTCCGCCTTGACGAGCGGCGGGGTCGACATGCCGATGAAGAGAATCTCGGGATTCGCCTGGAAGGTGGGGATCAGGGCATTGAAGTGCTTCTTGTACTCTTCGAGCTTGGCCTCACTATCGATGTTGGAGTTGGGGTAGCAGCTCTTGAACATCACGATGTCGTGGTGCTCTTTTCCTTGCGGAAGTTCCCACTTCTTCACCACCTCGAAGCGCTTGGCGTCGTTGAACGTCTTGGGCCAATCCGGAACATCCGTGTGGTCTCCCACGACGTAGCCATCGACGACGGCTTCCTCGTAGTTGATGTCGTAAAAGTCGACATTGTTCCCCTTGAGCGCCTGCAGGAGACCTCCCTTGAGCAGCACGTCTCCGGTGCTGTGGTGGAGCCACACCATGGACAGCGTCTTGGGGGGCTTGCCGGGATCGCTGCCTGGATCGAAGGCCAGGCTTGTGTGATCGGCGGGAACTTCGCGTTTGCATCCCAGCGCCGCGCACCCAATTGCCACCATGACACTTGCCTTTCGGAGTAGCCTTTTCAACATCGGAACCATTCTGCACGGAAGCCATGGCGACGCAATGGGCAAGGCTTTGCCCGCATTCGTCGGCTCTTTGGTCAAGCGAGTGCGCGTTCACAGGCGGAGCGGCAGGGCGTTGGCTCGCATTGGGGGGGACCAGCCCGGAGCCAGTGTCCCCGGGGGAGGCCCCCCCTCTTCACTCACCGCGCTGGAGTTGATGGCACCGCTGGCGGAGTCGCGGGACGGGGTGGCGGGAAAGCGGCTCGGTCGCTGACGGTTCGAAGGGGACCAGGCGTTGCGAAGCGTGGCCCAGCTATAATTTCTGGCGAGGGCGCGTCTTTACTGACCCCTGCCCGTGCGGTACCCAGAGTGCTGACGATCCACCGGGGGCGCGGACGTGCCGCGGACCTGCGTTACGAGCGCGGAAACCACCGCTCACCTGGTCCACGGCGACCACTCGGGACCGTGAGTGCTCGTCGGCCGCGCATCAGCGCTGTCCCAGCGGATGTGCTATGGGTGAGCTGAAGGCGTGGAGTGCAGGATGTGACCAGAGCACCGATCAGGTTGCCGACAGCAACGGCGCCGCCGGAAACGCGCCCCTCTAAGGCGAGGGTGCGTTCCCTATGCCGCCTCTGGCGAGATCTGCTCCCGGTTCGTTGCTCTAGGTTGTCGAGCTTTCAAAGCGATCAACCTGATTGCTGCTCCAAGCCGCAGGCGTTTCGTTCGCGAAGAGCCGTTTTCTTGGGGCTGGGCGCGGTGGTGGCCGTGGCCCTCGGCCTCGGGGGGCCATATCTGGTGCTCCGTCGTGAGGTCGCGGGGTACTCGCGAGGATTCGAGGCCCTGAGCTGGACTCGCCTCGAGTTCGCGAATCGCGCGGACGGCACGGGGCCTCTGTACGCGCTCGCCATTTGGCCACGGGCAGGCAAGGACCTCGAGCTTCTGGTGATCATGCACGGGTACACCGAGTCTGCCGCCGAGTACTTCTCCGAGGCCCGATACTGGGCCGAGCGCGGTCGGTTCGTGCTGCTGCCCGATCTCCGCGGCCGGCGTAGTGAGCTTGCCTATCCTCTGGACTTGGTGGCGCAGTCCGACCCCTTGGGGTTCCACATCCCGGGATGGGGACGGACCGTCGACTACTTCGGGCGAGCGCTGGCTGCCGATGCGTTCGTTTCCGCTGGAGTGCCCGATTCAGGGGGGGCCGAGCTCTTGGATATCGCCGCAGCGGTGGATGCGGCGCGGGATCGCTTCGGTGCCTTACTCGGATCTGGGACGGATATCCTGGGCTACAGCGGCGGTGGGACGAGCGCGCTGCTGGCCGCCGCCAAAATGCCGTATCGCTTCGATCGGGTGGTGGCGTTCTTTCCCATCCTCGACTTCTCCGAGCAGGAGGCGCAGCTCTCGCGCTTGGGGCGGGGGCCACTTGCGGAGATCCATGCTTGGATCGGGGGAACGCCGCGCCAAGTGCCTGAGCGCTACGCGTCCCGGAGCGTGCTCGGCGTCGTCGAGAACCTGCGGCAGAGTCGCTCGTGGGTTTTTGCGGATCGCGAGGATCCCCTGTGCCCGGCGGGAGTCGTCGAGGAGCTGGCGCGGCGGGTCCCCCCGGGGCAGTTCCTGCGGGTCGCGCACTCGGGGCCAGGCGACGAGTTCCGCTGGCACCACATCAACCCCGATGAGCATTCGGAGATGCACCGGTTCGGAGAGCGAGTCTTCGACGAGGCGGGTCGAAGATCGGGCGCGCCTTGCCCGGCCGTCGAGTCTTGGGTGGTCGCCGGTTTCCTGTGGCTACCGGATCTCGAGATCGACCTCGGGGATCGGCAGAGTGGTGTCGTCCGTGTGGCCGTCGAGCGGCGTCACGGATCCATGATTCTGGAATTCGAGCCCGTGTCGCTTCCGGCGGGCACGGTGGCGCGCATTCGTGCGCGTATCGGGGGGGGCTGGGTCGAGCGCGGGGACGTCCATCCCGAGGGCACGGTCGTGATGGCGCCTCCAGATCCGTGAGGGCCGCAGAGGAATGCGGAACCGCGAGCATCAGCGCACGGCCGCGACTCCGCTGCCGCCTGCGGCTGTGCCAGTTACTGTCCACGTTACGGAAGGGGACCGTTCCCGCCGGCGTGGGCGCCTCATCGCCGATGCCGCGGGGCCATGCGATCGAGCGGTGCGGAGCGGCGGGAAAGCTTCTCGAAGGCGGAGGTCTGTGACTACTTGCGTGCTCGGGGTTTCGTCTCGGGCTTCTTCCCGCCGGCGGCCCCGCTGCGGATCGCATCGAGAATGCTCTGCGGCATCGGGCGACAGCTACAGTGTAAGCTGTGGTCTGTGTGCCAACGTATGCGCTGTTCGAGCGTGGCATTCGGTGGCATTCGATGCGCGCGATGCCAATCCGCGTTCAGCTTCAATTGGCGGGGCGCTGTCATGGTGACGCCTCCACGAGCTTCGATGCGCGGACGACAGTCGAAGCCTCGACTCGGCCCATCCACACTTGAGCGCACTCTGGCTCATGGAGCAAATACGAGTGAGAGACGATGCTCGGTATGCAAGATTGGTCGCTTCGCATGCATCAGGGATGGCTGGCGATCAATGTATCGTCAATGCCGATGGAATTGGCCCCGTTGCTCTGCTGGTTCTGGGCCGGGCAGCGATCGGATCAACTCCGCGCGCGGCGCCCGCGGCGGAGCATGGCGAGCCCAATCAGGCCGACTGCAACCAGCGCACCTCGAGACTGACGATTGGTGCCGCCACCCAGTCGACACGAGCAGCCGCCGTCGTCCGAGCCAGACGAGGTATCGGCGTCAGTGGGCACCGAGCCCCCCGCTGCGGATGCCGTGCTGCCCCCCGTGGAAACGCCGGACAAAGCTCCACCGGTTGCCGGTGATGCCGCACTCGTTCCGCCGGTGCCCGATGGGGTGGCGCTCGAGCCACCCGTTGACGGCGTGGTCGCGCTAGTGCCGCCCGTAGCGGGGGGGCTGGTGCTGGCGCCGCCGGTGGATGGCGTGGTCGCGCTGGTGCCACCCGTGGCAGGCACGATGGCGCCGATGCCACCGGTACCCGGAGTCCCCGTACTTCCCCCGGTGGAGATGCTGGTCACTCCACCCGTGAGGGCGCCGGAAGCTCCGCCACTGGTGGGGACGCCGCCGGTGCCGGTCTGGGAGCCGCCCGCTCCAGTATCGGCACCTCCGGATCCGTCTCCAGTCTGGGTGCATGCCCACAGGCTGTCGGCGCCACAGACGCACTCGCGATCCGTTCTCACGCACACATCAGTGTCTTGCTCAGGATCACAGACGCTCCCGGTCTGAACCCCAGCGACGCAGGTCCCATCCCCGCTAGCGCCGCCAGTGTTGGCGACCCCGCCGGTATTGGATCCCCCGCCGGTATTGGCGATGCCACCGGTACTGGCGTTCCCGCTGCTGTTGCCGTTGCCAGCCGTGCCGGTCTCCCCGCCCGCTCCGCCGGTTCCGGGATTGACCGGTGTATCTTGGTCGAGACCGAAGAAGGTGACGATATCGGCTTGCGGAACATCATCAGGCAGGTAGTGATCCTTGCCGGCTCCGCTGTTCACTTGCAGCACTACAGAGCCGTCTTTCGTGTACTCGGTACGCGTCCAGCCGCTCGGGCCGCTCGCTGAAGTGCCGCTGCCGGTCAAGCCGTGGACGTTCTTCCACTGTTTCTCTGCTTCCGCGAGCCACCCAGGGAGGAGCGTGGGGTCGCTGGTTCCGTGCCAGAGCTGTACCCTTGGCCACGGGCCGTCGTAGCCACTGGGCGCGTTCTGTCGCACGACGTTGCCCCATTCTTCCTCACTCTTCGTGGCGGGCTGTTGGCTGCAAACGCTGCAGTTGCCCCCGGCGCTCCACCCCCCGTATGGCACGCCAGCCAGCGATGCGCCTCCGGCAAAGACATTCGGGCTGGTGGCGAGCAGCGCCATGGTCATGCACGCGCCGGACGAAGCACCAACGGCAAAGACCCGGTTCGGGTCTGCGCTGTGGTTGTCAATCACGTACTGGACCATGTTGAGGATGTCCGGCTTCTCGCCGGCCTGCCCAGCATCCGAGGTCCAGCAGTCCGGGCTGCCGTTGGTGGGCTGGATGATGATGAAACCGTATTGGTCGGCCGAGGTTTTGACGTAGTTCTGGGAGTCGCTCTCGTATTGATTGCCGCACGAGTGCAGGGCCACCACGATTCCCGGTGATTCGTCGACACTGTCCGGTATGTACAGGTTCATGTTGACGCTGCCACCGTAGTTGACGCCACTCTGCCACTGAGCCGCGAGTGAGGGCTGAGTCATCAAGAGCCCGATGCCGAACGAAAGAAGGGTGGGGAGCCCGTGCCGAAGTCTGAACATGTGAAGTGAGCCTCTGTGCAAGTACACGCGTGCAGTCGACGGCTCTGACCGTCGACGCTGGTGCTGACCACCCCTGAGCGTGACCGACTGAGAGGCGCGACTCTTCGCATTCGTGGCGAACGTCTCTCGCCCTTGGCGCATTCGCATCTTCCGCGCGCCCTTGGATTCGGTGGTTCTGGACTCCGTGTCTGGAGCCGGAGCGGAAATGGGTGCTGCGTGCACACTGCCCGCTTGCGGGATTCCTGGGGGAGCAACGCCTCCCGCGTTCTGGCTACTTGCAGGGATTGAAGAACGTACCGCAGGACGCGGGTTGGTTGGCCTTGGAGGGTCTCGCTCGTCTGAGCGGTGTGAGCACGACGTTCTGCGTCACGGACGCCCGCCCGTCGGTGACCACGATGTCCACCGGCTTGGGCTCGTATCCGGGGGCCGAGAAGACGCACCGGTGGTGCCCGGGCCAGAGCTGCAGGGTGCCGTTCGTGATGGCGGTCGGGATGTCGTCACAGACGACCGCTTCGAGCTTCTCACATGCGGGCGAGCATTCGAGGAGGAGCCGCGTCTTGGTGGGGACACCGATGGCCCCACTCTGACCTTCGGCGGACGCATCGAGTGGCGAAGGGGCAGCCTGGGGGGGCCAGGCTCTTTCTCGGATCGGCGCCACTGACGAAGGCAGTGCTGAGGAAGCGTCGGGTACGGGGAGCCCGGGCCGGGCTGCGGTTGCGGGAAGGGTCGCGTCCAGTCTGGATGGCCGAGAAGCGGAGCGTGAGGAGTGGTGCGTCGCGAGGCGCATGGTCGCCGCTCCGAGGAGCACTCCGAGCAACAGCAGGCATGCCACGGCCCAGACCGCCGAGCGGCTCTTCTTCGTTTTGGCCGGCGCCAGGGACTGGGTCGTTGGGGGAGGGACTGAGAAGCCTGTATCCGGGGTGGGCAAACGAACGAAGGACGTGGCCGGGGTTTGGGGCGGCGCGTCCCATTCCGGCGACAAGAGCGGACGAGGCACATGATTCGAGCGCGCGGCTTCGGCGCGAGCACGATCCGCGTGGGACCGCTCTGCGTGGGATTGCTTCGTGGGCTCGCGATCGGCGCGATCGTGGTCCGTGCGGGGCCGCGCGACATGGGGCACGGCGGAGTAGGCACTTCGAGGCTGAGGGTAGTGCGGCGGCGCGTACTCCGGGGCGAAGCCTGGCGATTCATCCGTGTGCGCGGAGTCGGTGGGAGCGATTGCGGGACCAGGGACTGGCGCCAGAGTGAAGGGATGGTCCAACCAGGTGCCGGTCTCTGGAGAGGGGTGCGGTCGGACAGGGACGGGTGCGGAGCTCAGCACGTGCTCGGGCGGGAGGCGAGGCGGAGACTCTGGCGAAGCCGAACAACCCGGGAGCGCCGTGCGAGGGCCAGCGTCAGGTGCAGCCGATTCGGCGGGAGGCACCGCGCCGGGAGCGCCCTCGCACACGAGGGTTTTGGCAGCGCGGGGCTCCGTGGGCGTGCAGAGTGGGGCCGGATTCGGGGCGCTGGAGCGATGTCCCGACCCTTCCGGTGCCAAGACCCTCACCGCAACCCGGGTCGTGGTGGGCGTCGAGGGGGCGGGCTTTGCACCGCGGGCCTCGGGCGGCAGTCCAACTCCGCGGGCGGTGTCGGGGGCGGGTCCAAGCCCACGTGCCGTGTGGGGTTCTTCGGGGCCGAGCCCGCGGCGTGTCTCGGGTACGTGCTGGGGCGTCGGGCGTTCGCGAGCAGCGAACGGGGCTGGGGGGCCTAGGCCGCGCTCGGTATCGAGCGCGACGGAAATCGGGGGAGGACCCGCTGCGGGCGTTACGTCGGGCCCAATTCCGCGGGCGGTGCTTGCTGGAGAGCGGAGTGACGAATCGCTCTCGAGTGCCTCCAGCGAGCGTCTGCTCGAGTCGTCGCTCGGCGGGAACGCGAGGCGCGCCTCCTGAGTCTCGGTCATGGATCTGCTACGCCACTGGGGCCATGGGTCGCGGATTGGCTCGGTACGGAGCCTCTCGAGTGTGTGAGGCTTGGTGCGGCTGGGTTCTGGTCAATTCTTCGCATTGCAAGTAGCCCCCCCAGCCTCACACCATGACGCCCGACGAGGGGGGACCGCAAGGATTTCGACACTGGAACGACGCCAGCGCTCGACCGACTGGCTAGCGAGCTCCCGCCCCACGTTCCACCCTGGGAGGAGTTCCCCGCGGAAATCCTTGAAGATTCGAGGGGCGCACTCAGAAGGTGGCCACAGCTAGGGCGTAGGTGACGGCGTGAACGGTAATGCCGACGTTCGTGGACTGCCCCTCGCCATTCCCCTGTGACTGTTCCGGCCCAGTGGGAACGGTCCAAGCGAGGCTGGAGCCACCCACCACTGCGGCCGCGCCGCGGAGCTCGAGCCAGCTCATCACGCCGTAGTGCGCGCCGACGCCCACCCCGCCGAAGGGTCCGGACTGGGACTCAGTGAAGGGCGCGAACGGTTCTTCCGGGTGGCGCTCGAGCTCCACGGTGCGCCAACCGAGTGAGAGGCAGCCCTCGATCTCCCATGCCTTTCCGCCGAGGACGCGGAATCGTGGTTCCAGCGTGACCAGCCAGCCCGTCGCGTCGGTTCGAGTGCCTTTCACGGGCGCGCTGCCGGAAGTGACGCTTGCTGCTCCTTGGAGCGCCACGGTCCAACGTGAGGTCGACCTCCAACCGACTTCCACCACGCCAAGAGGGATCGGCGAGAATTTGGCGGTTACGAGGAATCCCGGTCCCGCGCCCAGTAGCCATATGGCATCTGGTTGCGCCATGCTCGACGTCGCGTCTCCTGCGACGCTCTCAGCTCCAGGGGGCTTCATCGGGGACCTGTGAGTTCGCTGGTTTCGCGTGCGGGCGTCGGCGGGCGGCGAGGTGGCCTCACCCGGCGCCTGGTCGGGGTGTTCTCGCGGCACGGGCAACAGGCGTCCGCGCAGCAGTTCGACAGCTCTCAGTGCAAGGAGCTCCGCAGATTCCTTGGGTCGAGCCTCGACGACGATCCTGTCAGGCCCTTGGGTCGTTGAGGGACCACGGAAGAACCATAGGTCGATGCGCGTCCTGCTGCGGACCCACACCGCAGCAGCTGCGTCGGCGCGCTCGATGGCGCTCCGCATCGCCGGCTCCGAGTCGTCTTCCGAGCGCACGTCGTAGCCGAGAAGCTCGAGCTCGTCTCGAACGCGGGCCTGAACGTGTTGGGCTTCTGGGGCAAACGCCAGCACCACGAAAGGGATTTGACGGCTCTCGGCACGCAGCTGACTCGCACCCAGCGCCCAGATCAGGCATGCCGTGATCCCTAGCGCGAAGGCCTGCCAGCCACTCGGCGTGCCAGTGCTGCGTATGCGCCGTTCGGGTATCGCTCGAGGTAACGGAGTGCCGCCTTCTGGCCGCTCGGGCTTCCCGACTGCAGCTCGATGAGTCTGCCTAGGGCCTGTTCCGCCAGGGCGCCCTTTGGGCTCTCGCGCAAGTAAGTCTCGAACCATTGCGCTGCTTCCGTCCGTGAGCGGAGCTGATCAGCGGCAATCTTCCCCAACAGGTAGGCAGTCTGACCACGTGCTCCGTGCCGAGAGCGTAGTGCAAGTAGCGCCTGCGTCGCAAGGCCGGGACGCCGCTCGAGGCGGGCAGCGTCTGAGATCGCGTAGAGCTCGCTCGGGCTTGCCGAGGCAAAGACGCCGCTTGCTCCGGAGCGTTCGATGAGCTCGATGGCATCGCTCCGGTGCCCTTGCTGTAGGGCTTCTCGCCACCCCGGCTCCTGCCCCCGGGGGCGTATCGCCACCGCCGTTTCGGGACTGGTGGGCTGGTCCTTCGCTTCGACGGGTGCTCTCTCGGTGGGGTCCGAGACTGGCGGCGTGGAGCTCGGATCGACGGCGCGCTCTTCGGCATGCTGGGACGCCTCCGCAGGGCTGCCGCGCAGGCTCACTCGGAGAGACTCCCCGGTACGAACCGCGTACTGTCCAGCCAGCGTGGGTCCGGTCACCACCACGGAACCCGCTCGGAGCATGAGTTCGAACGTGTCCGTTGCTGGCGTCCACGCCACTTCGAACTCCGTTCCGGTGACACGCACCATGAACGGCCCGGCATGCACCCGCCAGTCCGCCCCTGGGCGGTGATTCACGGCTGCTACCGCGCGTCCCCGCGCGAGCCTGAGCTCCGCGCCTTGGGCAGTCGTACGTTCCACGGCAAGTTTGGTGTTCGGAGCGACCGACAGTCTCGTTCCTTCGGAGAAGCTCAGGTCGACACGAGCCTGTCGGGTTTCCACCCAATCGCCGACTCGTCCTGGTTCGTTGGCGCGGATCGCGAACGTGATGGGGGACGGTGCTCGAAGGCTCACGGCCACCAGGGCCAATACGCTCACCATGCAAGCGCCCGCCGCGACCACTGCGAAGCGCAACCTCGCCGGGCGTGTGGGGCCGATTCCGAGGTACTCGAGGACCCCCGCCAAGGCCGCCAGAAGCGGGTTCGACCGCTGACGTTCCGAGTCGAACACGTTGGGAGTTGGGCCGGACAGCAAGCAGACCGCAGAGGACTGGCGCTCGGGCACCGCGGCCAATGATCCCACGAATCGTTTGCGGGCTTCGGCGACGACGTCGGCTTCGGTGCTGACGCCCTCTTCGTCCACCCATCGGCCCGCGGCGCGTCCCAGTGCGGTGAGCCGTCGGTCTAGTCGTTCCATGTGGCGCCCTCCTTCAACCATTCTCGGAGCACTGCATCCTGCCCGGCGAGTGAGACGAAGCGCTTCTGGGCCTTGGCGATTCGGCGCTTGGCCGTCGACAGTGACATGTCGCAGGTGCCTGCCACTTGAGTCAGCTCGAGCCCCTCGATGTGCCTCAAGCAGAAGACCAGTCGCTCGTCGGCGGGGAACTTCTCGAGGAGCTCGTAGAGGCGCCTATAGGCTTGCTGGATCTCCGGGGGAGCGGGCTGCTCCGGCACTTCGGGGAGCTCACTGGTGTCTTCGAACCGCAACCAGCTGCGGGTCCGGCGCCTCCGCATCGTGTGATAGGCCGTATGTGCCGCGATGCGGAGCAACCACCCCAGAAGAGCATCCGCGTCGCGGAGCTTGTCAATTGAACCGATTGCCTGCACGAACACCTCGTGAATTAGATCGACGAGCTCCTCGTGTCGTTCGTGCCCGAGAGTTCTTCTCAGCATTCGCGTGATCGCTGGCGCGTAGCGATCGAAGAGCATCTCTGCCGCCCACTTCTCGCCCCGACGGAGCCCTGCGACGAGGTCCCGGTCGCCACACTCGACCGAGGTCAGAGGTCTCCCTCCGCGCTCCAGGGGGATGACCGATGCATTCATATCGGAGGGGAGGTGCCGAGGGGGACCCAAGACGGTTCAGGCTACTGCAGTCAGGCGGGGAACGGGGCTCTGACGGCCTCTCTTCCATGGGTTGGTGGAACACGCCGTGCTTTCCTGGCGAGCTTCAATGGAAACCGGATAGTCGACCGTGGATTCGCATGGCTGGCTGTCGATTGGTGGGCTGGGCGGTTGATTGGGCGGGCGGTGCGTCTGCTTCCCCACTTCACCCCAGATTCTGCGCTCCTTTAGCCAGGCGCCCCCTGACGAACTCAGCATCGATCCTCGGGCAAGGCCGAGGCGTAGTCGGGGTCGGTAGCCTCAGTTCGTTCGTCTTCCGCGAGGTCGTCGTCTTCCGCGAGGTCGTCGGAGTCGGCCAAGTCGTCGTCTTCCGCAATGCCGTCGGAGTCGGCCAAGTCGTCGTCTTCCGCAATGCCGTCGGAGTCGGCAAGGCCTTCGGCGTCCTCAGCCTGATCGTCGACGGCCAGGTTGTCGTTCTGGTTGGCCCCAGTGTGTTGGGTTGCCTTCACTGGCTTGCCCACATCGCTCTGCGCGGCCTCGCGGACGAGCGCTTCAGCGTCGGTTTCGTCAATGTCGCCTGCTTCGACTCGGGCATCGACGTATTGGGTGACGCAAGAGACGTACTGGCCGTGATTGCGCCAGATGAGGCTCGCCGGGCAGTCGACGGGTAGCTGATCGACTGTCGCGCAGGGGCCTTCGCCCTCGAGATCCTCGCCCGCCTCCGCCAACGCCTGGTCAGCCCGAGCGTACCGATCGTCACTGCTCGCGCCGGCGCAAGCGACGAGCGTGATGTAGGATGAGAGGAGTAGAGAGTAGTGCTTGCATGTCATTGGATTTGCCCTCGGTTGGCCCTTCCGGGAGATGGTGTTGGGGGAGGTGCCCTGAGCCTGGAGCCACGGCTCACGAAAAGACTCCCCGAACGCTGGCTCCAGTGCCGTCCCGGGATCGCGCCGAGGCGCTTCCGCGCGGGGCGGATCGCGGTTGGTTCCTCGTGCAAGTTGTGAACGGGCATGATCGAGGGCGCGCAGGAGTCCTGAGTGCGAGTCGCCCGGTTGCGATGGTGCTGTCCTGGGCCCGCCGATGCAGTTTTGGCGCTGCCACGTTGCAGGCGTCCGCGCGTCAGGGATCTGCCGGTGGCGGCGCCGCTTGCCACGGGGGTGAGGGGAGGCACGCCGGATGCCCCGGCCAATCGAAAGCGGGGGCTCACCGCAGCGAGCCGGAATTGCTGGTGGCCGATCGCCGCGGGGCGCCTAGACTGAACCCTCATGGCACGAGGGACAGTGTGGCGGTTCGGATTGGTGGGCCTGGGGGTTCGGGTGGCGGTGGCGTCTCTGGTGGCGGTGCTGGTGGCCTGCTCGGGGGACGACGGGGACTCTAGCGAAGACGGTGGCGACGGGAATGGCGATACCCCAGGGGACGATGACGGCGGAGCGTCGTCGGACGACGATAGCTCTCCCGACGCAAGCGGTGGTGGAAGCTCGTCCATCGCGAACCCAACCGGTGAGCTCCGGGCATTCCCCAGTGCCGAGGGTTTCGCGGCGATGGTGACCGGTGGCAGGGGGGGGCGCGTGATCAAGGTGACGACCCTCGACGCGTCCGGGCCAGGTAGCCTCCAGGCTGCTCTCGACGAGGCAGGACCGCGCATCATCGTATTCGAGGTGAGCGGGGTCATCGTGGCGGACATCATCGAGGTGACCCATGGGGACGTGACCATTGCGGGCCAGACGGCTCCAGGTGGCGGGATCACGATCCAGGGGCGCCTGTTTGGGGCGTACAGCGACGCTGTCACGAACGTCATCGTGCGCCATGTGCGGGTGCGCCCTGTCTACGATGGCTCGGACGGGCAGCAGTTTGACGCGATCCAGTTCAGTCGCAACAGCCGCGTGATGCTCGATCACATCTCCGTGAGTGCTGGCGTGGACGAGACGATCGATCTCTACAGCGCGTGGGACGTCACCGTGCAGTGGAGCACCATTGAGAGCTCGGGAACCGAGGGGCATCCTGAGGGCGCACACAACTACGGGCTCATCAACGGTCCGGACGGATGTCATTTGAGCGTGCACCACAACCTATTCGCCCACCACGCCAATCGGACTCCAGCCATTGCCAACGGACCCGCTGAAGTGCGTAACAACGTCATGTACAACGTGCGCCATGGGTTCGTGCACCACAATCCCGCGTCTGGGCCGTTCAATCTGGTCGGCAACTACTTTCGGGTCGGGCAGAGCGACGAACTCATTCCCTTCTACTTCGACGATGAGAACGACTCTCCCGCGGACGACCTGGGCTACTACGTGGCGGACAACTGGGTGGATGGAGAGGATTCGACGTGCTCGTCGGGGACGCTCGACAATCCATGGGAGCAATGCGAGAACGATCTCTTGCGGGACGAGTCGTTCCGGTCCGCGAGCGAGTTCGACTTCGACGGTGTCACGGAGGACTATCGCGTCGTGATGACTGAGAGCCCCCAGGAAGCGTATGACGCCGTTCTGGCGGAGGCTGGGGCTTTTCCTCGAGATGTCGTCGCGCTCCGGTCGGTGTCGGAAACCGAAGACCGAACCGGCGAGTGGGGGGCTCGCGATCCCGGTGACCTGATGGAGGGGTTGGAGCCCACGGAGCCTCCCCTGGACGCGGACGATGACGGCATGGCCGACGAGTGGGAATCATCGCACGGCCTCGATCCCCAGGACGGAACCGATCACTCGGAAGTCATGGGGTCGGGGTACACGGCGATCGAGGAGTATATCAACGAGCTTGCCGACGCGCTCTTGTGAATTTGCTGGCGCGATTCTCCGACGAACTGTCCGAGTTTCCGTCGGAGGGAGGAACCTCCTGCGGCTTGCGTGGGCGGACCGGCCGCGAGAGGGTGTCCGCCCCCTGGGAACTCTCGATTTCGCTGGCGCAGTCGTGCGAGGTGTCAGGGCTCGGGCTGCGGGGTCTTGACAGGCGGCCTCCGTGCGACTGCGATCGCCGTCACACTCCGAGCGGACAGGCCCCGTTGCGCGCGCTGACTCGGAACTCGAGCCCCAACAGACCATGTTCACCCTGCCCGGACTCATCTGCCTTCTCATCTACCTGTTGGTGCGCCCGTTCTATTTCATCCCTTGGCTTGGCTCCATTCCTTTCCTCTACATCTTCTTCTTCTTCGCGATGCTGGGCTTCGTCGTCGATCTGGCGCGAGGCCAGAACCGGCTCGTTCCGGGGCCGCATCTGCCTTGGGTGATTGCCCTTCTGGCGTGGGCGATTCTTTCAAGCCTGCTTTTCAACCCGAGCTCGGTTGGCAGCGATCTCGAGCTCATTCTCTCCCCAGTCGTCTACTTCCTCATGGCGCACGGGGTGGGAAACTTTCGGGATTTCTCTCGGCTGACTGGGACCTTTCTGGCCTGCACGATCACGGTGTCGGCTGTTTGCACATACCAGGCGCTCCAACCGCTCGAGTGCGTCCAAGCTTCCGAATACGCGGAGGGGTCCCGCTCTGACCTCGAGTGGGAGCCCACCGGTCATCCCTGCGAGGACGTGCGTGACTGCTACGAGGATCTCCAAGATCCCGAGCTCCGATTCGGTTGCGAACACGTTGGTCCCGGAGATTCGATGAGCGTTTCCGGGCGCGTCCGCTATGTGGGGGTTCTTGCGGACCCGAACGAGGCGTCGCTCGCGATCTGCCTGGGGATTCCCATCGCGATCGCGCGCTACCAGCGGCGGAAGAGTCTCGGCAAGCTGCTGGTGCTGGTGCTGGCCTTGGTCCTTGCTGGTGCTGCAGTGGTCTACTCCCAGTCGAGGGGTGGCCAGCTGGTCTTCGTGACTGTTCTCGGCGTGTATTTCGTGAGTAGGTACCGCTGGAAGGGGCTCGTCGTGGGTGCACTCTTCGCGCTTCCGGTGCTGATGTACGGGGGACGTTCCAGTACGGAGGCCGATGCGTCTGCGAACGAGCGTTTGGGCGTGCAGATGGACGGCATCCAGATGTTTCGCGGTAACCCCATTTTTGGCGTGGGTCACGGCAACTACACGGAGTACTCGACGCACACAGCCCACAACTCATACGTGTTCGCCCCGGCCGAGCTCGGGTTCTTCGGCATGGGAGCTTGGGCTACCGTGCTCTGGATATCCTTCAGGGTTGTGGTCGAGCCGCTGCGGCGTCTGGTTGGAGACGCCGCAACCGAGGCGAAGCAGTGGGGAATGGCGCTTTTGGCGATGCTCGTGGGCCTCGCCACCGGCGTGCTGTTCCTGACCTTCAACTTTCACTACGTGCTCTGGACAGCCTACGGGCTGACTGGCGCGTACTATCGGTGCGTCGTTACGGAGCATCCGGACACGACGGTCAAGATTGGGATCCGCGACGTCGCGCTGGCCACCTTCGGGAACCTGGCGCTGGTTGTTGCGCTGTATATCTACATCCTCAGCAAGGGAATCTGAACAAGTCTAGCTAGAGGCTACAGCATCCGCGGATGCAACGTTGGCCGTTGCGGTGCGTGTTCGCGCACTTCAGACGCTCCAAGTTGTTAGTCGCCCAGCTTGCTCGCAAGGACGGCGGCTTCCCCAATGCCCGGGTCGTCGCGCGACGACTCGCAGTATTGCTGGACGAAGTAGTTGCGGAGCGCCGGTCCGTGCAGTTCTGGGTGCGCCTCGGCAAGCTCCGCATCGGGAGTCCAGCGCACCAGGAGCACTTTGCCCTTCGCGCGCATCCGAAACTCGGGACCGCGGGTGGCGAGTTGGACGCGCACGCCCGGGAAGACGTCGATGCTGCCGAGGTCTTCTCGGATCAGCTCGTAGTCGTCCCAGCGGTTGGGACCCATGCGTCGGAACTGTCCGACGATCTTGCCGACGAAGGGCCGGGTGATCGCTGCGTTGGTGTCGAGGACGTCGCTTGCTTTGACCTGCATCGGATGCTCCTCTGATGTACACGGCCTTCGGATGCGAGCCGTTAGCACTGTTGCCGGAAACCTGTCTGAGAGGATGCCCGCCGATTTCGGGTTCCAGCTTCGTTTACCTGCGCTTCCGGTGCTCGTGTACCCTACGCACGCTCCACTCCCGTTCTCGCGCAACTTCGCCAGAAAGCGAGCCCAAGGGGCCGACTGCCTGAGAATTTTCGGCAGTGGGATGGGCTTGCCAGGTTGCAGTCCGCGTCGGCTGGTCGGGCTGGTGCCGGGCCAAGTACGTCCCGCTCGGGTGCGGATGCGTGCGACGCCCCAGCAGACGGCTCGGAGAGATGGACCCCGGTTCCGTGCCATCGACAGGGCGACGTCGATTGGCCGCCGACGCTCGCGCCGTCGGTGGGCCGGATTGTCATGTGTCTTCCAGTTAGGCTGCTCCCAAGTGGGATTTCTCGTCGTGGGTCTTGGGGCACGACGGATTACTGCCGGCCCTCGTGGAAGGCGTGGCCGGAGACGGTTGGTATCTGGTGCAGCGGTCGAATGAGGCTAGAGAGGGGCATGGCCACGAATCGCTCTCTGCCTGACGAGGTTTCGCTCGAGCTTGGCCTCGACGATTCGGAGGAACCGGAAGCACTTCGCGGTTATGCAGCGCGTCGGCTTGGGGTGCCGGTCGGCGAGCTTCCGCCGGTCGTGCTGCGGAGACGTTCGATCGATGCCCGCGGGGGGCGGATTCGGATCCACTGGAGACTCGGTCTCGGTGCGCCGCTGCGGGACAGCGAGGAGCGGCCCCCCCGTTCGGTGGCGGCGCCAGCCGAAGTCATCATCGTGGGGGAAGGACCGGCGGGGCTGTTCTGCGCCCACGAGCTGGCTCGTGCCGGAACCGCCAGCGTGTTGCTCGATCGAGGCAAGCGGGTTCAGCCCAGGCGACACGATCTCAAGAGCCTCCACAAGGGGGGGACGATCAACCCGGAGAGCAACTACTGCTTTGGCGAAGGCGGAGCAGGGACATACAGCGACGGCAAGCTCTACACGCGATCGCACAAGCGGGGGGACCTGCGCGATGTCCTCGAGATCCTGGTACGTCACGGCGCTCCTGCAGAGATCCTCTACGACGCCCGACCACACATCGGCAGCAATCGGCTCCCCAAGGTCGTGACGTCACTGCGGGAGACCCTCGAGGCCTGCGGAGTCGTTTTCCGCTTCGAGAGTCGCGTCGTGGAGCTACTCACAGAGATCCGAGGAGGGCGACGCGTTGTCTGTGGGGTCCGCTTGGGGAGCGGAGAAGAGCTCGCGGCGCGCTCGGTTGTGGTGGCGACCGGGCATTCGGCGCGGGACGTGTTCGGGATGCTCGAGCGTGCCGGCGTGACTCTGGT
>CAYRKE010000077.1:0-32647 GCA_964424695.1 uncultured Polyangiaceae bacterium
CGCTTGACAGAGGCCGCAGAATCTCGCCACAATCGCTTAAGTGGACACCCATGCCGGGTACGCTTAAGCTGGATGGTGCTGTGGACGGCGTCCTGATATCCCATCCGCATCAAGATCATTTCGGATTGTTGGGGGGAATTCCTTCACATTGGCCTGTCTATTGCGGAGAAGCCACCGCCAAGCTCATGACCATCACCGCAGACATCATGGGCAAACACATCGGAACGAAACTTGGTTCTTGGTATAGTGGCCGGCCCATGGTTATCGGTGCATTCACAGTGACACCTTACTTGATCGATCACTCGGCCTTTGATGCCTACATGCTGTTGATCGACATTGCTATTAGCATGAAGGCGAAAACGATGGTTCCGGTACACGGCACGGCATGGGACAGCGGAACTGAAGGTTTTCCTCATATATCGCGACTCACAGATGGGCAACCATTGGTGGTCTGTTCGCCCAAGCCCTAGGCAGCCTTTTGTGAGTAGAAATTCGGTAGCCCACAGAAGCACGGCTCTCGCTTCGACGGCCAGTTCGAGCGGCAGTTGCGCGTTCTCGAGATCGAGCAAGTGAGGACGGTCACGGGATTGCCATCGTTGGATTGCTTTGCCGAGAGCGCCGCTCTCGCGAGCCCGGCGAATGACCTTGGGCACGCTGACGAAGGGATCGTCTTTCTTCTGGACGCGCGGAAACTCGACGAAAGACTCGGGCAGCGCTTTGCAGGCGACCGTCCTCGATGTGGGCTCGAGGGCGGCAGGACTGCCGCTCTCGTTGGCACGGAGCCAGCGGTAGAGGGTGCGGGGCTGACCACGCGAAGCAGTCCGGTGGACGTGGGGTGAGGCTCGTCGAGTGCCCGAGGGATGGCCTCAGGACGCGTGTCACCCAGGAGCTCGCGCCCGAGGACGAGCGTGACGACGTAACACCTGAACAGCGCTTCAGGGGACAGGGTGACTACAGAGGGCGGCAGCTCGATCTCGGACATCGCGGGACTCGAAATGGCATCCAGCGGGGTCCAGGTCGATGTCGCGAACTCGTGGGTGACTGCCGGTGGGGCCGGGGCCTGACGCCTCGCTCGCGGGCTCCGTTACGGTCTCGCGAAACGCGTAGACCAGGCGACCCTCCGCTGAGCCTGTGGGTCCCTGGGCCACATGAGGTCGTCCTTGACCGGATGCAGGTAACCGGATATACGAATGTCCGCATCTCGCACGGACCGCCGCTATGAAGGATTTGGCCCAGTTCCTGAAGGTTCTCGCGGACGAGGCTCGCCTCGAGATCCTCTGGCTCTTGTTCAATCACGAGGAGCTCTGCGTCTGCGACATCATGGAGGCCTTGGAGATGACGCAGTCGAAGACCTCACGTCATCTCGCGACCCTGCGCCACGCGGGTTTGGTCGTGGACCGCAAGGAAGCGGCCTGGTCTTACTACTCGCTGCGTCCGTGCGAGTCCGAGGTCGAGCGCAACCTGCTCCAGTCCCTGCGCGCTGAGTTGGGTTGCCACCCAGGGGCTGCTCGGGTCCTTCAACGGCTTCAGGCGCATATGGCTCGGAAGGGCGGGAACGGACGCTGCGCCCTGCCCCCCACCCGAGCCATTGTCCGACCGCGGGCTCACGGCCGCACACCGCTCCGGGGAACCACCCGATGATCGAGGACACCCGTCCCGTCGACGTCCCGCTCGCGGGGAGCGAACCCAGCGTCTCCAAGCGGCTGTCGTTTCTCGACCGCTACCTCACCCTCTGGATCTTCGCCGCAATGGCGATCGGGGTCGGCGCTGGCTACCTCGTGCCGGGCGTCGTGCCGTTCATCAACCAGTGGAGCGTTGGCACGACGAACATCCCCATCGCCATCGGGCTCATCCTCATGATGTACCCGCCGCTGGCGAAGGTCCGCTACGAGGAGATGGGCCCGGTCTTCCGCAACACCAGGGTGTTGGGGCTCTCGCTGGTTCAGAACTGGATCATCGGTCCCATCCTCATGTTCGCCCTCGCCGTGCTCTTTCTGCACGACAAGCCCGAGTACATGGTCGGATTGATCATGATCGGTCTGGCCCGTTGCATCGCGATGGTCATCGTCTGGAATGACCTGGCGAAGGGCGACACCGAGTACTGCGCGGGCCTGGTCGCCTTCAACTCGGTCTTCCAGGTCCTCTTCTTCTCGGTCTACGCCTACGTCTTCATCACCGTGGTACCGACCTGGTTCGGCCTGCAGGGAGTGGCCGTCGACATCACGATCGGCGAGATCGCCAAGAGTGTCTTCATCTACCTCGGCATCCCGTTCCTCGCCGGAATCATCACGCGGTTCTCTCTGATCAAGCTCAAGGACAAGGGTTGGTACCACACCCATTTCATTCCGAAAATCAGCCCACTGACGCTCGTCGCGCTGCTCTTCACCATCGTCGTGATGTTCTCACTCAAGGGCGAGAAGATCGTGGAGCTGCCGCTGGACGTGGTTCGGATCGCCATTCCCCTCCTCGTCTACTTCGTGGTGATGTTCTTCATCTCCTTCTTCATGTCGAAGCGAGTTGGCGCGACCTACGGGCAGTCGACAACGCTGTCTTTCACTGCGGCGTCGAACAACTTCGAGCTGGCGATCGCCGTCGCAGTAGCCACCTTCGGCATCAGCCATGGCGGCGCCCTGGCGGCCGTCATCGGTCCTCTCGTCGAGGTGCCAGTGATGATCGGCCTCGTCAACGTCGCGCTCTGGCTCGGGCGCAAGTATTTCCCCAGTGATCCAGCGCGGCTCCGGGCCGTGCAGACCTGTGCAGGAGAGAGCAAGGTATGAACCGTCCCGAAGACATCCGCAAAGACGTATCCACCTCCTATGCTCGCGCCGTGGAGCAGAGCAAACCGGGCAGCTCCTGCTGCGCTGGGCCCACGCCAACGACCGCCCTCACGACGCTCGCCGGCTACAGCCGCGAAGCGCTCGCGGCGTTGCCGCCCGATGCCGTCGTGAACTCCTTCGGCTGTGGCAACCCGCTCGCGCTGGCGGAGCTCCGTGAGGGCGACACCGTGCTCGATCTGGGCTCCGGCGCTGGCATCGACCTCCTACTCGCCGCGAAGCTCGTCGGCCCTCGGGGGAAGGTGATCGGAGTCGACATGACCGACGCGATGATCCAGCGAGCTCGCGCGAACGCCGCTGCCGCAGGGCTGACGAACGTGGATGTGCTCGAGGGCATCATCGAGGACCTCCCGGTCGAGTCGGGTACCATCGACTTCGTCGTCTCGAACTGCGTCATCAACCTCTCGCCCGAGAAGCACCGAGTGTTCGCGGAGATCTGCCGCGTACTGAAGACGGGCGGGCGGTTCTCGATCTCCGACATCGTCGCCGAGCCGATGCCCGAGTGGATCAAGACCGAGGGCCTGCTCTACTCAGCCTGCATTTCCGGTGCGATCCCTGAGCCGGAGTACCTCGCCGGGCTCCGCGCCGCGGGTTTGGTCGACATCGCCATCCGTGACCGCCTGACTTACGACGCCTCGCAGCTCGCGGGACTGCTCGATTCCGTGGATGGAGGAGGTTGCTGTTGCGGCTCCAAGTCGCTGCCGAAGGACCAGGTCGAGCGCATCTGCAATGCCTTGGCGGGCAAGGTGGCGAGCATCCGGGTCACCGGCCGCAAGTGTGAAGATGTGAGCCAATGAAAGGTATCCTGTTTCTCTGTGTGGCAAACTCCGCACGAAGCCAGATCGCCGAGGGCGTTGCCCGCTCGATGGCCCCGACCGGGGTTGAAGTGTGGTCGGCGGGCTCGCGACCAACCAGCGTGAGGCCCGAGGCGATCGCTGTCCTGAGGGAAATCGGCCTCGACATCTCCAGTCACCGCTCGAAAGCGGTCGAGGAGATCCCGGCCTCCGAGGTCGATACCGTCGTCACGCTCTGCGGCGAAGAAGAGTGTCCGCTATTCCTGGGCAAGGCAACTCGGCTGCACTGGGGGTTACCCGATCCCGCTGCGGTGACGGGCAGCGAAGATCAACGCATGAGTGCGTTCCGTGAGACGCGCGACGAACTGCGCCGTCGGCTCGCAGCGTTCTTCGCAAACAGCGACCGTCCCGTGCAATCGTAACAACGCCATCTCGCTTGAAAACATGGCCATCTCGCCACATACTGCCGACCTACCGTATCCAAGAACGCCATGGCACCCAGGAACGACGATGTATTTCGACAGCAGGCCCGCGTACTGAAGGCCCTGGCAAACGAGTCTCGCCTGAGGATTATCGATCGCCTGTCGCACGGCGAGTGCTCGGTGGGGGAGCTCACGGAAATCATCGGCTCCGACCCCTCGACGGTCTCCAAGCACCTAGCGGTGCTCCGCGCACACGGCATCGTCAACGACCGGCGCGAGGGCAACGTCGTCTACTACACGCTGCTGACCCCCTGCGTGATGAGCTTCTTCTCCTGTGCGACGCAGGTGCTGAAGGAGCGAGCGTGACGCGGGTTGGGCTTTTTTTTGAGCCAACATTGCCAATGTGGCCATATTGGCATGTTCTATCGAGAACAATTCCAAACGGAGGCATCCCAGCATGAACGCGCAGACTATCGGTTTCGTTGGTGGAGGACGCATCACCGTGATCGCCCTGGAAGCCTGGGCAAGGGCCGCGCGAACTCCGAGTGTGGTCGTGAGCGACCCCGATCCCGGCGTCCGCGAGAGACTTGCTGCATGTCGGATCCCCGTGACCACCACAGCGGACAACAAGGAAGCGGCTAGCCAGGGGATCGTATTTCTTGCGCTTCATCCACCTCAGCTCGGCACGGTGCTCGCTGAAATCGCGCCGTCTCTGCACGCCGGGACGATGGTCGTCTCGCTGGCGCCGAAGTGGACAACTGCTCGGATCACTGACGCTCTGGGTGGGTTCGGGTGTGTGGCCAGGGTCATCCCCAATGCTCCGTCCATCGTCGGCGCTGGTTTCAATCCCGTGAGCTTCGCCGACGGAGTTCCGGAGGCGGCGCGTGCCGAGGTGCTGTCTCTCCTGGAACCATGGGGACAGGCGCCCGAGGTCGCAGAGTCGACGCTCGAAGCCTACGCGCTCCTAACCGCCATGGGACCCACGTACCTCTGGCCGCAGCTCTTCCGACTCATGACGCTCGGACAGGAGTTCGGTCTCAGCGAGGACGCGGCGAGAACCGCCATCACAGCGATGGTTCACGGTAGCGCGACGGTCCTCGAGCGCTCCGCACTCGGCAGCGATGAGGTCATGGACCTCGTTCCCGTCAAACCACTCGCCGGCCACCAGTCGGCTTGGCAAGACGCCTACTCGACCACGCTCAGGGAGCTTTACGCGAAGCTCAAGGAATGAGCGCGAAAGTCGCCATACCATGAGAGAACGCACGAAACTCCTCGTTATTCTGGCCGTGTTTGCGGCCTGCTGGTTCTTGCCCGTCGAGAACGAGCGCTTCTTCGGCGCCGTACGCGAGAGCTTCTCCTTGGTGCGCTGGTACGCACAGGAGCACGTCCTGCTCTGTCTTGTGCCTGCTTTCTTCATCGCCGGAGCGATCAGCGTCTTCGTGCGCCAGGGTGCGGTGATGAAGTACCTCGGGCCCAAGGCCAACAAGGCACTGGCTTACGGAATTGCGGCCGCGTCGGGGACCATCCTCGCGGTCTGCTCCTGCACGGTGCTTCCGCTCTTCGCGAGCATTCACAGGCGTGGTGCTGGCCTCGGACCAGCCACGGCGTTCCTCTATTCTGGGCCCGCGATCAACGTCCTCGCCATCATCCTCACGGCGCGGATCCTGGGAGCCGAGCTTGGCATCGCCAGAGCGGTGGGTGCCATCACTTTCGCGGTCATCATCGGACTGTTGATGCACCTCATCTTCCGCAAGGAAGAGGCGGCTCGGCAGGCTGAAGGAGCAGTCGTTCTTCCCGATGAAGAGAAGGGGCGGGCTCTCTGGCAGGACGGGATCTACTTCGCAGCCATGATCGGCATCCTGGTCTTCGCGAACTGGGGCAGGCCAGCGGACGGTGAAGACGGTCTCTGGGCGACCATCTTCTCAGCGAAGTGGATCGTGTCGGGGGCATTTCTTGTCGTCCTTGTCGGCAGCATCGTCGCCTGGTTCAAGAAGGACGAGCTCACGACTTGGGTCGACTCGAGCTGGACGTTCGCCAAGCAAATCCTTCCGTTGCTGTTGGGTGGGGTCGTGGTTGCCGGATTTCTCCTCGGCGGCCCAGGTGGCTCCGAGCGTGGGCTCATCCCCAACGAGTGGATCTCGCAGGCGGTGGGCGGCAACTCGCTTCTGGCGAACTTCGCCGCTTCGTTCGTCGGTGCTTTCATGTACTTCGCCACGTTGACGGAGGTACCGATCCTCGATGGCCTCATCAAGTCCGGCATGGGCAAGGGGCCGGCGCTCGCGCTCTTGCTGGCGGGACCAGCACTTTCGCTTCCCAACATGTTGGTCATTCGAAGCGTGATGGGGACCAAGAAAACAGTGGTGTTCGTCAGCCTGGTGATCGTGCTTTCGACGCTCGCCGGAATGGCCTACGGGGCACTTTTCTGACGCTTACATATGAACAGCGCAAGAGCAGTAGACGGAGAGTTTCTATGAAGATTCAGGTTTTGGGGACGGGCTGTCCCAAATGCAAGAAGCTATACGCAGAAGCCGAAAAGGCCATCGCGGCATCGGGGCTCCCGGCGCAGCTCGAGAAGGTCGACAAGATCGACGAGATCATGGCCTACGGCGTCATGATGACGCCTGCCCTAGTCGTAGACGGCGAGGTGAAATCGAGTGGGCGGCTCCCTACGGCTGCCGAGATCGTCTCGTGGCTGACGACGGCAGCAGCGAAGGAGAGTATATGACTTCCACGATCCAGACACCGCGTTTGGCCGCCGTCGCAGTCCGCCGCTCCGCCTCGTCACGCGGATGGCTCAGCACCATGACACAAGCCCCTCTATTGGCCACGCTACTCGTGCTCGGGGGCGCGCTCGCTCTCGGCGGCTGCAAGAAGGCGGAGAGCGAGACGATGGGGGCCACGGCTGAGGCAGTCACCGCGCCCAGCGCGGCTTCTGCCATCAACTCGGCGAACCTCACCCCTGACAGCGTCGTCGTTTACTACTTCCATGGCAACCGTCGCTGCCGGACGTGCGTTGGCATTCAGCGCGCGATCCAGACCACGGTCGCCGAACGGTTCGCTAGCGAAACCGCGTCCGGGGTGCTGGTGCTCCGCGAGGTGAACATCGACGAACCCGACAATGCCCACTTCATCAAGGAGTTCCAGCTCAGCTCGAGCTCCATGGTCGTCGTGGCCAGGCGTGGTGAGGCAACGGTGAAGTGGGAGAACTGCGGCGAGGTTTGGCCCCTGGCGCACGAGGAGGCAGCACTTGCCGCCTACGCCGAGAAGCAGATCCGCAACTACCTTGGTCTGGTCCGGAGGACCTAGTGGCGCCGCTCCTGGCGGTCTCGGGCGCTCTTTGGCTCGGCCTGCTCACAGCGATCAGCCCTTGCCCGCTGGCCACCAATATCGCGGCCATCTCCTACGTTGGCAAGCGCGTCGACCGGCCTGCCCTCGTCTTGTCGGCGGGGCTCATCTACACGCTCGGGCGGACCCTGAGCTACATCCTCGTCGCGCTGGTCGTCGTCCAGGGGTTGCTGTCTCTGTCCGCCGTGTCGATGTTCTTGCAGCGGAACCTCAACCTGGTGCTGGGACCCGTGCTGGTGCTGGTGGGCCTCCTCCTGCTCGATGTCGTTCCGTGGCCTTGGGCGGGAAGCAGTTCGAGATTCTTCGAGAAGCTTCAGGCACGAGCCGACGGACTCGGGCTGTGGGGCGCCGGTCTTCTTGGGCTCGCGTTCGCCCTCGCGTTCTGTCCTGTCTCGGCCGCGCTCTTCTTCGGGAGCCTGGTGCCCCTGGCAGTCAAGCATCAATCCCCGCTGCTCCTGCCGTCCGTGTACGGGATCGGGACGGCAGTGCCGGTCGTAGCGTTCTCCTTCATCCTCGCGTTTTCCGCCAACCGGATCTCGCGAGCCTTCAACGCCCTGACCGTCATCGAACGCTGGATGCGCCGCCTTACCGCGGTCGTGTTCATCCTCGTGGGGGGCTACTACTGCCTCATCTACCTCTTCGGAGTCCTCTAGGCGTAACCCCCCCCACGCGCGGGTCATTCCCTTGGATGCGCCGTCGACGCACGTCTGCCTCGTTCCGATCCGTGGTCGGGTCGCCGAATCGGCGATCCCCGAGGGACTGGAGGGGGGACTGGGCTGGGCAGATTCCGGCCGCACTGCTGTGGCGGCAGCGGTTCCCTGAGCTCGATGTCGCGGCGGAGCCCTCGCGCTGCGAGGATGGAATCTGTTACTTCCGTTTCGGCCAGGGTGTCATGGAGGTCGAGGCCAGCACCGGAGCGATCCGTCGCGTCCGGATCGAGTTCGCGCCGATCGACACGGGCGTGGATCCCGAAGAGGACGACGGCTACGTGTACCACCCCCTTCACGAGTGGACGTTCATTGGCGTGACCACCGTGAAGAATCCGCAAGAGTGCCGCGCTCCCGATCCGCCGCTGTCCGGGTGTAGATCCAGTCGGGACGTGATTCGACTCGTTCGATTGCGGAGCTGCAGAGCTTGCATCCGACGCACGGTCCGCGCGAAGCGAGGGGGATGAGCAAGACGGAGTTCCAGAACTCAGCGATGAAGCTGAGTGCGACGCGGCAGCGATATGCCTCCGTCGCGTCATGCGTTGGGACACGGCGCGGTCGGACATGGCGACTGCGGCTTTCCGCCGGCGCCCCCTCACCTGAGCCGCGCCCATCTGGGGTCAGTTACATGGGAGGAAAACGGCGAAACCCGAGCCGTCGCTGCCGAATCTCGTCACAACTGAGCACATCCACTTCGGGCATGTTCTCACTGAACTCCGCCGGCGCTCGCCCATTGATCCCTTGATGGGCCCGCTCCTCGTTCACGTAGATTCGGTAGTCGTCCAGAAATCGCTGGAGTTCAGCCGCGTCAGCACACCGGATGTGACGAAGAAGCTCCCGACGGCACGTTCCGATCGCGCCCTCGGCAAAGCAATTCAACGATGGCAATCCCGTGACCGTCCTCACTTGCTCGATCTCGAGAACGCGCAACTGCCGCTCGAACTGGCCGTCGAAGTGAGAGCCGTGATCATGCACCACCTTCGCTGGCTTGCGCTTGCAGCGCGCCATCGCGTTCCGGAACATCCGGATCGTCCACCACGAGTCGATATCCCACCCGTCGTAGACGCGGATGTCGATCCGCTCGCGGGTGTGGATGTCGATGATCATGAGCACCTGCACCCACTTGTTCTTCGCCGTCTTCACCGCGAAGTAGCCCGAGGCGAAGCTCTGTCGCCAGCCCGACGGCGTGGGCTAGCCTGGGATGGCCAACGCCGGCCGGGCCGATTCACCGCTGCGCGGCGGCACACCTTCGAGAACCACCATGAGCACCATCGCCCGCTTCAGCGTCTCCATCGAGCAGGAACTCCTCGACCGCTTCCTCCGAACCGCGAAGAAGCGCGGCTGGGGCAACCGCTCGGTGGCTCTTCGCAACCTCATCCGCGACGCGATGGTTCGGGAGGAATGGGAAGCAGACGCCGAGATCGTGGGCACGATCACCCTGGTGTACGACCACCAGCGCGAACTCAGTGACAAGCTCACGAGCATCCAGCATGACCACCACGACGGGAAAGAAGATCCGGTAGCCAGCCGCTCGGGTCAGGCCTCCCAGCGGCGCTTCACCTCGTCCGCGTCCTTTCCGTCGAACACAATCCGTCCCCGGTCCAGCATGAGGAAGCGCGTGCAGAGACTCACAGCGAAATCGAGGTCGTGAGTGGCGATCACCATTGCTGCATCCAGGCACGCGAGGAGCTTCGCCAAAGCCCGCTTCCCGGGCGGATCGAGCCCTGCAGTTGGTTCGTCGAGGAGCAGCAGTGAAGGCTCGGTGGCGAGAGCGCCAGCGAGCGCCACGCGTTGCTTCTGACCGTGCGAAAGGTGATGCAGCGGGGAGTCTGCCAGGTGCTCGACGCCCAGGGCACCGAGAGCGCGCCTACCCCTCACCGCGGCGTCGGCAGCGCGCACGCCCCGTCGCACCAGGCCGAAGGACGCATCTTCAAGGACCTTGGGGAAGAGGAGCTGATCCTCGGGCACGTTGAACACGAACCCGATTCGGCCGCGGATCCCGCCCACCGTCTTGCGCGCCAGCCGTTCCCCCGCAACGAGGATCTCCCCATCGTGTGCGACGAGGCCGACCGCGGCCGAGAGCAGAGTCGTCTTGCCCGACCCATTGAGACCGACCAGAGCAGCACGTTCGCCGGGCTGCACTGCAAAGGAGACGCACGAGAGGATCGGCTGGTCTTCGTGGTCGTACCGAACCGTGACGTCGCGGAACGAAAGCGCAGCGTGGGTCATAGTGACCCCCACATTCGCAGCGAGAGCGCGAGCGCAAGCGCGCCCACCGACGTGCCGATGGCGGTGACGTCGACGAGCCCGGGTGGTGCTTGGTCGAACGTCGGTGGGGGACCGTCGCAGTAACCCCGGAGTTCCATCGCGGCCGCCACCCGCTCGGCTCGGACGATGATCCGTGGCAGCCAGACCTGCGGAAGTGAGAAGAGAACACGCCACGCGGCAAGCCCGCCCGAAGACGCGCCGCGTACCGCCATGGCGGCCGCCACCCGGCGCGTCTCGTAGAACAGCGTGCCGGTCTGGTGGATGATCTGCACCAGAATCGCGGACACCATGCTCGGCACCGGAAGGCGTAGGAGCGCCTCCCGGAGATCGCTCGCGCTGAGCGCAGTAACCGTGGCCACGCACACCACCATGCTCGAGAGCCCGCGCAGCAGGATCGTCCAGGGCACGACCAGCGCACCACGCCAGCTCTCGGCTGTCTCGCCCAAAGGCCGCGGGAGCAGCGGGAAGAGCAGGAAATACGGCAACAGTAGCGCAAGGCCGAACAGAATGGTCGCGCGAAGAACTCGCCATGGGGGACGGCACGCCACCACCCAGGCGGTAGCGATGCCTCCCGCACAAATCGACCCGGTGACCGTTGACCCGGTCGAGACCATGCAGCCAGCGAAGGCCACTGCGCCCGCCACCAAACGAGTCTGGGGTAGAGCGCGCAGGACGGGACCGCGCCCGCACCCCCCTAGGTCGTGGAGCGAGGTTCGCATTCCGTACTACTCCTCGGGCTTCACAGCGGTGACGAGGTAGCGACCATCGGACTCACTTGCCGTCACGATCCGGAAACCAGCCGACGCCAAGAGCTCCGCGGTCTCCGTCGCGGGCGGCAGCACGTCCCCGCGCACAGCCTCGCCAGCGCCGGCATGGATCTCGTTGACCTTGTCCCGGGCGATGAGGTGCCAGACGTGCAGCGAACCGCCCGGAGCGAGCACGCGTCGAAGCTCGGCCGCTACGGCTGCGCGATCGTCGAAGTGCGGCCAGACGCAGCAGCAGAAGACCCGGTCGCACGCCGCATCATTGACGGGCAGTTGCTGCGCGTCCGTCCGGTGCCAGGTCACTCGGGGGTCCGACACCTTTCGCTGTGCCAACTCGATCATCCGCGGCGAGATGTCGACAGCGATGACCTTTCCCTGGGACGAGAGCCTGGCCAGCAAGGCGCGTGTGAGGTTCCCGGTGCCGCAGCCGATGTCGACCACCTTTTCGTCGGCGCGAACGCCGAGCTCCTCGAGGCCGTCGGCAAGCTTCCTCTCGAGGGCGGGGAGGTCTTCCCAGCCGTCCCACTTGTCGGCAATCGTGTCGAAGAAGGCGGTTCTATCGTTTGGTGTCATCGTTCACCTCCTCCGCGGGCAACCTTCTCTCGCAGGCATTGTTCAGCCGAGCGGTTCTCCGTCCTGCTCTTGCCATGGGCGGGACTACCACGGCCATGAGGATGATTCCGGGCCAGCCGCCCAGGAACGAGAGAGTCGCCATGAAGCCCGCCGGCAACGCGATCACCTGCGCGAAACCGTACACGAGGGCGACGTAGAGCACGCGCCCGAACAGGAGCACCGGGATCAGCACCAGCCACTCGTTCACGCGCGGCCAGCGGCCGACCGCGAGCGCAATCAATGCTGTCATGGTACTGAGCTCGATCGACATGAAGATGGCGACGGGCGGGTAGAATGGCGGCATCCCCGTCGCCGCTCCCGACAGCAACGGAACGAGTCCGGCGGTGACAGCCGCTGGTAGCGGTCGCACGAAAAACGCCAGCGCGCATAGTGGCAAGTACATCGGCATGAAGAGGCGCCCGAGATGCACCAGGTGGAACAGCACCGGCAGGAGCAGCGCAGCAGCGCCGAAGAGGCCCGAATACGCAAGCTCACGTGGGGAGAGGTGGTGGTTCATGCTAGATGCCGATTCGGAGTCCCGCGAGGACGTTGAAGCCAGGCATGGGGTAGCCTTCGATGTAGGCGTACCGCCGGTCGAGGAGGTTTCGCAGTAGGACATAGGGTTCGAGTGCCACGCGGCGGTCGAACGACGTATGCCGATAGCGCAGGGTTGCGTCCATCACAAACACGTCGTCGAGCGGCTGCCTGGCGTAGTCGCCCATGAAGAGGCCGTGTACCCACTCGCCACTCACACTGCCGCCGACGGAGTCGGAACCGAGTTCCTGTTCGAGTTCGAGCGCGAAGTTCAGCTTGGCGTTCGGGTTCTGGCGGGTGTGCCGGCCCACATCCTGTCTGTTGCCCGTGACGAACAGCGAGGCCGGCCCAACGCGCTTGATGCCGACCATTGCCTCGACGCCCCAGATCACGATGTGGTCGATGTTGACAACCTCGGCGCTGGGCCAGACCCCGAAGTATCGAATCAGGTCGTTGGCCTTGGTGCGGTAGCCCGAGCAAGATACCTCGAATTGCGACGAGACGTACCCCAAGCCCGCATCCCAGTTCAGCGCCTGCTCCGGGCGTAGGTCGGGGTTCGCGGTCGGGTACGGCAAGTACAGCTCACGGATGGTGGGTTGCCGGAAGTTCCGTGTGATGCGGGTGTGGATGGCGAAGCCATCGTAGAAGTTCCACCGCACGCCGCCCTTGTAGAGGAACACGGCCCCGTAACGAGAGCTCAGCAGCTCTCGTGCCCCCAGCACCAGGCTCACTCGTGTCACAGGACGCGCGCTCACCTGTCCGTATGCAGAGACATCCGTCATTCCGCTCACGTTCAGCCGTTCACCCGTGATGCGGTTCTCGACTTGTCCACCGACGCGCTCCCACGCAGTTCCGAGCATGAGGTCGATGCTCGGGCTCACTCGGAGCTCGATGTCCGCGATTCCACCGCCTACGTAGTCGTTCGAATGGAACCCGTCGTAGAGCTTGTGGTCTCCGACGTTGAGGTACGGGGTCATCGTGAGGCGCAGCCGCTCCGCTTCCCATCCGAGCTGCAGGGAAGCCGTGTCTCGCCACACGTCGTACCAATGATCTGGGTTCGGGTGGGTTGCGGTGCCTGGATCTGCACCATCGATGTGCACCACCTTGTTTCGCGCAGTGAGCCGGAGGTTCGGAGCGAACCGGTAGCGAGCAGCAGCGGAACCGATCATCTGGTCGCCGCCCGTGTCGTCCCGGTGACCGTCTGTCGACATCGTGTGGAGTAGAGCCGCATAATCCCAGGCTCCAGTCCGCCCGAGCCCAGAGGCCGTTTCCCGCACTGTCGCATAGCTGCCGTAGGCTGAGTCGTTCGACAGCTCGTGACCGTCTTCTCCTCGCCAGCGGTTGCGAATGACGACCACCCCGCCCATGGCGTTGGTACCATAGAGGACGGAGTCTCCCCCCTTGATGACGAGCACATCGTCGATCAGGAACGGGAGGTAGGCGTCGGGGATCGGATGGCCGA
Source organism: uncultured Polyangiaceae bacterium (assembly GCA_964424695.1). Taxonomy (GTDB): domain Bacteria; phylum Myxococcota_A; class Polyangia; order Polyangiales; family Polyangiaceae; genus JAEWRL01. The sequence continues at coordinate 13,743 of CAYRKE010000077.1, forward strand.
AGATGCCCTGGTAGTCCGGGACGCCGTCCTCGACGACCAAGACCTGGGAGTTCGGGCTTCCACCAAGACCGCGAATTCGGATCCCGCCCGTCCCGCCGTTTGCCACACCGTGCATGGCGCCACGCCCGGGAACGTAGATGCCCGCGCTCTCCTGCGAGAGCGCCTCGAACGTGCTCGGCCGCGCGCTGTCCCGCAGCCGCTGACCCGGCACCAAGGTGACTTGTTGCGTACGGTCCCTCGAGAGCGAGCGCTGTCCGACCACGGCAATCTCAATGGGGGCCGCCGGGGATGGTTCCGCTGGCGCAGGGCTAGTTGTGTCGGGCGCCAGCGCCTCACCAGCCTCTGGAGCAGCGGCGGAAGGGGGTGCTGAGGGTACGTGTACACCCGTGGGAGGCGTGGCGTCGGCCTGCTCCTGAGCTCGAGCAACGAGCGACATCAGACCCGCCGCGACGAAGAGCAGTGCACCTGGCCTCATCCAGCGCCTCAGTGCCCGTAGGGGCCGGGAACCGAGAAGTCCTGTTCCAGTCCGGTAAGCGTGATCTCGAATCGTCGGAAGTCGCCGTAGTCGACTGACTCCGACCTGACCGTCTGGTAGTTGAACCACATCGGTTCGGTGTTCGTCAGTCCCTCCATCGTTTCCGCGTCGGCCGTGGTTCCATCGCAGGGGCACAACCCGTCGATCGTTCCGTCCTTAGCCTGTTCGCGACAGTACGCAGCCGCGTCGAACTTCTGGAAGTGCACGCGGTCCTCGCCCGGAAGGCAGCGGCCCGGCGAAGTCGACTCACCGAAGGCCAGGACGCCCTCCCACGAGCAACCGTTGAAGCTCACGTCGCGAAGCTGAACCGTTTCCGCGGTCCGATTCGTGACCACGACCTCGGGGTACGCGGAATCGCAGCCAGCCAAGGCGACGCACGCGAGGACCAACCACCTCATCCGGCACCAGCAGCGCCTCCGCTGCCACCCGCGTCATCGCCCGTTCCACCGGCACCGGCCGCCCCCGCGTCGCTGGGAACACACTGGGTGTTCTCAGTGCGTGCCGCGTAAGCGGTGAAATCGTAGTCTGGCCAGAGCTCGAGGATTCGGTTGTATTGGGCCTTGGGGATTGGCACGACACCCTCGTTGGGCGGACAGGGCCCTTGGTGGTTCGCCATGTTGATCGCGATCGTCCGGGTCTGTCCGTCGACGACCTCCTCCTCGTTTTTGCTCGCGATCGGCAGGGCATTCTCGGCGGCGCAGGTCGGATCGTCCCACGCCGCCACCATCAGCACGTAGTCGAGTCCGGGGGCGACGCTCTTTGCATCGCTCGTCTCGCCAAGCTCGAGCTTGCCGAACTCGACACCCAGATACGACGACTCGCAGATCGTCCACGGGGGCTGGTAGGCCATCTCCGTGTTGTTGAAGTCGTTCATGATCTGGACCGTGGCCTTTGCGTTCTTGTCGTCGTCGGAGCTGCAGCCGACGACCGCAATGAGGGCCAAGGCGATTGGGGATAATAGACGAGGCGTGCGCATGTTGACTCCCGTTGGGGGCGGTGTTACGGTCCAGGCGTCCGTAACACTCCAGCTGTCGACGATCAAGAGAAACGTGCCGTTTGGTCGCGGGTTCACGGTGCGGCACGGGACACCTCTTGCCGTTCGCTTGGGGTCGCGCACGCCGCGATCGCCGGAGGCCTTCGTCGTGATCGATAGCTCCCAGACTTCTCCCGGTTCCCATACCCCGAGCGCCACGGCCGCGAGGTGCGGCGGCAGTTCGCGACTTGGCTTCACCACGGGGTGGTCCGGCACACGCGGGGCCGCATAGGCCATGGCCCGGCAATCCATGCTCGAGGGTTGGGGTCGGCTTGGTGTTCCTGGTTGCGAACACCTGTCCCCGAACCTCGAAAGACTGACCAGGGGGGCCGCGGTCTCACGAGGCCTTGGGCGCTCCTACGGAGACGCCTCGCTCCCGGCGAAACCCAAGGACAAGGTGGCCGGAACGAGGCTCGCCGATCGGATCCTCGGTTTCGATCCGTCCACTGGCGTGCTGCGCGTCGAGGCCGGAGTCAGCCTCGCCGAGGTCAATCGCCTGTTCATGCCCCGAGGCTGGTTCGTGCCGGTGACGCCTGGCACCAAATTCGTGACCCTGGGCGGCATGGTGGCGAGCGACGTGCATGGCAAGAACCACCACCGAGAAGGCTGCTTCGGAGAGCACGTCCGCAGCCTGCGAGTTCGGGTTTCGAGCGACGACATCGTCGAATGCAGCACCATCCAGAACACGGATCTGTTCTACGCGTCCATCGGCGGCATGGGCCTGGTCGGGCACATCCTCGAGGTCGAGTTTCCGATGCGTCCCATTCCGACGGGGTGGCTGCGCATGGAGTCCGAGCGTGTCGAGGACATCGACGCCTTCCTCGCTGCCCTGGCCTCTGCAGCAAGCAAGTGGCCGATGACTATGGGCTGGATCGATTGTCTCAGCCGCGGCGGCTCCCTCGGGCGCGGTGTGCTGATGGCGGGTCGCTGGGCAACCACCGACGAGGCTCCGAACGTTCCGCCTCGGCCGCCAGTCGAGCACACGCTCCCGTTTGAACTCCCCAACTGGGCGCTCAATTCGCTCTCGGCGCGGCTCTTCAATGCGGTCTACTACCGGAGTCACCTCCGACGCCGGACCACGCGGCTCGTAGCCCCTGACCCCTTCTTCTATCCTCTCGACGCGATCCTGTGCTGGAACCGCGCCTACGGGAGCCGTGGCTTCACGCAATACCAATGCGTCATGCCCCGCGCCGCCGGACCGCGCGCTGTGCGGGACTTCTTGCTCTACCTGACCAAGCTTTCGTGCGCATCCCCGCTCTGCGTGATCAAGGACTGCGGGCCCCAGGGGAAGGGACTCCTGTCCTTCCCCATGGAGGGCACGTCGATCGCCGTCGACATGCCCGTGTCCCAGGACATCCAGAAGATCATCGATCGGCTGAATGAGGTCGTCATTTCCGCAGGTGGACGCATCTACCTCACGAAGGATCGCTTCACCCGTCCGGAGCACTTCCGCGCGATGGAGCCTCGTCTGGACGCATTCCTCTCGACGCGAGAGCGGTGGGACCCTCGCCACAGGCTCAGGAGCGCACAGTCCGCGCGCCTGCTGGGAGACGGCTGATGAAAGCGGTGATCCTCGGTGGCACCTCCGGAATGGGTCGCGAGATCGCCCGACAGCTGGCAGGGCGAGGCGATGCCGTATTCCTCCTCGGAAGGAGTGAAGACGATCTCGCCAAGAGCGCTGCCGATCTCGAGTCGCGCAGCCCCGAGAGTCGTCTGGTGGGTCACCATCTCTGTGATCTCGAATACCCCGAGCACTTCTCGACTGCTCTCGACGCGGCCGACTCTGCCCTCGACGGCTTCGACACGGTCATCGTGTCTGCGGCGTTGTTCGGCACCCAAGATGCCCTTGAGGGCGACCTGGACTTCGCGCGTCGCCTGCTGACGGTGAACTTCGCGAACACAGTGGTCTTCTGCGAGCAGGTGCGCAGGCGCCTCCTAGCGCGAGGTGGCGGCCAGCTCACGGTATTCTCGTCGGTTGCCGGCGATCGAGGTCGGAAGCCCGTGGTGCTCTACGGTGCCAGCAAGGCTGGACTCGCGGCCTACCTCGAGGGACTCGACCACAAGTACCACGCCGCGGGTCTCTCTGTCCTGTGCGTGAAACCCGGGTTTGTGCGAACGGCAATGACCGCCGGACTCAAGCCACCGCCGTTCGCCGGGGAGGTCGTGCGCGTTGCCTCGGAGGTCGTGCGCGCCATCGACCGAAGGCGCGCGGTTCTCTACACGCCGCGAACCTGGGCTCTGGTGATGCTTGTCATCCGCTGGCTTCCGCGGTTCGTGATGCGGCGTATCAACTTCTGAACAGCTTGAAGCCTCTGGCTGGACCGTCTAGCGCCGCGGCGTCGCTCGCAAGAAGGATTCCCCCGCCAGCTCCTGAGCCTCGCCGCGGCGGCACGCGCGGCCTCACCAGACTCGCGCTGTGGGGCACCGGTTTTGGCGGTTGCTCTCACTCAGAGTCGAACCACTGGAACGAGTTCGCACCATCGTGTTATCCGCCGAGTCGGAACGTGAATCGAAACACCGTGGACACGGAGACCGCGCTACCCTCGACCCTGTACGGAGCAAACCGCCACCCTGAGATGGCGGCGCGCACCGCTCGTTCGAAGGCTGGGTGGTTCTGGAGGAGTGAGATTCCTGTCACTCGTCCGTCGCGGCCAATGACCACCTTCGCGACGAGAACCCCTTCGATCCCCTCCCGTTCGGCCTTCCTCGGATAGCGCGGATCACTCCCTTGGATGCGCCGTCGACGCACGTCTGCCTCGTTCCGAAATACCATCTCGGGCGGCTTGGGTGGGGGCGGTGGGGGGCGCGCGGTGCCTGCCCGTCCTGGCACTCGCGGCCCTTGGGCACTGGGGAGGCCGTTTCCCAACCCGGGGACGCCGCCTGGCACTCCACCCAGTGTTCCTGAGGTGGCGGAGGAGCTGTCGGTCGATGCAACCATCACATCGGGCAGCGGCTGGGACTGCTCTGGCGTGGGCGTTTCGCGCACCGCCGATGGGGGAGCGAGCAAAGGGGCAACCTTCGGCGGCACACTGGGCTCGACTCGGGCAGCCGGGAGCGGCTGGGATTCCAGCGGCGGAGGCGGCGCCGAGGGGGCCTGAGGCTCCGAGGGTATCTCGACGAGGGAGACGGCGAGGGGGGCGACGGGTGGATGCTCGGCTAGCGGGTCCGGCAGAACCGAAGCGCTGGCGAACAAGGCGGCGTGGGAGAAGAAGGAGGCCCCGATGAAGCCCGCCCAGGGGTGCCGAGTGCCGGACTGGAGCCAGGCGTTCGGACTCCGTCGTATCCGTTTCTCATCGCCGCAGTGCGGCCTGTGAGCGTGTCTTACCATCAGCACCACAGCCACTCCCCCGGCAGCTCGACTCGACTATTCGACGCTGTAGCTGAGCGTGGCGAAGAATGTGCGGGGATTGGCGCTCATGTACTGGTTCGCGTCGCTCCAGTACGAGACGTACTCGGCGTAGGTTTCGTCGAGCAGGTTCTTGACGTCGAGAGCCGCGGTCCAGTCCTCGGCAATGCGCTGATACACCCCTGCGTCGACGACCCGATATCCCGCGTAGCTGTGGTCGTTCTCTGGGTCCGTGTCCCATCTACCGACGTCGTTGTAGAAGGCGCGCGCTCCGGTTCCCCAGTGGGATTCGGCCTGTGCCCCAACCTTCCAGATGTAGCGAGGAACGTCCGTGACGTTATTGCCGCCGTTCTCTCCGCCCCGGTATTGGGCGTCGTGAAGGGTGAGCGCAGTGAAAACCTCGACCCCGTGCCAGGGACCAACTCCTACCTCGAACTCATGCCCCATTCTGCGGGCCTTGCCGTTGTCGACGTACTCTCCCTCGACGAAGCGGGTGAGCCGCTCGCTACTTCGGAAGAATGCGTAGCGCATGGTGAGCCAGTCGAGGGGAGTGCTCTTCGCGCCGAGCTCCCAGAAGGTTAGCTTCGTGACATCCTCGTCTTCGGCCGAGTATTTCTCGGCTCCGTGTGGCAGCCGATACGTGGTGCCGATGTTCCCGTAGAAATTGAGCTCAGAAAGGGGGCTGACGATGGTTCCTGCCTTGTACGTCGTCACGAAGTACTCCGGCATTCTGTTGTTTCCCCCGGTGAGCCGGTTGCGTGTCTTCCCCCAGAAGGCGTCCTGCCGAACCCCGCCGAAGAGGCCGACAAGGTGTGCAATGTCGTGGTTCACCTTGGCGTAGAGCCCGCCATTGTGAAGATCGTAGTGGTCCATGGCGTTGATGCGCTGGCGCACGCGCGCCTCGGTGACCCAGTTGCTGACGTTCGAGTCGTAGTAGCGGTAGTCCGCCCCGCCCTCCACGCTGAGCTTCTGGTCCATGGGCAGAGGCCAGGCACTGTTCACGGACAGCAGCCCCCCGCTCACCCACTCCTTGGCGTGGGTCTCGCTCTGCCCAACTCCCTCGTAGGTCCAGTCCGCATAGCGACTCGAGACGCTCTTCTTGCGCCACAGCCTCGACTGGACGAAGAGGTGCTTCGTGAGCTCCCAGTCCAGGTGGAGAGAGCTTTCCAGGACCTTGCGCTTGCCGCCATCGAAGGTCGAACCGGGGAAGGCCTGCCTTGGGTTCTCCTCCCAGAGGTCTTCGGAGATGTAGGAACCCGTGGACCAGTCCGCCTGATAGGCGTGCACCATCGCGCCGACCCGAAGCCCCTCCAGGGGGCGGTAGAACCACTTCCCGTAGGCGTTCTGCCGCTGTTGCTCGGTGTTGGCTCGCCACCCCTCGGCCTGGAAGTACTCGATGGAGTACACCTGATTGAACTGACCATCGGCGTGCTCGCTGCCGAAACTCACGTAGCCCTTGTTCGAGCCATAGCTACCCCGCGACGCCTTGGCTCTCCAGAAGTCCCCCTCGGTACGCGTGTCGATGACGATGATGCCCGACCGCGCCCAGTTGCCATAGCGGGCGTCGAGCGGACCCTTGATGACCTCGATGCGCTCGATCTCCTCCGTCGTGAGTTGGTTGAGGTCGGGCGCCCCGTCCTCCTGCCAGAAGTGATCGTTGAGGGGGATCCCATCGATCACGACGAGGGTGTCAGCCCCATGGTTGCTCGCGAAGCCTCGCATCATGAACCCGTTCGGAACGCCGCCGTTTCCGTAGTCTTGGTAGGCGAAGCCGGCGATACGTCGCATCACGTCGAGGGCGTTGGTTGTGACCTCCTTGGAAATCTGAGCCTCACCGATGACATCGACGGATCCTGGTAGGTTGGTCGCGCGGGTGCGACTCCCGGTGACCACCACGTCGACCTCGCCGACGTTCATGGACACGTCCTGTGCTCGAGCGGAGGCGGGAGGCTCGGGTTCTGTTGCTTCAGAGCCGTACTGGGGTGGCGTCGACGCCGCTTCAGGCGGGTTGGGTGGCGTTGCTCCAGCGGCGCCAGTGCTGCCTTGCTGGTCCGTGGCAGAACGGGAAGGGCCCGCTGCAGCGGACTGCGTAGGAGTGTCGGTTGCTGGCCTCCCTGGATTTGCAGGCGGGCTCGGCGGCGGGGCAGGCGCCTCGGGAGCCGCTGCGTCAGGCGCAGCTGGCGCCTCAGGCGTTTCGGTCGCATCGATGGGCTCTTGAGCACTGACGAGTCTCGCTGACAAGATCACGAGGGCACAGGCAGAACCACAGCGCACCGTTTCGAGTACGAGCTTCATACGTCCTTGGTGAACGCCCCTCGACACCGCGGGTCCGTTCGGGGTGGGTCTTGCCGCACTGAGCACTCCCGCGTCAAGGGCCCAGTAACACGAATTCAAATTTCGTAGCACTGAACTCTTGACTCATTGCCGCCTCTCGGATAGCCAGGATCCGTATCTGCCAGTGTCGCTGCTGTAGCGACGAGGAGGCGATCATCTCGCGTCAGCTCATCGTCCACGCCGGGTTCGCCGTGCTGGCCCTGGTCTTGCACTTGGGCTGTCATGTGGCCAGCGAGCGCAAGAAGGTTAGTCCTGCACCCGAAGCTCTGGTTGTTGCCGTCGATTCCGAACCCGAAGACGGGTTCGATCCGCTTCTCGGCTGGGGGCGGTACGGCAATCCGCTCTTCCAGAGCACCCTGCTGCGGCGGGATCACGAGCAACGTTTGGTGCCCGATCTGGCGGAAAGTGCAGTCCTTTCCGAGGACCGATTGGTCTGGCGAGTGCGGATCCGCAAAGACGCGGTGTTCCACGACGGTCATCCCGTGACGGCCGAGGACGTCGTCTTCACCTTCCAGCACGCGGCTCGGGTCGGCGGGAAGACGGACGTGACCATGCTGAAGGAAGCCGTGGCGACTGGCGACTACTCGCTGGAGCTCCGGCTTCGCGAGCCGCAGATCACGTTCGTTAACAGGCTCGCAACCCTTGGGATCGTTCCCGCTCACGCGTACGGACCGGGATACGGGCGAAGGCCCGTCGGTTCCGGGCCATACCGTCTCGTGCGCTGGGATGAGGGGAGGCAGATGGTCATGGAGGCGAACGAGCGATACTACGGTGATGCGCCGCGGATCGGCCGAGTCGTCTCGCTCTTTCTGGGGCAAGACGCCGCCTTCGCCGCCGCTCGGGCTGGAACGGTCCACGTGGTGAGAGTGCCTCCGCTGCTAGCCAAGAGAGGGGTGCCAGGCATGCGGGTGGTGAAGGTGAGGAGCGTCGACAACCGGGGCATCAGCTTCCCGTGCCGTCCGCGTCGCGCTATGGCGGGTTATCCGGGAGGCGAGGTTGGCAACGACGTCACTGCCGATCTCGCGATGCGCCGAGCCATCAACCTGGCCATCGATCGCAAGGCCCTGGTTGAAGGGGTGCTCGAGGGGTTTGGGGGGCCAGCCTACGGACCGGCGAGCTACCTACCTTGGGACAACCCGGACGGGGCCGTTCGGGATGGTGCGCCCGGCGCCGCGCGGCGCCTGCTGGCGGACGGCGGTTGGATCGACGGTGATGGGGACGGCTTGCTGGAAAAGGGCTCGATTCGAGCCGAGTTCACGCTCCTCTATCCGGCGGACGATCTGATCCGACAGGGGCTGGCCATGGCGGTCGCGGACATGCTGGGTCCACTTGGCGTCCGTGTCAGCGTGGCTTCGCAGAGCTGGGAGCGCATCTACCAACTGATGCACGTCCACCCCGTCGTCTTTGGCTTCGGAGCATTCGACCAGACTGAGATGCACAACCTATCTTACGGGAAACGGCCGAGTGACGGCGCCTACAACGCGGGGCTCTTCCAGAACCCGGTCGTGGACGGTTATCTCGAGCAAGCCATGCTGGCTCCCTCCGAAGCTCGTGCCACCGAGTTCTGGAAGCTTGCGCAGTGGGACGGGACGACTGGGTCTTCTCCGCGCGGAGATGCTCCCTGGGCCTGGCTCGTGAACCTCGATCACGTCTACCTCGTCGATGACCGTCTCGAGATCGGCGCACCCGACACAGAACAACACGGCACGAACATCCTTGCCAACGCCCCGCGCTGGAAGTGGAAGGGAGCACGATAGCATCGTGTTCGGATACTTCATCGGAAAGCTGCTGCGCCTCCTCGTGCTGCTCTTCGCCGTCGCATCGGTATCGTACGTGCTCGTGTCGCTCTCTCCGGTGGACACACTTCGAGCATACGCCGGCCCAGACGTGGTGCGCCTCAGTCCAGAGCAGAAACAATTGATCGAGTCGCGTCTTGGTTTGGACCAATCTGGCTACGCGCGGTACCTCGCGTGGGTCCGGAGCGTCGCACACGCAGATCTCGGATACTCCCAGATCTATCAGCGGCCGGTCCTGGGCGTCATTGCGGAGAAGTCCCTTCTCTCCGCTGGGCTCATGGCGGCAGCGTGGAGTCTGTCCGGCCTCATCGGTTTCGCGCTTGGTGTGGTAGCCGGCGCCAGCCAGGGCTCGAGGTTGGATCGCGGCATTCGCTGGTTTGCGTATCTGGTCGCCTCGGCGCCCGCGTTCTGGGTTGGGATGGTGCTGTTGATGCTCTTTTCCCTCCGATGGCACCTGGCTCCGTCTTGCTGCGCAACCCCTCCAGGCTTGGACCCGCAGTCGACACCCTGGTCGACATGGCTTCACCACCTACTGCTGCCCGCGATCACTCTGAGCCTGACCGGTGTGTCAGGAGTGCTGCTTCACACCCGGCAGAAGCTGCTCGATGTGCTCCGAAGCGACTGGGTGCTGTTCGCGCGCGCTCAAGGCGCGAGCCTTCCACAGATAGTTCTCCATCACGGTCTTCGGGGCATTTGCCTGCCTGCCATCAACGTTCACTTCGCCGCCTTCAGCGAGCTCTTTGGGGGAGCCATCCTTGCCGAGCAGGTCTACGCCTACCCGGGCTTGGGTCAGGCAACCGTGCAGGCTGGGCTTCGAAGTGACGTCCCACTGCTGCTGGGAATCGTGCTCTTCAGCGCCGTCTTCGTCTTCTGCGGCAACACGTTGGCCGACCTCATCTGTCGCGCGGTGGACCCGCGGACTGCATGGGGAGCCCGCCAGTGACCACGGGCATACTCAAGAGCGACGCGGCAGGTTGGGTGGCGGCGTTGAGCTCTTCGGCGCTCCGTCTACGGGGGGTAGCGACGGGTTTCGGTGTCAAGCGCACGGCGAGAATGCTGTGCTGCGCGCTGTTGCCTTGCGCGGTCGTTGTCGGCGCGGCGTGGGTCGACGAGGCGGAGCTGGCAACCGCCCTGCATTCCCGGAATCTACCCCCGACGTTCACGAGTCCCTTCGGCACGGATTGGCTGGGGCGAGGCATGTTTTCCCGAGTTCTGCTGGGGTTGCGGCTCAGCCTCGGGGTGGGGGTTGCTGCTGCCCTATCGAGCACGATCCTCGGTGTCGGCTTCGGCGTATTGGCTGGCCTGCTGGGGCGTCACGTGGATAGGGCTGTTACGTGGCTCATCGACCTCGTGATGAGTCTGCCGCACCTCGTGTTTCAGATCCTGATCGCGTTCGCCGTTGGGGGTGGGGTTACCGGCGTGATCACGGCTGTGGCCCTCACCCACTGGGCGTCGCTTGCACGGATCGTTCGTGCTGAGGTGCAGTCATCGAGGTCGCGCGACTTCGTCTTGCTCGCGAACCATCTCGGGCGCTCCGACGTTTGGATCGCGCGGCACCATATCATGCCGCTCGTGGTTCCGCAGTTCGTCGTGGGATTGGTCCTGATGTTTCCCCATGCCATTTCCCATGAGGCAGCGCTCAGCTTCATCGGGCTCGGGTTGCCGCCCCATGAGCCTTCGATGGGGATAGTACTGGCCGAGTCTCTGCGACACCTCGCCTCAGGGCAATGGTGGCTTGCCGTGTTCCCGGGCGTCGCGCTGTTGGTACTGGTCAAGTCATTCGACGTCTTGGGCGAGGAGCTTCGGTGCCTCATGACCCCGAGGATGGGGCAGGATCCATGAAGGATGGGGCATCCGTGCTGCAGGCACGCGGTCTCTGCGTCGCCTTCGAACGTCGGGAGCCGTGGGGAACGCGGCATCCAATCCCGGTGCTGGAGGGCGTGTCGTTCGAGCTCGGTGTCGGCGAGGTCATGGCAGTGATCGGCTCGAGCGGCGCAGGCAAGAGTGTGTTGGCGCACGCGATCCTCGGGATCTTGCCGAAGAACGCTCGGATCCACGGAGAGCTACTGTATCGCGGGGAGCTTCTATCGGGAGAGTGCCTGGCGCGAGCGCGGGGTCGTGAGCTCGCGCTCGTTCCTCAGTCCATCGGGTTTCTGGATCCGCTGGTGCGCGGCAGGAAGGCCGTTGAGTGGATGGCACGCCGATGTGGTCTCGGTAAGGCCGACGCGCGCGCAGCGGCTGAGAAGGCACTCAGACGAGTCGGGTTTCCACCCGAGGCCGAAGAGAGCTTTCCTTTCGAGCTCTCCGGCGGCATGGTGCGTCGGTTGCTGCTGGCCATTGCGCTCGTGGGCAATCCCTTCTTGCTCGTTGCTGACGAACCGACGCCAGGGCTGGACCCAGAGGCTGTGCGGGAGTCTTTGCAGGGGCTCCGAGACTTCGCGGATGAGGGAAAATCGGTGTTGATCATCTCGCACGATGTCGCAGCTTGTCTGCCCATAGCCGATCGGGTCGCGGTATTCCTGGATGGGCGCATCGTTGAGGTGGCCTCCGCTAGCGCCTTCTCGGGGATGGGCGAAGGGCTCGAACACCCGTACTCTCGAGCACTGTGGAACGCTCTGCCTGAGAACGGTTTCGCGGCAGAACTCGGCGCGCGGTCGGAGTTGGCAGCGCCGAGCGCACAGCCCAAGGCCCAGCACCGAGCCATTATCGATTCGATGGCTCGAAGCATGGAGACCCTCGATGCTGCAAGCGACTGAGCTCCGCTACCGGTTCGCGGCGCGCAGCCGCTGGGTTCTCGATGGGCTCAGTCTCGAGCTCCGGCCGGGCGAGGTTCTGGGCCTCTGGGGATCGAGTGGCGAGGGGAAGACGACGCTAGCCAGGGTTCTCGCCGGGTATCTCGAACCGCACGCTGGGCGGGTCCTCGTGGATGGGAGTCCGCTTCCGAAGCGCGGGTACCGTTCTGTCCAACTCGTCTTCCAGCATCCCGAGCAGAGCATCAACCCCCACTTCCGCATCGCGAGGGCCATCGGTGAACCAGTGGGAGATGTGCTCGAGTGCATGGAGGAACTCGGCGTCAAGGCGAGCTGGCTTTCGCGGTTTCCCCACGAGCTGTCGTCAGGAGAGCTCCAGCGCGTTGCTCTGGCGCGCGCCCTCGGACGGCAGACTCGCTACCTGATTCTCGACGAGGCTACCGCCATGCTCGACCCGATCAGCCAAGCGAGCCTGTGGGGGCTACTCCTTCGGGAGTTGGATCGGCGAGGGCTTGGGCTACTCGCGATCAGCCACGATGCTGCACTTCTGCGCCGCGTCGCCCATCGTATCGTCTTCCTTCGCGCCCGTCGTGCTGTTCAGCCCCGCGTTCCGTGGCCACGCGAAGAGGGTCAATGAACGGTCTTCGACGCATGCGGTGGGCCAACGCGAGCGCGGACCAGCCTCTAGGATAGCTTCTTGCCTGTCGTCGTTGCCGTCAGCTTGCCGTGTTTGACGCCCTTGGTGCCGATGAGCGCGTCCGCAATCTTCTGTACCACCTGGGGAGCACCTTTCACCGCGATGATCTCCAGACAGTTGTCATGGTCGAGGTGGATATGCGTCGCCGCCAACACCACGTTGCAGTGGTCATGCTGGATGCTGGTCAGTTTGTCGCCGAGCTCGCGACGGTGGTGGTCATAGACGAGGGTGATCGTTCCTACGATCTCGGTCCCCGCCTCCCACTCGTCGCGCACCAGGGCGTCCCGCATGACGTTGCGGACGGCCTCCGAACGATTGCCCCAGCCCCGCTTCTTCGCCATTTTGAGGAAGCGCTGGAGCAGGTCGGACTCTATCGAAATGCTGAAGCGAGTGAGGGTGCTCATGGTTCTGTCTGCCAGGATCGGGGGACCACCGTACCACATCTGGGACGGATGGTGTGGGCCGAGAGCCGAGAGGCGAGCCGCCGGAGCGCCAGATGTGCGGCACGGTCACGATCACAACGGCTCTTCCGCGCCCTGCGTGGCTTCTGGTGCGTTCGCCGGGTTTCGTGCTTCCAGATTTCTTCAATCATTTTCGGTCGGAGCGCTCGAGTGGCCAGCACGGGCTGGAGCGACATTCGCTGTAGCCAGGCCCATCGGAGCCACTGCCGCTGTACCTGTCGCCATCGTGGGATCCTCTTCATCCGATTGCGCCGCTGGCTACCACTCGTTCCCCGAGTGGCTATACTTCTACCATGCACTCACTCGGGGTTTGGTGGCGGGTCGCCGCCTGCGCGGCGATGTCTTTGGCGTGCGAAGAGTCGGACGACGCAAAGTCCGGCGATGATCAGGGCGTCAGCGGGAGCGCCGAGAATGGGGAGAACGGCCACAATGGCGACGGTGCGGGCGGTGCCAGCATGGTCTGGGACGACTCGGGCGGTGGCGAAGGCGGCGTGGTTGGAATGGCAGGAGGGCCGGGCGCTTGTGCCACGGACGTGCAGACGACTGAGCTTCGCACGGTGTACCTGGCCTTCATGTTCGACCGTTCCGGTAGCATGGGTGAGCTGGACTTCCCGTGGCATGATCCGGAACTCAAGTGGGATCCCGTCGTTGCGGCGACGACTGCGTTTCTGGAGAACCCTGACTTTTCCAACATCCATGCCGCGATGACGTTGTTCCCGGACGATGGCGCTGATCGGTGTTACCCCGATCGGTATTCCACGTTCGACATTCCCATGACGGCTCTGCCGTCGGATGCGTTTCGCGACCTTCTCGTCAACCAGACCACCCCCACTGGGGGCGGCACCCCGACACTGGGGGTCATCGAGGGGACGCTCGAGCAGATCCTGCCCGCCTCCGAGGCTGACCCAGGGGCGCAGTACGTCATGGTACTCGTGACTGACGGCGTTCCCCAAGGCTGCGACGACAACTCTTTCGAATCCATTGAATCCGCCCTGAGTGGAGTCGCCGCGAGGGTTCCGACTTACGTCATCGGCGTCGAGAATCCGCCAATCGAGGACGCTCCAGAGAATGTCAGCGCCCTGCACGCTTTTGCCGAAGCTGGGGGCACGGGCACCGCGTTCATCATCGAAACCGGGGATCCGCAGGCGACCACTGCGGCGCTCCTTCACGCGATCGAGAGCATCCGAGATTCATCGATTTCGTGCAACGTGGCCATCCCGAGGCCGCCAACGGGTCAGGTGCTCAACCCAAGGCGCGTCCGCGTGAGCTACACGGCGGGTGGTGATGTCACGGTGCTCGACTACGATCCCGATTGCGCGAGCGACACGAGCTGGCACTACGATGACGTCGACCAACCCACCGAAATCCAGCTCTGCTCAGTGGTCTGCGACACGGTGCGCGCGCAGGTCGAGGCACGGCTCGAGGTCGAGTTCGCGTGCGAGGACGTGATCACCGTTCTCTAGCGCAGGCGGGGCCAAACAAGGGGGCGAGGCAGCGCTGCGATCACTTTGACAGCGCTGCCACCACGTGCGCTATCGGCCGAGGAACGGCTTCACCGCGGACCGGACGCTCTCCCGCACGGCTTCGTCAGTGAAGACTGGGAGATTTCCGGGCACCGTCGCCATCGGGATACCGGCTGCGCCGAGCCGCTTGATCGCAGGGAGCGCCTTGGCCTGGAACTCCGCGAGCCGGGTTCGGATCTTCTCTTCGGTGTCGTCCGAGCGATGCACCACGGCCGTCCCGCATGCCGTGCACTTCCCATCCGCAGTCGGTGGCTTGAACTCGAGGTGGAACACCTTGCCGCAAGCCTTGTTCGGGCAAATGCGCCGACCCACGGTGCGCTTGACGATGGCGTCGTCCTCGTTGTCGACAACAAGGATGAGATCGATCTTGGTCTGTACCTCGGCGACCAGCTTGAGTAGGAAGTCGCTCTGCTCCGGGGTGCGCGGGTAGCCATCGAGCACGAGCCCCTTGCCGCCAGCCTGGCGAAACGCCGCCGCGAGCAGTTCGTTGGTGATGCTGTCAGGCACGAACAGGCCGCGATCGACGTATTGGGCTGCCTTGAACCCGAGCAGGGCGGCGTCCGCTGCGACCCCAGCCGCAGCAGCGACCGGCCTGATCGCCGCGAGGATTGCGGCGTCCGACGCGAATCCCGAGTCGCCGAAGAGACCGGTCGTATCCACGCCGCTCCTAACCTTGGCGAAATGTCCCAGATACTCGCGGAAGATGTTTCCGGTGGAGAGCTGAGTCAGCTTGTGATCTTCGACCAGCACGTCGATGCGCGGCTGCTTTCCCGCGCCGCTCTTGCCTGCAACAACAATGTTCTGCACTGTCACTAGTCTGTTCTCCGTGAGCGAAGCAACCGCGCCTCGCGCGGGCTCCAGCGAATGGAGCATCGCTCATTGGAGTCGCGGTACCGCATCCTAGCGCCGAGTGCCACGAGCGCGGCTCGAATCAGGGTCTGGGAGAGTCGGTCCTGACCAGGCACGCCCCAACGGCGCGAAAGGGCATGAGCGGCAGCCTTCTGGCCCCCGTCGGCCCCGACCGAAATGGACTTCGAGCCCAAACGGCCAGTCCGGCTGGAGAGCCATCACCATTCCCGAGCCATAAATGGCTGCGCGCCAGGTGACCCGCGGGGTCGCTACCCGGAAGCAGCTCGAGCACGACTCGGTGAGGAGCCTGCCTCGTGTATTCAACGCCATCGCACCCGCAGCGAGGTCGGCGCGCTTCGGGAGCAGTCTTCAATGAGCCGAACGCTGGGCCGCATTGAAGGCTCCAGAGCTTTTTTGTGGCGGCTCGCTTGTGCTGCGGACGGTTTGGCCGTTTGGCAGCGCGTGGCGTGGTGGCGTCGAGACCTCGTGGCGCGAATGGGGCTGGGCCAATACCTGTGGGCGGCCTTGGCGGCAACCCTGGCATTCTCTTCGGTGCTTTGTTTGGCGACGTTCGTCGACCAGAGTGAGGCGAAGCGCCACGATAGAGAGCGTGAGGCAGCTGTGCACGCCAAGCTCGACCGGCTCAGCAGCGATATCGCGCTGGATCTCGACGTAGCTCTTGGCGAACTGCGAAGCCTGGCATTCTGGGCTGACTCCGACTTCCCCACCGTCGAGTCCCGTTTCGACGAGTACTCTCAGGACCTCCTCAGAAGGCATGGATCTCTGCGATGGGTTGGGCTACTTCCAGGTGACGTCGTTGCCCGCACCTATCCGTCGTTGCCCTCGTTCATTGGCCTCGACGCCGCGAGGGATCCCGTGCGAGCCGCGGCGGTGAGCAGTATGAAGGCGTCGCGCGATGCCCTGGTTTCTGGACCCATCGCGCTTCCAGGTGGTGTCTCCGGATTCGTCTTGCGCGTTCCCGCGTTTCGCATGGTGGACGGGACCCCAGGGCGCTACTGGGGCCACGTCGCGCTGGTCTTCGACGCGGCTCGGCTTGAAAAGCTCCTCAAGGAGCGGGGGCGAACGGCTGCACTCGATGTTCGTCTGGTGGATGCGGATGGGCGCGGTCCGACCGCAAATTTGCAGCTGGGTTCTCGGTACATGGATACGCGACACGCTAGGTCACTGGTCTTCTCGGTTCCTGGAGAGCAGTGGAAACTCACTGGGGTTTCCGCGCACTCCGGGAGTACCCTGGGGGAGAGCACGGTGGCTGCTGCAGTCGCGAGCCTGCTCGCTCTCCTGGTGGGAGCGGGAGCGTGGCTCCTCGCTGTTGCGACTCAACGTCTCAAAGCGCAGTACCTGACTCTGGAGCGCCTCGCCACCACGGATCCGCTCACGGGAGCCTACAACCGTCGCTTTGTTCTCAACCAGATCGGTCAGGAGCTGCAGCGACGCCGGCGTGGCGGAGTACCCTTCTCCGTCGTGCTCCTAGACTTGGACCATTTCAAGGCCGTGAACGACACGTATGGTCATGGTACTGGCGACATGGCGCTGAAGATGACTGCCCGGCTCGTCGCGGACACGGTTCGCGCCAGCGATCTCGTCGCGCGCTGGGGCGGGGAGGAGTTCCTGGTGTTCGCGCCAGAGACCACGCAGGCCGGAGCGCTCGAGCTCGCGGAACGGTTGCGCGCACGCATCGAGGACTGCCGCATACCAACGGCGCGAACCGCCCTCCACGTTACGGCGAGCTTCGGGGTCGCGCAGAGCGAACTCCAAGATACCAGCGACTCGCTGATAGACCGCGCCGATCAGGCCCTCTACGAAGCCAAGGCGGGCGGGAGGAACCGCTGCACGGTGTCCGAGCGCCCGGCGATGTCGAGTTGGAGGATGCGGTCCGACGTCCTCTTGCCCACGATCTCGAGACACCATCGTTCGTCGAAGACGGGTTAGTTCGGCCACGAAACCAGACGAGGCCAGGGTCACTACCACGGGCATTGCTGCGATCAATGTCGCCGGCCGTCGATGGCATCGCGCGGGTCACGCCGGGGGCCACATACCCGAGCTCCGGCGAAGGGAACCAGAGTGGCGGCCAGGTGCCAGGGAGGGTAGGGTCTCGTGGCCTCGCCTCCTGGATTCATTCGGTTGCGGGCGGCAAGCGGAGCCGCGGTGACCGAGGGAGCGTGTTCCATGAGCCCCACACCTACGCCGGACGCAGCCTCCCTTCCCACGAATCCAGGCGCGAGACTGCCTAGGACCGTCGTCGGTTTGGGGATCGTCAGTCTCTTCACGGATGTTTCGAGCGAGGCGATTTTTCCCCTGCTGCCGGTGTTTCTCACGACGCTTGGCGCCTCCAACTCCTTCATCGGGCTTGTCGAAGGGGTGGCCGAGTTCGTCTCCAACCTACTGAAGTATCTAACCGGTGTCGTTGCCGACCGCCGCGCGCGGCTGAAGCCCCTCATCATGGTGGGCTACGGCATCTCCACGGTGGTGCGGCCGCTGGTCGCCTTCGCTCTTGTCCCCTGGCATGTGCTCGCCGTTCGTGTGGGTGACCGCGTTGGCAAGGGCGTGCGGACGAGCCCGCGAGATGCTCTCATTGCTGCCGCCACCGATCCGTCCATGAGAGCCAGGGCGTACGGCTTTCACCGCGCCATGGATCACTCCGGCGCGGTCATCGGAACCCTGCTTGGTGCGGGGCTTCTCTGGACCGTTGGCGCTGGTACGGCCACGTCTGCCACGGCGGAGCAGATGCGGGCCGTGTTTCTGTGGGCGGCGGTGCCAAGTGGCCTCGCGATGGTGGCGCTCGCGCTCACCCGAGAACCGCCAAGGCCGCGGCTGGCTCCGGCGGCGTCGGCCGCCACCGTTTCGCTTCCGCCTGCACTGAAGCGAGCGCTGCTGCCCATCACACTCTTCGCGTTCGCGAACGCCACGGACATCTTCATCCTGGTGAAGGCCGCACGGCTCGGCGCGCCGCCAATTCTGGCGCCGGTTCTATGGCTGGCACTCCATCTCATCAAAGCAGCCACCGCCACCACCGGCGGCCGACTCGCGGACCGCTACGGGAAGCGCAACGCCCTCGCGCTCGGATGGTGCATCTATGCGCTCACCTGGGGGTCCGTCGGATTCGCGGAGAGCATTCCGCTGCTGTTCGTCCTGGCTACCCTATACGGGACGTCCCACGGCCTCGTCGAAGGTGCGGAGAAAGCCCTCATCGCCGAACTTGCCGGAGGAAGCGGCAAGGGTAGAGCCTTCGGCGCCTACAACATGTTCATCGGCCTCGCCGCACTTGCCGCCAGCACGCTCTTCGGGGTGGTGTGGGATTGGTTCGGCAGCGCTGCAGCGTTCGGTGGTACGGGCGCTATTGCGCTGATCGCTGCCGTGGTTCTCCTCGGCTGCGTTCCCCGAACGACATCCGGTTAGCGTCGCCCCGCTCCGGCTTCCGCCAGTTGCAGTGGGGTTTCTTCGGATCGGCCTGGGTCGCCGCTGCTAAATCAGCGGTCACAAATCTCGGACAGTGGAAGGAGTGGCATCAAGTGGCGCATCCCTTTGGGGTGGGGCCCCACCCCCGGCGCCCCCACTCAGCC
>CAYRKE010000078.1:0-25100 GCA_964424695.1 uncultured Polyangiaceae bacterium
CTTCCTTACAGCGTTCGTGTCTCCGTTGGCGGCTGCCTCACGAAGCGCAACCCCTAATTCGTCATCCATATTCTCTCGTTCCCAAGTTCATCATACTACCAATACGCAAGCCCAATTCCCGCCGAATCACCAGGTGACGCCTCTTGGCCACCTAGTCCTCCAGGACATGAGCGTGCTGCTGTCCAGAATGCGCTGCACCGACTGCAATGATGAGGCCTCCAGTCCGCACAAGGCTGCCCAGCCAGCCCCCCTGCGAATGATGGCCTGCGAATGATGGCCTGCGAGTGGCAACGAGAGTTGCGGTAGCTGTCCCAGGCGTGTGCTCGAGGCGACAGCGCGGGGCGGCTGTGCCTGACGCGCAGAGGGAGGGCTCAAGCATCGTTCGTCGGGCGATGGCGCCCCCGATCGATCTCGAGCCCATCCACCGTCGCTCGGCGTGCAGCGCGGCACCGCTTGGCGGAAAGGTCGACGCCAATGGCCGAAAGCCCCAGCGCGTTCGCGATGGCCAGCAGGGCGCCATGACCACAGAAAGGGTCGACGACCGTATCGGTGCTCGTTTCTTCGACGAGGTAACGACAGGCGAGCTCGCACGCCACGCTGCCCATGGCCCGGCTCCACGACTTTGCGCCAGCATCTGGGAGCACGTCCGGGCTCGCGTGGCTGGGCGCGCGGCAAGGCGGGCGACGACCGAAGCAGAGCAGGTGGGCGTAACTGGCACGCCCAAGCGTCGGTGTGCCAGGAGCCAGGCGGCAAGCGATCTTGTGCCACAGGAGGCTGGCATTCGCGCGCTCGGCGCCACGTGAAACCAGGTACCCTTTGTCCACCCAGACTGCCCCGCAACGGATGTCGCTCTGAAAAAAGGCCGCGACGCCCGATTCCGGCAGCCATTCGAGGATGATCCGTGCGGTCTCGCTACACCAGTCCCGCCAGGTTTCTATCGTCATCCCGGGAAGCTCGGACACGTCGGGCAGCGACGTCACCACGCTCATTCCCCGCCTTGCCGGGTGCGTCTGCAGCCACGCGAAGGCGTCGCCACAGACTATCTCGCGAGACGGGGAAGTGACCATGGGAGGCCCCGGGGTTGTCGACTGGTGGCACCCCCGCGTCAAGCAAGCTATCACGACTGCGAGACTTCGGTCGGGTGATGCTGACGCTTGCGTGGTGGACGGGGGGGACGGCTGGCTCCCGCGACCAGGATGGCGGGCTGAGGGGAAAACCGCCACGCCGTCAAGGCACAGTTGGCAAGAAAGGTGCCCGATTCCCGGGGCAGGCGTGCCTCTCCCATTGATTTCCGGCGCCCGTCGTGCTCGAAGGGAGAAGAGGGTACCCATGCGAATACACCACGCTCTCTGGTTTAGTCCGCTACTGTTGCTCGCCTGCTGGGAGAAGAAGTCGGAAGATCCCCCTCCGTTGGTCGTGGCATCGGCGCAACCGGCGGCCCCCGTGTCGGCCGCTCCCCTTCAACTGACAACCGCGGATCCGGCTGCCGGCGGGGTTGCCCTGGCGGAGCTCGACAACCGCTCCGATGGCATCACCGGAACGCTGGTGACGGTTGCTGGCGCCAAGGCGACGATTCAGTTCCCCAGCGGCTGGAAAATCGCCAAGGGCGAGGTCCAATCCGCAGTGGCATCGGACGAGAGAGCCCGCGTTGCAGCCTCCGCCGCCGACGCGGCTGGCTATACAGGAGCCCTGTCCAAGCAGGCCACAGCGCTTGGCCTGAGCGGTTGCGACTGGCGCCCGCCGCAGTCCGCGACAGTCGGCAAGAACCAGCTGTCGGCTCAGGTCGGCGACGGGACGTGCAAGCGCGGCGCAGGTACGGTCTCGGCTGCCTATATGACTGCCGAAGGCCTCGTAGTGGCTGGCGCGTGGGACGAAGGGGGCGACCGGAACTCCGTCTTCGGATCCATGCGGTCGCTCGCCAAGGCCACCGGCGGTGGGGTCGGCGGAGTGTCGAAGCTCGTCGCGTGCTGCCGCGTTCTGGCTCAGAACGGCAAGAACGCTCCGCCTCCGCAAGACCAGTATATGGCCCAAGCAGCCGCAGTCTGCGAAGCTGCGGCCAAAGCCAACAACATTCCCGGCGTCACCGCGGCGCTTGCTGGCTTCGGCATGCAGTGCAAGTAGCACTCCTGCCGGAGAGTCTTCGGCAGTAGAACTGAATGTGTCAGGCGCCGGAAGAAGGCACCGCCCTCGCGACGTCCCGCCCCAGATGGGCGCGACGTCGGGCAACGTTCAACAGGTCGCTCCGCCAAGCGCTCAGGATCGCGTGACCGTCGCGGGGCTCCGCGTGCTTCTCCGCGAGCCATAGCACCTGCGCGTAGGCCCGCGCCGCGTCCTCTGCGTGCCCCTGGTTTTCGTAGCAGAGGGCTTGGTAGAAACACGCAGCCCAGAGCGTCGCATCCAAACACAGCGCACCGCGTAGATGGTGGAGGGCCTCGGCCATGTTTCCATCCAGGAAGTGCGTGATGCCGTTGAACATCAGAGCTTCGGCGCACGTTGGATCAAGCTCGAGGGCGTGAAGGTAGCTCCGTCGTGCCGCAAGGATGTCGCCGGCATCCAGCGCCGCGTGCCCATGGTCCAGAATCTTTCTCGGCGTTGCACCGGCGGCCTGCTTGACGGCATGTGGCCCCTGGGTGGGAACACCCGAACGCGGGCCGTGGGCGGAAGACTGCTCGGCAACCCAAGGGACGCTGGTCGGAAATGGTGGCGTCGCAATGACTCCGCCCCCCCGCGCGCGCTGCGCCTGGAGCGACTCCGAGCTCGGACGCCGCAGCACTGCGCGCCCCGCGACCGAGGTCGTCTCGAGCGCCGCAGGCTTCTCCAGGATCCCCTCGCTGGCGCCGACGACGAGAAATCCACCGGGAGCGAGCGCCCCGGCCAGGCCGTCCAGGGTCTTCCGGGCTTGCTTTCGACCGAAGTAGATGAGCACATTGCGACAGATGACGATATCCCAGCCGGCCGCGGATGGCGCGCGCGGGGCTGGATCGAGGAGGTTCCGAAGCTCGAAGCGAACGGACCTCTTCACAGCGTCCGGCACGACGTAGTCGCCGCTCTGCGACCCGAGGTACCGGTCCCGAAACACTGGATCTACCGCTCCGAGGCTCGCGGCGGAATACCGCCCCTCGCGGGCACGAAGCAGTGCCTCCCCATTGAGATCGGTGCCGAGGATGTCAACCACTCGACCCAGCCGCGCCGCGACCAGGGCAACCGAATAGGGTTCTTCTCCGGTGGCGCACCCAGCGACCCAGATGGAGGCGGGACGACTCGGGTCGATGGTGGGCAGGACGCGCTCGAGCATGGCGAACTGGCCTGGATCACGGAAGAACCAGGTATAGACGACCGTCATCGCCTCGAGTAGCCGTCGGAGTTCCTCACTGCCCGGCGTCCTCAGTGCCTCGAGGTACAGGGCCAGTGGCAGCCCAGTCGCATCGAGACGCTCGCCCACGAACCGTTCGAGACTCGCCTCCATGCCACCGCGACCGAGATCCAGCCCCGACCGACACCGCAGCAACTCCCTGAGCTCGTCGATGCATCCGAGAGTCACAGTGCGACCCGCCCTACCGAGACCCGCCCCGCGTAGCGCACTAGCTCCTTGACCATTGCCTCCGGGCTCAGCGCGAGACGCACCGCGCCCGCATTCACGGCGGCCTGCGGCATACCGTAGACCGCGCAGCTTTCCTCGCTCTGAGCCAGGGTGAGCGCCCCGAGCTCGTGCATCTCGAGCAAGCCGCGGGTACCGTCCTGCCCCATCCCGCTCAGGATGACACCACAGGTTCGAGCGCCGTAGGTGCGAGCCAGCGACGAGAAGAGCATGTCGACCGCCGGCCGGTGCCCTTCGAGCGCTGCCGCCAAGCTCGGTTCGATACAATGGCCGGGAGTCACCACGAGATGTCGATCGTCCGGGGCGACATAGACGGTACCTGCATGGATCCGCTCGCGGCCCTCCACCTTCCGAACCGCCATACCGATCCGGCCGCGGAGATACTCGACGAAGCCGTCGGCGAAACCAATGGGTAGATGCTGGACAACGGCAATGGCCGCCGGAAAGTCCGCGGGAAG
This sequence comes from uncultured Polyangiaceae bacterium, assembly GCA_964424695.1. GTDB lineage: Bacteria > Myxococcota_A > Polyangia > Polyangiales > Polyangiaceae > JAEWRL01. The sequence continues at coordinate 4,057 of CAYRKE010000078.1, forward strand.
TCCCGCCAGAAGCGCCGAAACAGCGGCTGGACCACCCGCTGAGGCCCCAACTCCGATGACCAGTGGCCCGTCCGGAGTGCGGGTGGACGTCGGCGGAGCCGACGCCGAGTCGTGGTGGAGGGTTGGTGTCCCATCCGCCGGGCGAGCCGATGGATCCGTCATCGCCGAAGCCGCGCCCGACGCAGCCCCGCGGCTCTCGGGAGCGCGCGCTGTACCTCGAGGGGACCCGGCCCGGTCCCGGAGCGCTGGACGAACCGGAGCAGATCCCAGGGAGGCAGCCATGTGCCGCACCACGGGAACGTTGGCCAGCATGCAGACGCTGCGACGCAGCCGCCCCTCGGCTTCGCGATCGCCGCGGCGCGGCTTTTCTGCGAGATCCAGTGCCCCCCGACGGATGGCGTCGAAGGCAGCGATCTGACGCACTCGCTCCGGCTGAGCCGTAAGCACCAGAATCGGCACCGGGTGTTTCGCCATCACCAAGGCGATCGTCTCCTGCCCCCCCTGGCCCGGCATCACGAGATCCACGACGAGCAATTGGGGGCTGTGTTTCTCCAGCAACTCCAGCGCCTCTTCACCCCGGCTCCCCTCGCCCACGACCTCGATCCGCCCATCTGCCTGCAGGATTTCCTTGAGCTGATCGCGACAGATCATCGAGTCATCGACGACAACGACTCGAATCGGAGTGACTTGGGCGAAGGTAGGACTCACGGCGGGTCACCGATGCAGCGGAAGGAAGCGCTGCACGACGTCGAGCAATACGTCACTCTTGAAGTCAGCCTTCAGCACGTAGGCGTTCGCACCCAGGGTCGTGGCCCGCTGGCGGTCCTGAACGTCGGCGCGCGTAGTCAACATGATCATCGGAATCCGCTGAGAGCGCTGGCGGACCCGCTCCAGCAGCCCGAAGCCATCCAGCTTCGGCATCTCGATGTCGCTCACGATCAGATCGGGTTCCTCCTTGGCGATGAGGGCCAGGGCCTCCTCGCCATCTGAAGCGGTCATGACTGACAAACCAGCCGAGGCGAGGATTTCGGAGACCATCGCCCGAATCACCGGGGAGTCGTCCACGAGAAGCACCCGCGGGATCGCGTTGGGAGCAAGGCCCGTAGAAGCGCTCGCCTCGCCCATGGTGGTCATGTGCCGGAGCTTTCTGCCGACCTGCACCAGATCGAGCACCAACACGGCACGGCCGTCTTCCATCATCGCGCTTGCGCCAATCGCAGTCGTTCGAGCAAGCAGCGGCTCGGCGGGCCGCCGGAGCAGCTCACGTTCGCCAATGATTCGCGCAACCATCAGGCCGTACTCCGCGCCTTGAAGGTTTACGATGAGGGCAGCCGAGCAGGTCTCCGACTCCCGCCCCAGCAGCTCCGCGAGTGCAACTAGGGGGACTGGCGAGCCTTCGTGTCGGTAGACGTAGTCCTTCCCGGGTTCCCTCACGGGAAGCTCGCGTTCCCCAACAACTGCCAGGACTGACTGACTCGGGAAAGCGTAAAGTCCCCCAGCGAACTCGAAGACCAGCAGACGTTCCCTCGTGAGCGTAAACGGCAGAGTGATCGAGAATCGCGTGCCGGACCCGAGCCGGGTCTGAACGTCCACGCTTCCCCCCAAAACCTCGGCCCTGGACTTCACGACGTCGAGCCCGACTCCCCGTCCCGAGAGAGCTCCGACGGTGTCTCGGGTACTGAATCCTTGCTCGAACACCAGCTGCACGACGTCGTCGTCGCTCATCGCTTGAGCCTGTTCGGCGCGCAGCAATTGCTTGGCGACAGCCGCTCGCCTAACTTCAGCGAAATCGATACCGCGGCCGTCGTCCTCGACAATGAGCGTGACGCTGGTGCCAACCGATTGGGCGCCAATGAGGAGCGTTCCCACCTGACTCTTCTCGCCGCGTTCCGCTGCACGTTCCAAGCCGTGATCGATCGCGTTCCTCACCAGATGGAGCATGGCGTCCCAGATGCTGTCCAGGGCGTCGCGTTCAATGTGGACGCCCGCTGCGTCCACTGTGACCCGCACGGATTTTCCTGCAGCTTGGGCAAGCTGTTCCCCATGGGAGGCGAGCTCGCGAAGCAGCGGCTGCACTGGCACCATGCGGAGTTCCCAGGTTCGAACCGTCACGTTGTCCAGTGCCGCGCGAAACCGGGAGCATTCTTCGACCAACGAGGCGCCCTCTTGCCGAAGCGCACCTCGCTTCGCCAGGGCACTCGCCGCCTTCACCATCCGCCCGACTTCAGCAAAGAGTCTCCCGAAATCCCCCGAAACGCCGGCCATCGATTCGCAGAGCTCGTCCACCAGCGTCGAATCGACCTGTATCCACCGAGAGGACCCGCCGAGCGCGGCTGGGATGGCGCTGGGGCAAACTGGAGGTTCGATAGCCTTCGAGTGCGGAGGGGCAGCCTGGGCTGTATCGCTGGGCTGAGACTCTCCACCAGCTAGGCGCGCTCGGTCGGCCTCGAGCAGGGCATCCGAGTCTGCTCGGGTGATATGGTCGGAGAGCGCCCGAGCCATGACGTCGACGCTCTTCTCGGCCTGTGCGATGCTGTCGGTGCTGACGTGCTCGAGGACCGTTTCGAGCGCGTGGGCAAGCTCCGAAAGTGGGACCAAGCCGAGCAGCCTGGCCTCGCCTTTCAGCGTGTGTAGCTCGCCCCGGACCTGCGCGCATGCCGCAGGATCGTCCGGGACGTGGTAGAGGATTTCGAGCATGTCCCGGAGCTTCTGCACCCGAGCGCGCAGGCTTGCCCGGAACTTCTCGACGAATGCATCGCGGGAATCGCTCACGCGGTCTCCCCGGCTCCGAGCTCGAAGCGCTTGACCAGCGCAGCCAATCGGTCAGCCTGGTTCTTCAGGCCTTGGGCTGAGGTTCGGGTTTGTGCCGTCGCGCTCACTGCTTGGGTGACGACGTCGGTGATGTTGCGAATGCTGGCGGAGACTTGTTCGGTTCCGCTGCGCTGCTGCTGGGTCACGAAGGTGATCTGACGTGCTGCCTCCGTCGTTCCGTCCGCCAGCCGCCGTCCCTCCTCGGTTGCGGCCACGGTGGAGGATCCCGAATCGCGGATGTCGGTCACCAGGCCTTTGACGTCTTCCACGGAGACTGTGACGCGCTCGGCGAGGCGTCGCATCTCCGCCGCGACCAGGGCGAAGCCCCGTCCGCTCTCTCCGGCACGGCTCGCCTCCAGCGACCCGTTCAGTGCCAGCAGGTCGCTGCGGTCAGCGATCTCGCGAATGACGTCCAGGATCTCCCCGATGCGATTGGCGTGTGCCGACAGCTCGGTGATCCGCGCAACCATGTGATCTGTGGTGCTCAATGTTTGTTCGGCATTGGAGAGCACCCCCTGAACGGAGTCCGAAACGTGTGCCGCCGACGCCGCGAGCGACTCCATGGTGCGACTGATCTCCTCCATCGCGCTCGACTGGGATGTGGCAGCAGACTCCTGTTCTTGAGATGCTGCGAGAATCTCGGTTGCCGCGCTCGCGAGGTCCACCGCGGTGCTGCGTATCTCGCGCACCATGCCGCGCAGGCTCTCGAGCATGCGCCGGAACGCGTCCGGCAGCTCCCCCTTGCGCCCGATCTCGATGCGGAGCTCGCCGTTGGAGATGGCGTCTGCAGCGCGACTCAGGTCCCGCATCATGTCCAGCAGATCGTTGAAGCGATCCGACAGGCGCCCCACCTCGTCATTGCGCGCGACGGGAAGCGCAGCCATCTCCGACTGTTTGCCCTCTTCGACGATTTTCGCGGTCGTCTCGATGAGTCGCTCCACCGGGCTCGTCACCGCTCTGCCGAGAATGAAGGCGCAAACCGGCGCCCAGAGGGCCACGAGCATCGCGAAAACCGTCGCGCTGAAAACGAAGCTAGCAGCCGAACTCGAGGGCATGTCGACCCGCGCCGTCGCGATGACGCCCCCCGCGAGCCGTCGGTACGCGATGCGCTCTGGGCGCCCCGACTCGCGGATGGTACCGCCCGGGGCGAGCTTGGCCTGAGAAAGGACCTTTCCCGCGTACTCAGGGGTGTAGCGGTCTCCCTGGGGGCTTGGGAGCAGCGACTCACCACTCGGCGTCAGCAGTACGAGATCGACACCGGCGACGCCGCCACGAACTTGGTCGAGCATCCACCTGGTCGCTTCCGCGGCCGAGGCCGTCCCGAGCCGATCCGCAACTCGGGTGACCATGGCCTCGGCTTGAATCTGGTTCTGCCGTTCCTGACTGTCGATCTGCTTCGCGTAACCCAGTGCTCCCGTCCACAAGGTGGGACCCAGCCCGAGCGCGAACGCGATGGTTCCGATCCGCATCTGGAGCGACTCTGGAAACCGCGGCAGGTTGAACTTCAGGTGGCGTGCCTGGGTCGAACACTCCCCAGACGCCGGAGCCGTGAGCATTGTAACCAGAGGCATACCGAATGCGAGCCCGCCGAACCACACGGCAACCATGACGAGCGCGACGGTCTGCCAGGCGCCCGAGTTGAACGCGAGCCCCTGAACCAAGCCAGACTGGAGGATGGCGAAGCCGAGCCCGTACGTCAGTGAGAAGCTCGTGGCGTAGAAGACGCCGATCCGCGTCGGCGCCGCCTGCAGTCGCTCATCGGCTCGGCGCACGACGTCAAGCGACCGGACCGAGGCGTCCGCGACGGCGAACGCCTCGTAGGGACGGAGCTGGACCCTGACGAAGAAGGCGCACGCCAGGACCTTAACGACCACGAGCACCGCCAACACCCAGGTCGACGCACGCACCCCGCCAACGCCGAGCAGCTGAACGAACGCCGCTATCACGAGGGGATTGAACATGATGTCCAGGCCTGCGAACGCGAGAATGAGCTTGAGAGTGAGATTCCGGGTGCCCATGGTCAATTGCCTATTCCTCGAAGCACTCCGCAGAGTGCGCCGACGTTGATAATGAGAGCAGACAGCCCCGCGTCTTCCATGACGACGTGAGTGAACAGATCGAAGCCAGCAGCACACTCAGTCGGCATGGCGACCAGCGAGGCTGCTGGGAAGTACTGGATACGGAGATGGCCTCGAACCAGGAGCGGAGTCGAGTCCGCAGCGCTTCCCAGGGTCAGCACCCAGCTGGGGTCGGGTGCAGCAAACTCGACGGGGAGCAGGTCGCTCAGCGCACTGGGCGCGCCCTCGGCCGATGCGACGAGCCGTTCCACTGCCAGGATACCGTCGGTCGCGATAGCAAGCGTCGTCGGCTTCGTATCGAGCACAAGGTACCCCGCAGCCTCGATGACGAAGGGTTCCGCCCGCGCGTTCACGCGGTGCCTCCCGATCTCCCGAGCTCTCGGAGCAGGCGCTCGATCTCGATGATGGGGATCACCGCGTCGCTCCCGTCGACTTCGCCAACCGAGTAGGGAACAGCCGCAACGTGTGGCGGTCGGATGTCCTCCTCAGCCACCGACGTCACCTCCCGAGCAGCGTCGACGGGAACGGCGACCGCCCCAGCGGCGTGTTCGAGCACCATCACGCGGGCATTCTGAGCCAGCGGGGAAAGGGTTCCGAGGTCGAGCGCGCGTGCCAAGTCGAGCACCGGGATTGCGCGACCGCGCCAGGTCATGACTCCGGGCATGAGCGGCGTCGAACCAGGCACGGAAAGCCACGTCGTACTCGCCAGAAACTCACGCACCATCGGCGCGCGAACCATGAGCCACCTCTGTCCGAGGCGAAAAGTGACGACTGCTTTGTTCATCGGACCTCACGAGACCTTTGCAGTGATGATTCTCGAGTGCCCACCACCATCGGTCGGCCCCCTCAGCGGCACGAGTGCGGGATCACAGTAGCCTGAGTTCAAGTGGTCACGATGCGGGGACTGTGTGCACTCCTGGTAGCAGATGCACGTCTCGCCCCTTAACTTTTCCCGACATCGGCCGTCACCTGTCCCTCGAAAGACCAGGCGCACCCAGCTGAGTCACAGTTTTCAGCTGAAAATTCCCCTGGATGAGAGCTACCGATGATTCAAGCGGAGCACTTGAGGTCCATCGAGGATCTGTCCTTGATCGCCTCGAAAGGCGGTCAAGGCCTCTCCCCCGACCAGTCGGGTTATCACAAGATAGTCCGGTCGGAGGCTGAACGGGTCGTAGCGTTAAGAGAGGTGGTGGTGACGGGCGTTGGGGTGCTGCTGCCCGGATGCGAGAACCGAGCGACCTTCTGGGAGCAACTCCGTGAGGGTCGCACTCAGCTGGCGATCGAGACCGACCCCGAAGACCAGCGACCTCGCCCGGTTGGACGCATCCACGACTTCGCAATCGGGGACACCCTGTCGGACGTCGACCCGCGCCTTTACCGGCGATGTCACCGTGAGCAGCTGCTCTATTTGTGCTCCGTGGTCCAAGCCGCCAAAGATGCTGGGTTTTTGCTGTCCGACCTAGGCGATCCGCGAGTCGGACTCTTCGATGGAACCTCGCGGGGCAGCATGGCCCACTGGTACGAGCTCGTCCGCGACAAGCTCTCCAAGCCCGGGGAGCGCTTCGGTGCCCAGGACATCAGCGCCGCCATGCCTGGCCAGGCCATTGGGATAGCAGCGGCGATCCTCGGCACCCAGGGACCAACCTATACCTTCAATGGGACGTGCGCCGCGGGGGCCATCGCCATCGGGCATGCCTTTCGAGAGGTGCAGCTCGGGCATGTCGACGTCGCTTTCGGGACCGGGCACGACTCCGCCCTCATCGAACCGATCTTCCAGATGTACCGTGACGCGGGCCTGCTGAGTCGCGAGGGTTCTGATCCAAGTCAGGCCATTTGCCCCTACACGCGACACCACCGCAACGCGTTCGGCGAAGGCGCCGTGACGGTCGTCCTGGAAAGCGCCGCCCACGCGCGCCAGCGGGGGGCTCGGGCACTGGCGAAAATGGTGGGCTATCGGTACGGAAACGGGGGCCAGCACCCCACGGACGTCGACTTCACCGGCGAGCACCCGGCGCGACTGGCTCGTGAAGCGCTCGCCGAAGCCACGCTGGACGCCCGGGCAATCGACTTCGTATTGGGCCACGGAAACGGAGTGCGGGTCAGCGACATTTCCGAACTCAACTACATGAAACGCCTCTTCGGGCCAAGGACGCGGTCCGTTCCACTCATCTCCACCAAGCCCGTCTACGGGCACACATTGGGTGCGTCGAGTGCACTCAACGTCGCCGCGGCGGCGCTCATGCTTCACCACGAGGGGACGATTCCGACCGTGGGGATCGACCCAGAATGCATCGTCCATGGATTCACCCATGGCGAGAACGGGAGCGGCACCCGCCCCCCGGGCGTCGGGCTCGTCGTGGCGTACGGGATCGGCGGGCAGAACGCCGTGCTGGCTTTGAGCCGGAGCGCCGGATGAGCGTCGACACGAACGCGCGCATCCACATGCCGCACGACGCTGTGCTGTTGGCGCTCGCAAGCGCCTACCCGAGCCAGGTGGTCAGCAACGAGGAGTTCTTGGAAAGGGTGGCCTTCGCGCCAAGCGACGGCTGGGCTCGCATTGCTGGAGAGAGCGGAATTCGCGCGCGTCGCTGGTGTTCGCCGGAAGAAAACGCGGCGACTCTCATGCGCGCCGCCATCGCCCGACTCACCGACGAGCACCCCGAGGCCGCGAGCGCGGTGGACGCGGTCGTCGTGGCCTCCGGAACGACGATGCCCGTGGTGCTGCCGATCTCCGCGGAGAACCCGGCAGCGGCTGACCTCGCGCCACTCGCGTTGCGTCAACTTGGCACCGAAGGGGCTCTTGGGCTAGACATAAAAGCCTGCTACTGCACCGGTTTTCTGCGTGGTCTGGAGGTCGCCGATGGGCTGCTCGCCAATCCGAACCGGCGCGCAGTCATGGTGGTGGCGGTCGAACAGGGGAGCAGACTCGCAACGGCATCGAGCAATCGGTCCTCCTTCTGCTTTGTGGTCGGAGATGGGGCCGGCGCGGCGATCCTGGGGAGGCGGCAGAGACAGGCTGGACACGGACTAGTCGACTATGCGGGACTGACCGATCCCCGTCGGCTCGAGTGGGTCGGAATCGGACCAGACGCTCGTAGCATCATCATGATGGGGAGCCAGGCAGCCGAGGCCAGTGTCGAGCTCTTCGTCCGAGTGGGACGCACCCTACTCACTCGGAACCAACTCACGCCCGGGGAGGTGAATTGGCTGCTCCCGCTACAGACGCACCGAGGTCTGGTGACGCGGGTGGCAGCTCTTCTCGAATGGCCCATGGATCGGGTTCTCTGGGACGCGGCCGACCTCGGTTTCTCGGGGAGCTCCAGCATCCCAGCGTGCCTTGCGGACAAGCTTCGCGACGGTGTCGTCGCTCCTGGAGATCTGGTACTTGCTCTGGCGGTGGGGGCTGGACTCAACGGCGCGGGCGCGCTCTTCCGCTGCTGAACCGATGGGGGATTGGACCGTGACAGAATCAAGCCAAGGAAACGTCCAGTGCGGCCCTGAGACACGGATCATGTCGCTCGACTCGGCGATACACAAGTACGTCCGGCCCGGGCTCCACCTCCACTTCGCCTCGACTCCGAGCCGTTCCAACGTGGCCATTCGGGCACTGGCTCGCCAGTACGCGGGCGCGCGACCTGCCTTCACGTTGAGCACGACCGGGATGCACTCGACCGCTCATCTCTTGGGACTGCTCCGCCTCGGACACCGCTACATTGCCTGCTTCTACGGGGACAACTACCCCAGCCCGCGACCGAACGCGCTCTATCAGGCTCTCGAGTACGCCGACGCGGACCTCGAGCATTGGTCGTTATCGAGCTATGTGGCCGCGTTCAGGGCTGGAGCTCGCGGCGAACCCTACGCAGTCACGACGAGCCTCCGCGGGACGGAACTCGCGAGCCAGCTCGCTAGACGGGGTCGCTACTTCGAAGTGCCCGATCCTGTCGGCAGAGAGCGGCCCGTCTCGCTGGTTGCAGCGCTGCGAGCCGATGTCACGTTCCTCCACGCCGCCGTCGGCGACGAGGATGGTCATGCCCTGTTCTCTGCGCCGTTCTGTGAAGGGTTCTATGCCGCCCACGGCGCGAAGCTCGGCGTGATCGTCACAGTGGAGAAGATCGTACCAAGGGGGAGCCTGCGCGGACACCCGGACCAGCTCCCCGTGTTTCCGGCCCGCGTGTTGGCCGTATGTCACGCGCCAAAAGGAGCCCAGCCCCAGCCGCTCCACGCGGTGCCCGAGGAATTCCGAGCACTCGGTTACGGGGACGACCCCCAGCAGTATCGCCTCTGGCGCCAGATGACCGAAGACCCCGCTCTCTTCGATCGATTCTGCACCAGTGTTCTCCAAGCCAGCGACGCAGAAGCCGCCTACGGTGACTTCGTAGCGACGTGGCGCAGGGAACAGCCAGGACGGGAGCCGCTGCGCGCGCCGCATCGACACGGTTCATCGGCGTCAGCATCGGATGGGGCAGGCAGTGCCTCCCCTGAAGCGAAGACTGGGCCGGCCATGCGCAGACCCCCCGAGCAGTCGGGGACGCTCCCCGTCCAGCGGCCCGGCGGTGCTCCGAGCGGTGACTGGGGCTCTCTACCGAGTGAGTTGCGGGCGACCTTGCTGGCAGCCCGCACGATCCTTCGACGCATCCAGCAGGAGAACCTGGAAGCCATCCTCGCGGGCATTGGTCAAGCCTTCGCCGCGGTGCGTGTCGCGACAATGCTGCTCGGACAGCGGGGAAATGCGCCGAGGCTGCTGGTGGAGACCGGTCTGGCGGACTTCGACGCCAAGAGCGCGGATCCGTTTCTCCTCGGGTATCGGAACCTGGTTAGTTCGAGACGCCTGTCGGACGTGGAAGACGTGCTGGGCGTCCTGGTGTGCGGAAACGGCAGCAGGTGTCTCGGCGTCGTGGGAGGGGCACAGGTCGACGAGCGTGGCAATATCAACAGCACGCGAGTCGCCGGCAGGTTGCTGGTGGGTTCCGGGGGCGCCAATGACATCGCGTCTGCCGCCGACGAACTGATCGTGGTCACCCGCGCACTACCCGGCCGCCTCCCTCGCAGCGTCGACTTCGTGACGAGCGCGGGCTGGGGGGTCCGCAGCATCGTGACGGAACACTGGGAGCTCCATCGCGAAGGAGACAAGCACCCGTGGCGAGTCGAACAATGGATCGAAGCGTCGCCGGGCTCGGACGGCCCGCGACAGCTGCCGGAGTGGGCGCAAGAAGCCGCCGCAGCCCCCAAGGCCGCCCCGCCTCCCTCCGAAGATGAGCTCGAAGCCCTGAACTGGCTCGATCAGGATGAGGCCGAACCCGAGATGCGCAACAGATCCCAGTCCACCGATACCCGGAGAGTCTCTTGAACCCCCTTACCATTTCGGGCCTCGGCAGCTATCTGCCCACCAACAGCGTCGATAATGCTCACCTGCCCCCACTCGACCCACCCCTGTCAGTCGAGCAGATGGATGCCATCGGCGTGCTGCGTCGCGGGCACGCCTCGGAGAACGAGACCGCCGAGACCATGGGAATCCTCGCCGCCGAGCGAGCCCTCGGGGCCGCGGAAATGGGGGCTGACGCGCTGGATTTCGTCATCTTCGTCAGCTGGACGACGCGCCGCTTCGTGCCAGACGTCGCACCACGGATCCAGCACGCCCTCGGAGCGCACCGAGCGATGGCCTTCGACCTCTGCTGCGCCTGTTCGGGGTTTGTCCAAGCCCTCAGCATCGCACGAGGCTACCTCCTCGACCCACGTTATCGGGGCGGGCTCATCGTTGCGGCGGACCGCTCGGCGGCGCGGATGCGCCCGGGGAGCCGCGCCACCCTCATCTTCGGTGACGGAGCCGCGGCTGCGGTCGTGAGCCGCGATGCGGCCCATGGGATCCGGCTGCTCGACTACGAGATTCGAACCGATGGGAGCCACAACGGAATCATGGAGGTCGACCCTGAGGGCTGCCTTCTGCCCCACATTCGCCAGCGCGATCTGAATGCCCTGGCTGGGCGGTCCATGGCAGAGGTGAGTCGAGCTCTCCTCGACCGAGCGGGCATGCGACTCGACGAGATTGACTGGCTCGTGCCGCACTCTGGGACGGCGGGAGTACAGGGCATGCTGCGGCAGTACCTGGAAGTGCCCTCCGAGCGAGTACTGACGGCGCTGCCAATTCAAGGCAATTTGGCCGCGGCGGCCATTCCCTGCGCGCTTCGACACTTCCTTGATCAGGGCATCATCACCCGAGGCAATCGGGTCCTCGCCACCGCGGTAGGGCTCGGTTGGCAGTACTCCGCGGCTCTGCTGGAGGTCACATGAGTCCGATTGACGCACCTTGCGTAGTGATTTCGGGAGTGACCTCCGGGATTGGGCTAGCAACGACGCGGCTCCTGATCGAACGCGGGTATCGCGTCGTGGGGCTGGCGCGAAGACGAGACGCACTCGGCACCCTCCACACCGAGCTCGGTGCTCGGTTCTCTCCCATCGAGATCGACTTCGCCGACCCCCACAGCCGAGACCGCGGCATTCTCGCGCTCGACGAAGTGACCGGGCCGATCGCGGCAGTCGTCAGCAACGCCGCAGAATGCGAGTACCAGTCAGTGCTGGACCTTCCACTCGAGCGGCTACAACGGCTTCTGACGGTCAATGTCCTCGGACCGGTGGCCCTGGCCAAGGCCCTCGTGCCGCGCCTTGGCCAGGAAAGCGCGTTCGTGCAGGTGTCCTCGGTCACGGCCCGCTTTTTGCCCGGATCCAAGTTTGCGGCCTACGCCGCCACCAAGTCGGCCCTGGACACCGTCGTCGAGGGACTACGTCTCGAGCTCGCTTCGCGTCGGATCCGCGTCTGCACCATCACACCCGGCTTGGTAGACACCCCGATCTACGATAAGTTTGAGGGGTTCGAGGGGGCACGCCAAAAGCTCGAGACCCAGATCCCCGAATGGCTCCGGCCGGACGACGTGGCACGCGCGGTACTCTTCATCCTTGAGCAACCCAGCCACGTTTCCATCGCCGATCTCGTCATCACTCCAACGCTTCAGGCTCGCTGAGAAGGCTTTTCGCCCATGAGCAATCCCGACCCGATCGAATCGACCGAACACTATGTCGATGCGCTCTTCGGCCCTGGCATGGGTAAGCGCCATCTTCGGTTTCTCGAGCGCATCAGAGATCCGGCCCTCCGAGAGCTCATCTTGCGATTCCACACCGTCGAGGCCGACACCAGACACATCAGCATCGAAGAGAACTACCTACTGGGGGTATGTGTACTCGTGGCGCAAGGGCACCTCCGCACCGCGGCCATGTTCGCCAAAGTCCTGCGCAGAATCGGAACGTCGTCGGAGCGCATCCTTGCCGCAGTGGGACGGGTCGCCATGTGGGCCGGGGGCTTGCCGGTCACTGAAGCGTCACTGGTCATCCAGAAGGCGCTGGCCGAATACGACGAGGACCCAGTGGGAGCCCTCGCATCCTGGTTCCCAGAGTCGCCCGCTGAGTGACGACGCCCACGTGGCGCGTAAGCCCATCTGAAAAAGGACTCGATGGCCGCCCTCCCCCGATACCCCCTGCACGCAGATAGGACCGAGCCCGTGCGATCACGGCCCCATGAAGCCCAGCCACGCAGCCGCCCAGCACGCGGGGCGCAACGAGCATCGGAGAGGACGTGAACGGAGACGACCGAGGCGGGCGCATGCTCGAGGGGCGGCGCGGACTGGTACTGGGGGTTGCTCGCCAGAACTCGGCGGGCTTCGCCTGCGCCGAGCTCTTCACGCGACTCGGGGCGCGCCTGGCCATCAGTTGTCGGCCGAGCTCCTTGAAGCAGGGCGCAGCACTCGCCGAGCATCTCAATGCGCTGCCGCTTGCCGTGGAGGTCTCACAGGAATCAACCTTCGAGGCGGCCGCCCACCACATCGCCACCACCTTCGGTGGACTCGACTTCGTGGTCCACACGTTGGTGGCGGCACCGCCCGAGGTCCTCCGTCGCTCCGTACTCGAGCTCAGCCGCGACGAGCTCGCCGAGATCATGGACGTCGGGGTGCGCTCGCTCCTGGTGACGCTGCGTTTCATGCGACCGCTGCTGAAGCAAGCGGCGGCGCCCCGCGTCATCGCGCTGACGTCTGCGGGGGCCGACTTCGCAATCCCCCACTACCACGCGGTGGGCATGGCCAAGGCGGCCCTGAACTCCGCGGTTCGCTACCTCGCAGCCGAGCTGGGCCGAGACGGGATTCTCTGCAACGCGCTCAGCTTCTCGGCGGTGGCATCGGACACGGCTTGCCGCGTCCTGGGCAGCGAAACCCTCACCAAGACGGTAGCGCATATCGCCAAGCGCGGCATGACGGGCCAGGCCCCCGTGCTGGGAGACGTGGCCTCGACAGCGGCGTTTTTGGTTAGCAGGCACTGCGCCAACCTAACTGGCCAAGTGATCACCGTGGATAGTGGTTTTTCCCGCAGCTACTTCTAGCAATCGAAACATAGGAGACCGAAGGTGAAGGCAAACAGTAGAGCACTGATATCACTGGGCGTACTGACAGCAGCGACGGTCCTCGGGGTTGCTCCGAGCGCGGACGCATGCGTCGATCGATACACGGGCACTTTTTCAAGCGCTGCGGTGGCCTGCGACACGATGTGTACGGGTGGTCCGCTCACCGGTGGCCTCGCGGGTACCCTCGGGTGGACCATGGACACCATGGAGGAGACGGGGGTGCCCAATGTCGTGAGGTACACCGGCGTCAACACCATCACGACCGATCGGGGGACGCTGGTCGGAGACGACGTGGGCTACTGGAACCTCGTCACTGGCGACTTCGTGGACTACACCCAGTGGACGAGTGGAACTGGCGAGTTCGAGGGCGCGGTGGGAAATCTCACGATCATCGGTAAGTTCGATCCAGTCACCGGAGCGGGTTCGAGTCGCTACATTTCGTTCGTGAAGACGCCATGAGCGCCGCACAGCTGGTCGACGCGCACTGACCAGCTTCCCCCCCCGACGCCGCCCACTCGGGCATTACCCGAGTGGGACCCCGCGTCGTGACCGCGCTGCACGCTAGGGATCGCGGCCGGTCCCGAGGCATGGCGCACACAAACACGAGGACGGTGTCAACGGCTCAGCTCGCCCGCCGTTGGCACTGTCGAATCGCGCCACAGAGCGAAGCCTCGGTGAGCGGACGGCGAAGCACAGTGGCCCCGAAACCGCGGTGTTTCACCTCCTCGGCCACGTCGCGTACGAGGATGAAGCGAGTCTTTGAGGATCGATCGAGCTGAGAGGCCTCACTCAGCACGTCGTCGCAACTCGGAGATCCCAGCAGCCTTCCCATCACGACAATGTCCGGCGGGCATTGGGAGCCCAGCTTCCGAATCACCTCAGCACCGGAGAGCGCGAACTCGAGTTGGCCAGGCTCCGACATGGCGAGGCGTCGGTACTCGGAAAGCTCGGCCATCTGGTAGTCAACGAGGAGAATCGTCGCTCGGGTCGGCGTGGAGTCTGGTGCAGACACAACGGGCGCGGGCGTGGGATGGTTGTCGCGAACTTGCTGAAGGTCGACTCGGGTCGAACCGCCGACGGAGTAGGTTCCGCTCGTGGCGCTGGGCTTCACCCACCGCGCAACCTGACGCACCAGCTCCATGGAGGATTCGGTCTTACGGATGAAGCCGTTGGCTCCCGAGGCAACCACCTTCTGCGCCAAAACATCGGCGGGCAGACTTGAATGGAGCAGTACCACCATGGGCGACTTGAGCTGCGCCGAGCCGACCATCTTCACTACGGTGTCACCGCTGAGTCCCGGCATGTTGACGTCGATGAGCAACAGGTCCGGTGCCTCCTTGAGAACGAGTGCGAGACAACCGGCAGGATGCGGGTGAGTAACCACTCGGTAGCCTGCACCCTGCAGGGTATGTGCCGCGAGCGCGAGCACGATCTCGCTATCGTCAACGATCATCACTTTTCTAGGCAGCATCGAATCCGTCACGGCTTCGCTCCCTGGCAGAGGGTTGCTGGTCTCCTGACCGAGCCCCGAGGACGGCGTCCGCTCAGGCCCCCCCGGCAGGGCGCGTCACGACGCTTGGATAGGCATCCCCCAGAACGGCCTCAAGGGAATCCAGTTAAGTCTTCTTCTTGCGGAAGCTGGCATGTCCGACGGCGAACCGCGTGTCGGCACATCTTGCGCAGTGCGGAGCGCGACTGCGGCGAACATTTCACGTGATTTCAGATGAGTTGCGAACCGCAAAGCGCACCGACTGAGTGTGGCTCCCCCCAGGTCCCGGGAGTGACCTTCCCAGTGCGCTGGCCTTGATGCCAACCTGCGCGTGCGCCCGCAGCAACGCCCAGGACCATGGAAGTAGACATGAGAGTAGTGTCTGCTCCCATCTCGCCATGTCGCTAGCGAAGCCTTG
Source organism: uncultured Polyangiaceae bacterium (assembly GCA_964424695.1). Lineage (GTDB taxonomy): Bacteria > Myxococcota_A > Polyangia > Polyangiales > Polyangiaceae > JAEWRL01. The sequence continues at coordinate 19,296 of CAYRKE010000078.1, forward strand.
CCAGCGGCGACCCATCGAAGCCCGCCCCAATGTGGATTGCCCCACCATTGAGGCTCCGTCACCCCCTCTCGGGAGTGCTGGGCCACCAGCATCGCGGCCGGCCAATGAAGCTCGAGCTCCTGCCCCTGCGGGGAACGCCGGGAATCCTTCCCGAAGCGCCCGTTGGAGTCTAGGCTCGGATTCTTTTTGAAGGAACCGGGCCCCAGCGGGCAATATCAGCCGAATCCATGATGCCGGCTGCCACAACCTCCCTGACCGGGTCCCGCTCGGTTCTGATAGCGGCTCTGCTGGCGGGATGCCCCGGTCGGGCACTCGCGGAGGAGCTCGCGACGGATGGGGCGGAAGACCGCCCGGAGTGCGAGGTGACCCTTCGAGGCACCAGAACCGCACCGTGGGCACTCGCGGTAGCCCACTTGAAACAGAGGGGGGAGGGCGGCTCGACACCCTTTCTCTGTCAGAAGCTCGTGATCCACGTTGATGCTCGGGGAGCCACCCTGGAGTTTTGGGGCTTCGGTGGTAGAAGCGCGGTTCGGTCGCTCAGCGCCCCGAGCGAGCTCGAGCCGACGGTCGCCGCGTTGTCCGTCGTGCCCTTCCCTGGGCTTCTGCCGGCAGCGGTGGCCCCCCCAACAACGCCTTCGGCGCAGGGCGATGAGCGAACGAGCACGCTCATCGTGCCCCAGGATCTCGCGCCCCCCTCCCCTCCTGTCACAGCACTGCGTCCCAAACCCGCCCGGACTACGTACGCGGCCGTGAATCGGCAGAGGCTGTTGTCCGGCGAGGAGGGCTCCAGAGGGGCGGCGGCGTGGGCTGGCGGTACGCCGGAGTGCCCCATCACGCGGGATCCCGCCAGTGGCGCTGATGTCACTGAACCTCGGCAGCCAGGCTTGGACGCCCAAGAAGCCGATGTCACGACCGACCTCGGTGCGACCTCGGGCGCGACGGCAAGCCTGACGTTTTCGGACGCATCCTTGTCGCAGGCAGCTTTCGCAGCACTGGAGACGGGAATGCGGGGGGGGGCGAGCCGCATCACCACTCCCTACGTCGAAGCGCTAGTAGGCCTGGCCGCATCTCGAGCCGAGCTGGGCATCACGGCCCGCTTCGAGCCTTGGTACTACCGCCTCGACGGCAAGAACGGCGCAGAACCGAGAGACTATGGCTTGGCCCTTGGGGTACGGGTGGCCCGGCGAGTGCCCGTCGCCGGAAGCCTACTGGTGCTCCTCGGTGGACATGCGCAGGCGGCCGCCGTCATGGAAGGGGGAGCCGACGACGCGGGTCGGGACCCTACCCTGGAAGCAAGGGTCGGCGTGCACACAGGTCTCGTGGCCCGAGGCGCGGAGCGCATGGCGCTGCGAACCACTCTCGGGTTCGAGGTTCTGCCTCACACCCTCGGCAGCTCGGTCCACGGCGCGGATGGGCGCCCGCTCTCTCCTTGGTGGGGCATCACCCTGGGCGTCGGAGGGGAACTCGGGGGAGCATGAGCCAGGTGGTCCACTCACTGATCAGCGAGGAGACTGACTCCGAGTTCGTCGCTCGCGTCGCCGCGGGCGATCTGGACGCACTCGGACACCTCTATGATCGACACGAGCCGGGCCTGCGGCGCTACCTGGCTCGCCTGGGCCTCTCTCGCAGCGACGTGGACGACCTCGTACAATCGGTCTTTCTCGAGGTGGTTCGAAGCGCCCCCCGCTTCGACGCCCAAGCCTCGGCGCGCAACTGGATGTACGGGATTGCCACGATGCTAGCCCGTCGTCATCGGCGATCGCTGACGCGCTACACGGCGCGCCTCCTCAGCTTCGCCCACCTCGCCACACAGAAGAAGGCTACTGCACCCGATGAGTGCTGCCGCTCTGATGAGGCCGCTCTTCGATTCGAAGCGGCCTTCAACCGCCTCTCTGCGAAGAAACGGGAGGTCTTCGTGTTGGTCCTTCTCGAGGGGCTGAGCGGCGAAGAAGCGGCGAAGGCCCTCGGCGTTCCGGTCAACACGGTGTGGACTCGGCTCCACCATGCGCGAGCCGAGCTGCGGTGGGCCGTCACGGGAGGCCAGGAATGACGCGCGGCTCGGGGTGCGGTCGGCTCTGGCAGGTTGAAGCCGCCGAAGATGGTCGGCTCAGCGGCCCTGAGCGAGCGTCCTTCGAACGCCACGCCGCCAGCTGCCCGACGTGTTCGGCCGAACAGCGCTCGCTCGGCAGGCTACGCGATCTCGCCCTGCACCTGCCCGAGGATCGCCCCGGGGAGTTGGAACGGCGGCGCCTGCGGCTGGAAATCCTGCGCCGGGCCGACGCCATCGTGACCGGGGCGGAGAATCCCGGGGCACGTCCAAGGTACCGCCTCGCCGTCGCTGCAGGTCTCGCCCTTGCCCTGTGCGGGGGGAGCTGGCTGGTGCTCGACCATGGGTTCTCGCCTGACGATGGGGCGGCTCCAGCTTCGGCAAGTACACCTCGGCTGCGTCCGGCGTTCACCTTGGCGCGGGGCTCGGGCTCGGCTTGCGGCGCGGCGCCGGTGCCAGGCGGCACGCGGGACGTACCCAGAGCATTCGGGGACCGAGAAGTCGCCGCGCGGAGCGTCACAGCCGGGGGCAGAGCGGAAGTCGAAAACGACACGCTCTCGTCACCAGTCCGTGGCGCGCGCGACCCGTCGGCGGTGGCTTGGACAGGATTGAAAGCGCATCGCTCAACGGCGAAGGGAGTGCCAAACCGCCGAGCCGAGGGCAGTCCGCTAAAACCCAGAGCTCAATCGGGGAACCACCCCAGAGTCTCCACCGAGACGCCAGGGACGGCCTTCAGCGCGGCAATCGCGGCCTTTACGCAAGAGCGCTACGCACTCGCAGAGGAGCGATTCCGCGAGTTCGAGCGCCGGTACCCCGAAGACACGCGTGTCGAAGACGCCGCTTTCCTTCGAGCAGTGTGTCGTCAGCGTCGCGGCGACCGTGACGGCGCGGCGCGCGAAGCAGGCGAGTACCTGAGAAGGTATCCAGCAGGGTTCCGCCATCGTGAAGCGGGCGCTATGCTCGTTGGATACTAAGAGAGAGTGTGCAGGGCTGCGTTCACAGCCCGGGTGAACATCGACCGAGTTCGCAGGGCGCCCAAGGCGTAGCGAGCACCGGAGCGAAGCGGCACGCCGCCGTGCTCCTGGGCGTATCCGTTCACGCCTTCCAACCTGCTAGCACGCTGCGCAATCCACCTCGCACACGGGGGGCCTCGGGCTCGGGGTCCCACTCGGGCAGCAGCCGGGGTGGGGGAGCCTGGGGGGCTCTCGCCTGTGGGTCGGTGCTCACGTACCCGCTTACGCTCCGCTCCGGCCCTCGGTGTGCCTCGTGGGCGAGGCGGCTTGCGCAGCGGTTATCCTGGGGCCGTGAACGCATGCTCCTGGGCAGACCTTGAACGGGTACGATTGAAGGTCGCACTCGCCCTCGGGCAATAGAGGATGACCCATCGCTGGGTGGTGCTTCATGAGCACCGAAGCGCGATCTCGCTCGTCAGAGCGTTGACGGGAGGGCTCTCCGTTTCGACTCAGCGCCCCACTGCGGCCTCAACATTGCACCGAACAAGGAGAACCATGTCACGATCCACTCATCTCCGTCGCCTGCGGGACACGTTTTCGTCCCTATCTTGGCACGCGCCCTACGTATCTCCATTGGTAGCCGCCGGGCTCCTCATACCGCTCGACGTGCACGCCAGCGACCCCTGCGACTTTGCCTCACGGGGGACGAACACCTTCTCTTTCGAACAAGTCACCGAGTGCTACGAACAAGTTCCATTCGATCAGGGAACGCTGGAGAACATCGTGGGAGTAATCGCGGAGCACCGCTCGCTCTCGGACCTCGCTGAGATCTATGAAGAGCGCGTGGGGTGGCGCGAGGCCCTGGATGGGGTGCTCGAAGCGGGCATTGCGGGAGAGTATCCGGGGGACTTCGCGATGCACGAGGCGCTGAAACTCGAGCACAAGCGTTTCCGGAATGCCCACGTCGCCTACACCCCCCCGGGCTGTTATTGGCGGATGCTCACGGCCTTCATGCCGTTCGACTTCGGCTCGACGCTCCTCCGCAAAAACGGGGAGCAGATCATCTTCATCGAGGCGACCCCCTTCTTGCCCGACCTCTACCAGACAGCGACCGGCATCGACGCCTCGGCCTACGTGGGGATGCGGGTGCTGGAGATCAACGGCGTCCCCGTGCTCGACTACTTCCGAGACTTCGGTCGCGAACGCATGAGCACCCACGAGGACGATGGTGGCCATCTCAATGGGATCCTCAACCAGGCGGGCTACAGCGTCCGGCTCGGCGATGCGCATGACTTCATCCCCTGGGGATCCGAAGACGAGTACCTTCTGCAGACCCGGAGCGGACGTCGGGTTCGGGTGAACATGCCGTGGGTATTCGCCAGCGCCGACCTTTCCCTGGGCGATGCCGCTCTGCCCCTCGCAGGCAGCACGGCCGAGTTCGTCGACGAATGCCTGGAGCCGCTCGAGCTTCCCAGTGATGGGTTCATGGAGGAGTCCTTTGCGGAAAGGCTCAGCCTTGCCGATGAGACGGACCGGCATCGTCGTCGCGCCCTCGAACGCTACCGGCGCCGAGGCCACCACCCCTGGCCGCGTGCCCCGCGGGAGCGGGACTACCATGAGGTCCCCCCCGCCCAGCTCGGCAAGGACATTCAGGAAATCATCCCCCAAACGGGGTCAGCCAGAGTCCTCCAGTACGACAACGACGTGACCGTCCTCCGCCTCGGAAATACCGTGGGATGGATCGACGTAGCGAGGGCTGGCATCGACTATGCCTGTGATCACAGCCGCCGCCTGATTGTCGACCTTCGTGGCAACGGCGGCGGATACGACACGGTGATCACCTGGCTGCACCGGCACCTCTTCCCGGACGCGTCGACGCCGCGGCAGTCTGGCAAGATCGTGTATCGGCTCCGAAACGATAACCCCGTCCTCAACGAGTTTCTCTACAATTCTGCGCTCTGGGACGCACTGGCGGTGCCGTACGGTAGTCCGCCGTGCGAGCTCGGCTTCGGCCCCGGGTGTCTGATGGACGTGGACACTGGAGAGCTGCTCCCATGGGACGATCTCGAGTGGTTCCTGTCTCCCGCATACGTCGAGAGTCGAGGCGGAGAGGAGATCTCCCTGACTCGAGAGTTCAGTGCGGAGTACGTCGACGATCCTGTGTTCGACAGCGCCGAGTGTGCTGGGAGGTTCGTCGGCGAAAACCTGGTCCTACTGACCGATGGATCCAACGCGAGCGGCGGGTACTTCCTTCCGGCAGCGTTCAAGGGAGATGGGGTCATCGTCACCATGGGAGGATACGTCGGTGAACCGATGGCGATGGGGCGTGCGCGGGGGGGGCCCACCGTCGGCGCCTCCTCGGTGGGCATCTCCGCCGCGCTGATGGAAGAGCTCTCAGGAGGTGCCATTACCTTCCAGCAGCGGCCCTTGCTCTTCGAGCGTCGCGTCGAATCGAACATGGAAGCCATGGCAGCCTATCGCGAAGACACGGGCTCGCTCCACGTCGAGGATCCGGTCGACAAGGACCTCCGGGTGTACGTGTGGTCCGACTCTCCGGAGACGGACGGATTCGTGTACGGGCGCATCCTGAGAGCCGTCGACGGTCGACCGCGACCGTAGGGAGGCGGTCCCCGCGCAGCGGACGGTCACCAGAAGCGCAGACCGACTCCTCGCACCCCACGAGCCACTGGATCCCGCCGGGTGGGCGACATTCAGCCCGAGCCACCCAGAATGGGCCATCCAGAATGGGCCATCCAGAATGAGTCATCCAGAATGAGTCAGGTGGAGCCGCTCCCGGATTCGAGG